>JANQPU010000067.1 GCA_028285315.1 Acaryochloris sp. IP29b_bin.176
AATCTCTATTTTCAAAACACTGGGCATAGGGGAATTCAAGTATCGACTATTGATTTCCCCTAACATAGGTCAAAATTATGCCGAATTGGTATAAGTCAAACTTCTCAATTCTCAACGACTTAAGTACTTCTCAATCTGACTGCCTGACAGAAGTATCTCAAAGCCTTTATTTTCATAGTTCTTGAGAAAAGAGTGGAGCGACATGTGACCCCTCTTTTGTCACTCTGGCCAGATAAAATCTGTAATGACGATTTCCCGTTATTATTCAAAATTATTCTTCGGCAAAAAATATGAGAATAGACGAGAAACAATCAAGAATTTATCCTCCCCCTAAAGTGACAAAAGAGGGATCAAGCTTAACTTATAGAGATGACTTAAGTAGGGAAAACTAATTTTTACGATATTTAGCACAGATAAAAAGCAATAGTGATGAAAATCTATTTAATATCAACAAGCGAGTGATTAGTGGTTAAAGAATATTAAATAATTAAAGTAACCCAGATTTTTATATGGAAGAATAGTTTAATGGCACTAGCATAATTGACTTAAAAGTATTTCTGAGTAAAATATCCTCATATTTAAAATCCATTGTTTGCAAAATTTTATTTATATCAAACTAACTGATATAAAAAATTGATAAAGGTATACGGCATGTCAATAAGACCAAAAGAATCTGTTTTTTTTAGAGGTTTTTTTATTGAGCTAAAAGCAAGATTATGTAAATATTTTAATAAGGCTCATAAAAACCCGAAATGGCTAATAATGTCAATTCTAGGGAGGTTTTACTTCATTCGCTGTACTGTCAAAACTAGGGCAGAAAAACCCAATACTCATCAATATTATTTATCTGCCGAGAATAATTACTTCCCTTATCTTAATAATAAAAATATCTATAGAACTCTTTGCCAAGATGGCTTATATCTGGGCATTAACCTTCCTGAACAGATCGTACAAGAGATTATTACCTTTGCCTATTCAACCCCCTGTTACGCAAATTTAGATCCTCAAAAGGGATTTTTTTACTCCGATAAAGAACAAGTCAAGCAAAACACAACTTTATTCACAGCTCAATACTTTAATACTAGTGTATGTCCAGCTATCCACGCTTTGTCAATGGACCCAACGCTAAGAGAAATTGCAGCTTTATACTTTGATGCTGAACCTGTATTTACGGGAAGTCGGCTTTGGTGGAACTTTGTTGTCAGCAATGATCAGCCTTATGATTCCAATAAAACTATTACGTTCTTTCACTACGACTTGGATGATTATGCCTGTCTTAGATTCTTCTTTTACCTAACGGATGTTAGTCAATATAGTGGTCCTCATATTTGCGTTCGCGGTAGTCACCGAAAGAAAAGTTTCTTGCATAAAGTTTTACCAGTCAAACGTCGCAGCGATCATCACATCCTGACTTACTATAGCTCTGAAAAAGTCAGTTATATCACGGGTGATCAAGGGTTTGGTTTTGCTGAAGATACAGCTTGCTATCACAAAGCATCTCGGCCATTTGATCAAGATAGACTTATGCTCCAAATTCAATTTGCCATGCATGATTATGGATTACACAATGACAAAAAAGATCCCTCTTTATTAGCTAATTTTATTCATTAACTCGGTATGGTAAATTTTCTAAAATACTTATTAAATCCTCAATGTGAAGATACTTCTTTCCTTGATACCAGTGATGAAGTTTTTCAGATTCATCCCATTGCTGTTTCCATTAAACCCTGGCTAGGGAGACATCAAGTTTTCGGCATATTCCCTATTCCTATTGAGCATCACATTCAATATCCCTTTGTAATATCTGTTGTTGGAGCAGGTCGGTACCGAAAAGAAGTATCAATGGTGAATGAGAATGTCGAGGGATACAGTGCGCCGCTTTTGATTATCCCAACCGACTAGCCGAAATAGACTGTTTAGCTCTTCAGGGTCGATGCTTGAATTCTCAGCAAACAATATTTCGTCACTGTTTTCCATATCCTAGCTGCCAACTATAAAGTAATCGGACGAGGCATGGCGATTCTGAAATGAGGATGTTATCCAGATATTGTCCATATCATAATCAGAAACGGTAATTCAACCCATGTGGAGCGTACTGCTTAAGCCCATTTCCTTGGCTATTTGATAACTTTAGGGGTATGGTTCAAGTTTTAGGTTGTTAGAGTCGCTCTTTTATTTCGCAAAGAATCTCTAAAACCATTGTAGAGCAGTGGCTACAACCTTTCATTGTTAAGCGGAAGTGTTACCTTGAATTGAACCTTGCCGGATGGCTTAGAAAAAAATGACGATCGTCCTTAAGGTTGGCTATTGTAGCCACTTGTCTCAATCCAGACATTCTGATCGTAAAACCCACCCCGCTGCTCAAACTGAAATCCACCGAGTAGCATCCCTAGCCAGATGGGCACGAGTGACAGATGTAGCTCCTGCGTTAGCTCGACCAAAGGCACCATCCCAGATGTCCCATGTAAGTACGTTGAGATGGCATTTACCCATGCCAAAACATCCTCCTCTTCCAAGACTTGCAAGACTTCATCAGGTTGCTCCACCCTTAACTCAGTCTCCAGTTCTTCCAGTATGGATGCCTTGTCCTTGAGCGCAACGATCGACTCACACTCCTCCTTGGGCAAAGTTCGCCGAGTCACCGGGTCGGGTTCAGCAATTAGTTCATCGTCTAACACCATCGACTGCCGAACCATCTCCAGTTCATCATCCAAATCAAGGATGGGGCCGTCATCGTTGTAGGCATCTCGCCAGTCCCTGAGGAAGACCTCCGCTCGCCGACTCAAAATTTCCGCCATCTGCAGTAGAGCAGTCCCTGCCGTGGATAACTTCTCCTCTAATGGCAACTGAGCTACCACTAAGTCCAATCGCTCCTGCAACTGCTGGAGGTCACTCTCCACTGGAACCGCTTCCGCTTGATTCAATTGTTGCCACAAGTCGAGTTCCAGTTGTAATGCCATCGTGCATAATCTCTTACGGGAACAAAGGGCAGGGACGAATCGGGCACTGCCTTGGATCCACTTCGACTTGCGAATCAAACTGATGCAGTACTTTTCCGTCTAGATGCTCAGAGAAGCGGCTGAGGATATCCCTTGAGTATTTCGTCACATCAGAGTTGGTCCAACCCAATGTATGCACGGGCTCGACGATTGCAACCCGCTTTTGACCCACCCATAGCTCCGCTGACATGGCATGAAGAGGCGCATCCTTTCTCGTTCGATACATTCTCCGAATAGCCGCAGGCTTTACCGGGACATCCACCGTAATTTCAGGAATGAGCTTGACCGTGTCTCGCTGGTATTTCTGTTTCTTATTCCGGTTATAGCGATCGCGGTGCTTATATGTGGAACGTCGCACATGACACCGCTGACCTACCCAGCACTCCTTCAACTTTGCTTGGTCCACAGGTTGCTTAGAACAACGGCGGCATTTTTCCGCAACAGCTCGTGCCATTATTCTAAACCGTTGACAGGGTATGGGTTTCAGCCAAGGATTTGTTCTCTTTCAGCAAATACCCCCATAGCTTACCATGCTTATTAGTCAAAGTTTAGTCAAAGTCCAAATAATGATTTATTTGGCTATGTGTACGGAAATCGCCATTGACGTACACTAAAATTGAAAAGTATGACCAGTAATCTGTGACTATGGTTATGTTTTTGGTGGAGTGTTCTATCAATAGGGTGATGATCATGCACTAGATGGGTGCTGGGAAGATCAGAACCCCAGGCTTGGAGCTGATGGATCAGGTGCAACAGACCAATAATTTAGAGGGTGATGGCTAATTCGCTTGATTCTCCTTTAGCCAGTTCACCAAATCAGTGGATTCCGAAAAGTCGAGCAGTGCTTCACCGAGGGTTTCGAGTTGGTCGAGGGATAGGGATTGGATCTGCGATCGCAACTCTGGAGAAACGTCACCGATACGCCGGGTAAGTTGACGGAGAATAAGCGATTGTTCACCTTCTTGACGACCTTTGGCTTCACCCCGTTGCTCGGTCTGTTGTTCCCATTCCAGATAGGCTTGCGATAAGACCATCATCAATTCCTCTTCTGCTTCGGCTTGCCCCGTAATCTCAAGGCTAATTTTCCAACTGGCCAATAACCTCAGTATAGCTGCACGTCTGGGTTGTCTGACATCAAGTCCAATGACTTCATCAACCGCTTGCTTCTGAGTC
Source organism: Acaryochloris sp. IP29b_bin.176 (assembly GCA_028285315.1). GTDB lineage: Bacteria > Cyanobacteriota > Cyanobacteriia > Thermosynechococcales > Thermosynechococcaceae > Acaryochloris. The sequence goes on from JANQPU010000067.1 coordinate 4,173, forward strand.
TGGCCTTTGCCCAGCAACCGTAAGAAAAGGGTTGCTTCATTATTTGGAAGCTGATTGATGGCAATGATCGCAGTTCTGAGTGACGGTTGTAAGAAATAGACTCCTGAATCCCAATCCTCGCTAGAAGATGCCCCAAAGCCTTTGAGCAGGGTCTGCGATGCAGATGAGGCAAGAATCCACAAACGAGGCAGGTCGTCTTCTGGTATGGGTTCTTGCGCTCGTCTTGCTTTACGTTGATAGTCACCATGAACTTGCAAAAGCTTGAGCAGACAACTACGGACTTCTGAAGGCGTGGGCTGATTGCGAAACGGCTCTAGGAGGCATGGAGTTTGTGCAATACGACCTAGCAGCCCTAGATCCTGGGGAGCAATTACAGGTGGGACAGATGGCTCAAAATAGACATCCACATATTGGGATTCACCGGGTACTTCAAGGGTGATTTTGACTGTTCCAATGGGAGCAAGAACCTCTTCAAGAAGCTGTTTTGAGAATGAGTCGAAGGGGTTCTTTGTCATATCGGAGTTGTCACACAAGAGGCTTCAATCATCTCATACGTGACGACATGCCTGGGGATTGTCTACTCACACCAGTGTAGGGAGGCGGAGCTATAGCTTCGGCTATAACATCCGCAGGTGCTAGGGAGGGATGATCGCTGGAGCTACGATTGGGTAAAGGACATTGGCTTTCAATCCAAACACAAGGTATAGTCTCAAGTCTCAATTGCACGATGTAGACTCATCATGAGAGGTATGACAGTACTTCATTTAGCAACAGATATTGTCTCGTCTGCCCGACGCAGAGCAGGTAAATAAAAACCACCTACTCCTACAAGAATCAATGCTAGTGATGTTAAGACGTACAGCAGGGCAATCCCTGCTCCTGGTTCAGTTCCAAACAGAGGTCTAACCACCCAGGCAACAGTGCTAGAACGCACAGCAGGTTCAAAGATATGTTCGGCAAGAGGGCCTGCGATTAGGGTGGCGATCGCGCTTACTACTTGTAGGACAAATGAGTTTGCTGCAAAAATCCGTCCCTGAATTTCTGGTGTGGTACTTTCCATCCATAGGGCTTTTTCTGAACTGCCTAAGAGGGGAAAGTTCAGAGAGGAACAGAACTGAGCGGGGAACCAAGTTCTGAGGGTTTGCCCAAACCCAAAGATGGTCTTAGCAATGCCTGCCCCAATAAAACCATTCAACATTCCATGAATGCGGCGTTTAGGTCCACCCCAAACTGTCAAAGCAATTGCGCTAGTGACGCCACCAATGCCCGCTGCAGTTGCGGTGCTGGCTAAAACCTGAGCGTTACCGTTGGTGCGGGCGAGAATCATGGGGATGTAGATAGCTTCGCCGAGGTCGTGGAAGAACCAGAAGAAGGTGGTGATGAGTAGGAGCGATCGCAGTCCTGTTTTTTGCCAGATGTAGCGGAAGCCGAAGGTGAGCTGGGAGAGGAGGGGGGTGGGTTTGTTGTTGTTTTTGGTTTGAGATGGTAGATGGGGGATAGGGGAGAAAATCAGGAGGGCAATCGCACCTCCAAAGGTGGCCAAGTCGAGCCACAGAATGCCCAGCAGACCGATGAGTGGATAGAGCGCTCCGGCCAGCGCGGGGCCTAAGATGTTTGAGCCGTAGCCAACAGAAATCGACAGGCTGTTGGCACGGGTGAGCTGGGTTTTGGGGACTAGCAGGGAGACGGAGGCTCGGTAGGCGAGGTTTTGGATTTGGCCGAAGCCGCCGTTGAGGGCGGCGGCGAGGTAGAGGTGCCAGATTTGTAGGATGTCGGTGAGGTAGAGGAGAGCGATGCTGAGGGTGGAGAGGGCGGCGATGCTGTCTGCGAGGAGCATGAGCTGTTTGCGGCTGTGGCGATCAACGACGATACCGGCAAACAGGGTGATGGGGATGCGGGGGAGTTGGGAGAAAAAGGCGACTAGCGTTAAAGTGGTTGGTGAGCCTGTGAGGTTCCAGGCCCAGAGGACGAGGGCGAAGTTGCTCATGCGGCTGCCGATGGTGGAGATGAGCTGGGCGAGCCAGATGAGGAGGAAGGTGCGCATGGTGAGAGGGTAAAATCATGCGGGGTGTGGGTGATGTGACCTGCATCTGTATGGGTTTTGGTGGGGCAGATTGTAGCTGAGCATTGTGACAATAAAAGATTTCGTAATGACTTGGCATTATTGAGCAGCTTGGGATGGTGAATCGACAAAATACTTAAACAGATCGTCGAGGACTAAATTCGCGGCAGTCGGACCTATGCTGATCCAACGACTAGGAACCTCGTAGACTTTGTCTTGCCGAACTGCGTTAAGGTTTGACCATAAAGGGTCCGCTCTTAACTCTCTCAAAGCGGTTTGAGACTCCTGAGCCGCTTCTTCGTCCACACCCAGTGTCCAAAGGAAGATGACATCGGCATCTGCCTTATAGAGCAATTCCTTACTAATCGATACGTCGGGTTCTTTAAACTTTGTCTGGTGGTCGGGGCGTGGAAAACCCGCATCCGCTACTACCGATCCGCAAGGACTATCTTCGAGATAAAGTAAAAACTTTCCTTGGGAGACACGAAAAATCGAAACTTCTGTTTGCTTTAAGCGATCGCCCATCTGTGCCTGAAACTTTTCAATTCGGGCATTGTAATCTGCCAGGATCTGTTCTGCCCTATCAGTTTTTCCGAGAACTTCTGCAAACTGGCTCATCAGGCTTTTCCAATCATCGCCACCTCTCCATTCATGCAGTACAGTTGGCGCGATTTGCGACAATAGCTCATAGTTTTTTCGATCGCGGTAGTCAAACCCCAATATTAAGTCTGGCTTTAAAGCGGCAATTGCCTCCAGGTTAGGACTATTAGCCTCACCAACATCCTCAATATCTTTTGCTTTATTTTTTAGATACGAATAATCCTTTCTACCAGATTCAGTGCTGCCGACAGGTTTCACACCTAATGACAATAAGGTATCGAAACCAGCACCGAGAACGACGACTCGCTGAGGATTGAGCGGTATGCATATCTCTCCCAACGAATGTTGTACTATTCGACAATCGGATGAGGCTGATTGAGAATCACTGAGCTGATTTTGGTTAGTTGTGGTGCTGCTACAGGCGGTAGCGATCGCTATAGTGAGAAAGAGCAACAGACATCGGTTTATCCATTTGCCTCTTCTTTTACCCCCCCTTAATCTGCTCTTACAAAAGATTACACCCCCCTTAATCCCTCCTTCTAAAGGGGGGAGACGCTCCCTCCCCTTTAGAAGGGGAGGGCTGGGGTGGGGTAGAAAACTACCTTGGGGTAGATCGCCTTTGTTTAATTTTTTGAGCAATCGCTGAAACCACCTCATCCAATTGTCGATAAACTTCTTCATTTGTAAACCTGATTACACAAATTCCTTTTGCTGCTAAATATTTTTCTCTTTCTCGGTCGTAGGCGATCGCTTCAGAGCTGAAGTGACTACTGCCATCGATTTCTATCGCCAGTTTTAGTTCGGGAACATAAAAATCAACGACAAATGAACCAATACTGTACTGTCTGCGAAATTTGCAGTTTTCTACCTGTCGTTTTCTCAGTCTTGCCCAAATTTTGGTTTCGGCAGGAGTGGGATTGTTACGGAGGATGCGCCGTTTTATTAGTTCTGAGGACTTGTTGAACAGTTCGGTCATCTTTTTTGTGCATGGGTTTATTCCTCCTTAGAATTTCCAATTTTGAGTAATACACCCCCCTTAATCCTCCCCTTGGTAAGGGGGGAGACGCTCCCTCCCCTTACCAAGGGGAGGGCTGGGGTGGGGTCGCCGAGAGCTTCTGGCTCAAACCTTGGAACCTATATTGATCCTCTCTTGTGCAGTTTCTGACCTCTCTCTTACAAAGTTTTTGACACCCCTTAGTCCCCCCTTTGAATGGGGAGAAATGCTTTTCTGTTCTTGCCGAGAAAACAGAGGAGAAACTAGCTCCCTTCCCTTACCGAGGAGAGGGCTGGGGTGGGGTCAATCTAAAACGTCACCGAAATCGAACCCCGCACAGAAAACGGCGCACCAAAAAAGATGCTTAGGTTATCAGTTGCAGCCTCAATGTATTCAGTATCAAAAACATTCGTGAAGTTCAGGGCCGCTCGTAAGTTGTCCTTTTTATAGTAAATTCCAGCATCGACACGAGTGTACGAATCGACAAAAAAGGAATTTTCTCTATCTCCTGCTCGTTCGCCAACAAAGAAAATACCTGCGCCGAATCCTAATCCAGCCAAACTACCTCTTTGTAGAGTGTAGGTTGTCCAGAGATTAAAATTATTCTCTGGCACGCCTACAAAGCGGTTACCCACAGGAATATTGTTGTCTTCTGTCACCTCTGCATCGATGTAGGCATACCCAGCAAAAATCTTCCAGCCGGGCAAAATTTCTCCTTGAATATCTAGTTCAATGCCTCGACTTCTTTGTTCTCCCGTTATGATAGAAAAACCATCATTCTCAGGGTCTGCTGTGATTACATTGGTAAGGGTCGTGTCATAAAAAGCCAGGGTCGAAAATAGACGGTCTTTGACAATATCAGTTTTCACCCCAACTTCAAACGCCGTTCCTCGTTCGGGGTCGAATGTCTCACCATCAACATTCGTTCCACTATTAGGAGTAAAGGATCGAGTGTAGCTAGCGTAAAGAGAAACAGGTTCGACGGGTCGATAGACAATACCCACGCGAGGAGAGAAGGCATCAGCTTCAGTTTCGGATACTTCACCAGCACGGTTAGATTCTTCATTAAAAGTATCAAACCTTCCTCCAACAACTAGCTGAAGATTCTCGGAGAACGCGATCTGGTTTTGTAAATAGATTCCGAACGATTCATTTGCGCTACTAAAAAAACGTGCTGACTCAAAGGGCACAATAGCTACGGGAGGAGCAACAAAAGCTTCAGGATTGAAAACATCAAACAGTCCTACATCTCTTTCTTCCACTCTAGTATCTGTACGGGATTCTTTAGCGTACTCCAGCCCAAATAAGACAGTATGCTCCACTGATCCCGTATTGAATGTACCGATCAAATCGTTCTGAATGGTGAAAGTTTCTAATTCTTGAAAGCCCTGAGTCTCTAATATGGGAAAATTGCGGCCGTCTTCTGATGGACCACTAACAGCTGAAGGCGCGTTCCCGGCTCCTTCTCTAGAGTCAGTGTAGCGTATGCTCGAACGTGAAGAGAGGTTATTGTTAAAACGATGGTCGAGGTAGAGTTCGGCGCGATGTTCATCATAATCAGGACGAAGGCTCGGATCTCCGATAAAGACATTAGAGGGACTAAAGATCAGATCGCCATCTTCATCCTCGCCTAGAAGCACTGCTCCGTCATCGTTGGATCGGGTATCGTGCAGGTAAGAATACTCTAAGGTTAACTCAGTATTATCACCAATTTGCCAGGATAAGGTAGGTGCGACAAAAACTCGCTCTGACTCTACGCCATCGCGAAAGCTACCTGCGCTTTCATAGGCTGCGTTGAGGCGATATGCCAGGCTCCTATCTGTAGTTATCGGTCCTGATAAATCTACAGTCGGGCGGTAGAAATCAAAGCTACCTGCGGTAAAATTCAGCTCGTAAAACGGTTCCCGTAATGGCTTTTTGGTCACAAAGTTAATAATGCCTGATGGTTCAGCACGTCCAAATAAAATTGATGCTGGACCTTTCAGCACTTCCACCTGCTCGATATTGGCTAACTCTGTTTGGGTACGAGATGCAAAACCACTATCGCGAAAGCCATTGCGAAACCGCTCTGCTCTAAAACCCCGAAGAATAAAAGTTTCGTTGCGATTTCCTCCTGAGAATTCAAAGTTAACCCCACTGGCATTTCGTACGATGTCACGCACGTTGTTTGCGCTCTGGTCCTCAATCACCTGCCGTGGTATCACCTGAATCGAAGAGGGCGTATCGCGAATGTCTACCCCCGTTTTCAGAGTGCTAGGCGCAGTAGGTACAAAATACTCAGAGTCAGGCTGCTCTGCAGTAACCGTAATTTCGATTCCGGCATCTTCCTGCACCGTTTCCGCCATTCCCGGCGTGACAGCAAACGTCAAGCCTGATGCAGAAGCGGTCACCTCTGCTGTCGGTGGCACCACTGTACCGACAATCTTCACCTGCACCTGATCCCCCGGCAATGCCACAACGCTCACTCGGTCAATTCCTACCGATGGATTCGCCTGCTGAAAGGTATCGCCCTCCGGCAAGCTCAGCACTGCATTGGGAATATTTGCCGTCAGTACATTACCCGCCACCGTTGGCGTGGGCGTCGTCAGCGTCCCATTTGTTGTTTCCAGCACCACTTGCAACCCTGTTTCAGTGGTTTCAACCTGCACATCTGCAATCTGCACCAGCGACTGGGCAATTTGCACCTGCCATTCCTCCACTGTCGTGGCGGGTGGGTTGGCGGCGGCGGACTCAGTGCGATGAATGTCTTTTACCAAGATCACGGGCGAGTCTACTGCCGCTGACTCCGATTCACTGACTGTCTCTGTCTGGGCGGTGGGCGATTCGGCGGCGATCGCTTCGCCACTGCTGACATCCTCTGCCAGGATGCCGGGGCTCTCTAACACCTCGATTTCCTGCGCCTCAGCCGATAGCACCAAAGCCCATGCCCAGCTGCCCGATAGGGCAACCATCAGTCCCAGACAGCGGGCCTTAGCAAAGGGGCGCTGTCCTACTCCATTTTGAAGATTCATCATGCCTCACACCAAATGCAAACAATTCGCAATTGTGAGTATTTTTACGGAGGGCGGATAGTCGTGTCAGCTCACAGCCGGAGTTTTTCCACTCACAGCGGGAGTTTTTCTCAGAATTGCGGGTCTCTACTACCTCAACTGGCGCGGATTTACACCAAACCGCTTGCGAAAAGCCGCTGCAAAATGTCCTTGATTGACATAGCCCACTGCCAAAGCTGCCTGGGTGACGGTGATGTCCCCTGCGAGCAAAAGCTCTCTGGCCTGCTCCAGCCGCTGCGCCCTCACATAGCCAAATACCGTCGTGTCAAACACCTGCCGAAACCCCGCCTTCAGCTTGTTATCATTCAATCCCACCCGACGGGCCAGGGCAATCACGGAGGGCGGGTTAGCCAACTCCCTGAGCAAAATATTCGCAGCCTCGTATACCCGCTCAACATCCGCCGCTTTTAGCCCCTTCGCCGGACGCTCCCCCTGCTCTAGCACGACCCACTGGTCAAGCTGCAGTGTCAGCAGTTCCAGGGCCTTACTCTCTAAAAATAGTCGTTTGATGCCGGAGCGGTAGGGACAGTGCAAAATCTGTTGTAGCACTTTCTGCATGTCAGGGGTCATCATGCCCAGAGACCAGTGAAAGCGCGTGCGATCGTCCATCAGTGTGCGCTGCAGCAGGCTGGGCAAGCATGCCAAGTCAACGCCCAACCCCTGAAGAAAACGAGGTTCAATTACCAGACGCAAGTGCCGCACGTGCTGACCCGCCAGGTTAATTTCATTTTCTTTCACATCCGGTAATGAGAAAAAATAGCTCTGTCCAGCCGCTTCACAATATTCAGTCGGCACGCCTGAAATACCCGGACATTGAACCCGATGCTCACCAGAGAGATAAAACTTAGCGATCAACGGCATTCCATCTGAATGCTCAACCTTAATGCACAGGTCTTGATGGTAGTCTTCATCCGACCATTCCAAATATAGCCCTGACTGCAGCTTTATTTCCCAAAAACGGTACTGGTTGTACAGATTTTGGCAATGACCCACCCAATCAAATCCATCGGTATTGCCTGAAACAGAGCCATTAGTTTGAAGGCAATCCCAACGCTGCTGGCGGTAGGCTTTATCGGTTATGACATTCATTGCAGTGGGGAGCAATTTTAATCAGTATAATTGAAAGTTATTTCCATTAGCCAGACCGCCTTAGCTAGAGCAGCAATTGTAAATTCAAAATCTTGGCAAGCTAGGTTGTAGTCGTTGAGGATGTATTCATACCCTTATAGAGCCTTGGACGATGAATGATGGTGTGCTGAATTTCTCTGTTTTGCTGCACTGGCTGCATCAGCTCATTGAACAACTCGATGACCCCCGTCAACCCAGTAATGGCACCAAATTTAGTCTCAAAGATATTGTATTAGGCGCATTTGCTGTCTTCTTTATGCAATTGATATTGAAACAGGGTGAGATTGATGTCCTGCCACTGCATTGACTGCATATAGCCCTGACCAAGCCGTTCAGGCACGATAAGTCGGCTCTCAGAAAAACCAGAATGAGTTGCTACTTCAGGATTCAGATTCTGCTCCCGCCATAATTCGTCGTAATCTGCTCGCGAGAGAGTAATCGTCATGGTTAAAATTATTGCAAGAATTCATTATTGATATCTATTTTCAACTATTTGCTGAAAAATAGTCAAGCGATAAATCCTGAAACTGGTCACTGAAAACGATGTGTCCACGATCGAGAACAATAATCTGGTCGGCTTGTTCAAGCACGATAGGACGATGAGAGACAATTAGATAAGTCTGGCTAGAACTTGAATCCGACGTTGAGGCATTCGCCAACATCTGAGACTAGTGTCAAACAGGTCTGAACTGTCTGGGAGAAACATCATTTGGTCAAGGCTACCAGCAAGTAAAATTGGTCGTGTCTACTTTGTTGATTACTAACTTTTGGCTCAGATTAGAGAGCCAATTGCACTAGAACTTAAATAATTGCACAAATTCAAGATATCTTGTCTGAGAACACCAATAGACCTCTTGCATAATTCAGCTAACGGTATGGTAGAGGACTAAAAATTCAAGTCAGATTGCAGCATAAATTGAGTGAGTAGCACATCATCAAATGATGCAAAAGGTCTAATCAGTGAAAGCATTTTAGATGGGTGCAACAACTATTAAATATCAAACGGGACAACAGCATGGATCAGTTCTTGTGTGCAGAAAAATCGCGTCAATCTGGAGTTGATATTATTGGCTCTGCCTCAGAACATCAGACATATATTGCGATCGAGTGTCCGCCTCCATGGGAATCCTACGATCTTGATTCCAAAGGGATTCCCGACAACCTGCGAGCCTTGGGTAAAGAAGTCTACGACAACTATGACCGCTACCAAACTCGCTTTCTGCTGATCCACAACGATCAGCTCAAGCAAGACAACTGCACCCGCGTGCTAGTATTTCGCAAACCCACCAGCTTTGCTACCGCCTATGAAAAGCAAGAATTCCACCTAAAGGACATTCAAGCTGTCGCTCCTCTAGTGCAGCAGATAAAGATGGGGGAACCCGGTGATGCGAACCCAGTGGTAGAAGTGCCCAGCCGCGACATTTTTGTCTGCACCCACGGCAGTCGTGACCGCTGCTGTTCCCGCTTTGGTGCGCCCATTTACTACAAAGCTCGCAAGCTGTTGACTGAGCTGGGGTTTGAGCATACTCGCATCTGGCAGGCCAGCCACATCGGTGGTCACCGTATGGCTCCTACCGCGATTGATTTTCCCTCTGCCCGTTACTACGGCTACCTAGATGCCGATTCCTTAAGGTCAGTGCTGACCCACAGCGGCGACATTCAGTGCATGGCTACCATCTATCGTGGCTGGGGACTATTGCCCAAGGCAGCTCAAGTGCTAGAAAAACAGCTTCTCCTGACTCACGGATGGGATTGGCTAAATTACGAAGTGACTGCCAGAGTTCTGAGTCATAACGACGAGGAAAGCTTCAATCAAGTAGAGCTAGCCTGCAAATTGCCAGAAGATGAGCTGCAAACTTACCGAGCTGACGTGGTTGCCGATGAGAGCGGCACAGTTCAACTCAAAGGCTCATGCACGAGCGAGAAATTCTCCAACATTACTCCTTACCGCATTCACAATTTGGAGCGGAATAGATTGTTATGCTAAATGGAATTCCATTGTGCTCTCACTAAGCAAGAAGTCACATAAGTATCACTGGTCTACCTGTCAGTTTTTCGGGGTTTCAGTACCCTGTATTGGTTTCAGGGAGACAGGTCTGTTGTTACTGATTAGTTTAGTTAAAGCTTTTCAATGAATATGTCTTTGCTTACGGAAACAGCCGTTGACGTACGCTAAGTCAGATCTTATCAATTCTCAATAAGCTAGATCTTCCTGTCCCCACCTGGATTAAATCTACGAATTTCCGATCTTTGTCCCCTTTACATGCTCTTTTTGACTGAAAGAGCATGTAGAATACCTCCAAGAATCAGGATAGCTTTGGGCAAGCCGGGGTCCTCGATTAAACGATGCCCGTGGCGATTAATGCAGGGAGTTCCTAATCTCTAGAAAGCTTGACTTCGCTTAAGTGCCAGGGTTAGCCCATCAGCAATGGGTAGCATGCTCAACTCGATGCGATCGTCGTGGTGCAGGGCTTGATTGAGTTGCCTCAGAGCAACAGTCTCGAGGTCCGTTTTCTGTGGATCAGCAACGGCTCCACCCCAGATCACATTATCAATGGCCATCAGCCCACCCGGTCTCAACAGCTCCAGGCACTTCTCATAATAGTGGCGGTAGTTGGTCTTGTCGGCATCAATAAAGGCAAAGTCAAAGCTGCCTGCCTGTCCCGTCTGTAACAGACTATCTAAGGTCTCAAGGCTTGGATCAAAACCGGGTAACAGTGTCAGGATGATCAAGGTAATCTGAAGGCTTGTTGTCACCCCTCTGAACTGACCCTCCGCATGATTTCAACTC
>JANQPU010000113.1 GCA_028285315.1 Acaryochloris sp. IP29b_bin.176
CTCACAAGGCTTCATGACATCGCGGATACTTGGAGGCTGGCTCATAATTGAAAGTACTCGATAGTCTGACTTTCAAGACTTGTGGGTAAGGCATAGATCTTAATTGAGTTCTCCATTTTGATCGTTTCATGGTAGTTGTGCATGAAATTCTTGATCTTGAAACAGATCAAGAGATTGGCATTTATAACCTATCTCCCAAAATTCAAGCATTTGTTGCCGCTAGCGCTGTCCAAAATGGCCAAGTGCTGATCTGTTCTCGGCATACTACTACGGCCATAGCCGTTAATGAATATGAAGAGCGGCTGTTAGAGGATATCAAAGTCTTTTTGCGAAAACTTGCGCCTGCAAATCAACGATATCTCCATAATGATCTGCACCTTCGAGAAGTGCCAGAAGATGAGCCCGAAAATGCTCATTCTCACCTGATGGCCATTACGCTTTCGTCCAGTGAGGTGGTCCCTATCGTCGCGGGCCAACTGGCTTTAGGCACCTATCAATCGGTGCTTTTATGTGAACTGGATGGCCCCCGCCAGAGAACCGTCTTTTTGCAAATTTCTGGGGAGTAATGGCAGTAGCTGAGCTTTCAGGTAACCGCTCATACTCTACTGCCATCCCGCTCGATCGGCTATTTTGGTGGCTTCGGGATTGTTTCGCCCATAGGCACTAACGTTGATCGTATCGGTTTTAAAGTCGCCATACGCCTTCAATGCAGGCGAAACATCTACCCCAATCACAGCCGGATATTCATTATTTGCTTCAGCAAAAACTTTCTGGGCTTCGGGGCTGGCAAGGTATTCCATAAATGCGATCGCATGCTCCTTATTCGGGGCATTGGTAACCACCCCTGCTCCACTGATATTGACATGAGTGCCTCTATCATCCTGATTCGGGAAAAAGACCCCTACCTTCTCAGTAACCGCTTTATTCTGAGGATTCTTGGACTGAGCTAAACGGGCCACATAGTAATGATTAACAATGGCCACATCACATTGGCCTGCTGCAACTGCCTTGATTTGATCCACATCCCCTCCTTTGGGAGGACGGGCAAGGTTGGCCACTAACCCTTTGGCCCATTGTTCAGTTTCCGCTTCTCCTTTGGACTCAATAAATGACCCTAGCAGAGATTGATTATAGATATTGTTGGAACTGCGAACACAGACTCTTCCGTTCCAGGCTGGTTCAGTGAGGGCTTCATAGGTGGAAAGGTCCTCAGGCTTCACTTTAGCCTTGTTATACACCATGATCCGAGCCCGCTTCGTCAGACCGAACCAGAGACCGTCAGGGTGCCGGAGATTTTCAGGCACTTTTTCATCTAAGGTTTCAGAAGAAATAGGTTGCAACAAGTTGGCTTGCTCTGCCCGCCATAAACGGCCTGCATCTACGGTAATCAACACATCCGCCTGAGGATTATTGGCCTCATTCTTGATCCGTTCTAATAACTCATTGTCTTTACTCTCTAGCAGTTTGACCTCAATCCCCGTTTGTTTGGTGAAGTCTTCATACAACGCTCGATCGGTATCGTAATGCCGGGCAGAATATACCCTCACGATTTTGCCACCATTATCAGCTTGAGGATTGTTATTGGTACATCCACTCACAATGGCAATGGAGACAAGGCTCACAGAACCGAACAAAGCGATTTTAGAGAGATTAAAGATCATTTTGAGTTAATAGGTTAATGAAAAGAATTCTTATTTAGTAGATCCAGCCTTCACGCTATCGGAGTCGGGCAACCTCTGTCAAGACCTAATTTTCAGGAGTTTATCCTGGATATTACGCCTTCATAAATGAAGAATTAATTTTAATTGGATAACACTATACTTGAATGGAATCAGATTCTTGAAATGTTGCGAAGCTAGATTGCAAGAAAAATATTGGGTGCTATGAATTATACTCATCACTCTGCGTGAGGAAAGTGCTTTGTCATGGGACAGGCTTGGCAACAGAAATAACACTCTATCTAGCTAGGGACAAGAGATTAGCTATTGGCATTATCTTGATTAGTAGAATTGGCATTTGTAGCAGTATGATCTTGTGAGGCGATTCCTTTTATGGACTGCTGCTTTAACCAAACCTCCAAACTTTGGGACATTTGAGTAAACGAAGTGATTAGCTCTTCAGGTAGGTCTAAAGGCAACTTACCGGAACGCACATGTAGATCGCGCTGAGGGAAAGGAATCTCAATGTTTCGATGGCGCAAAATAGTTTCGATTCGAAAATTGAGATCGCTTTTGATGACATATTGCTTTTTGGGTACGTCAATCCAGACGAGCAGCATGAAGTTTAGAGAGCTATCTCCAAACTCCGTAAAAAATACTCGAGGGGCGGGATCTTTTAAAACGCCTGAATATTCGGTTGCTGCATCCATTAATGCTTCTCTAACCTTGGCAGGGTTGGAACCATAGGACACTCCGACAGGAATTTGCAGTCTAGATATAGACGTGCCATGATCCCAGTTCACAACCTCAGACTCTAAAAATTCTGAATTGGGAATAATAATCGAAATTTGGTCTAGCGTCCGAATCTCTGTGCTTCGAACATTGATACGCTCAACGGTGCCTTGATAGTCCCCAACAGTGATAAAGTCTCCGACCTTAATCGGTTGCTCAAAGATAAGCACCATGCCACTAATGAAGTTTTTAGCAAAACCCTGTAACCCTAGACCAATACCAACACCTAACACACTGGCAAAAACTGTTAATGAGCTTAAATCAAACCCCCAAAGCTGCAATAATACTAATGTACCGATAAATAACAGAACATAATTGGCTACAAAGGCAACGGCCTCCTGGGCTCCACGATTTAGCCCAGTTGCTCTCAATACGCGAGTGCGTAATAAATGCTGCACTGTTTTGGCTAGGTTCATCACACCAGCCAGTAGGATTAGCAATAGGGCAACATCTAAAACAGAATAGGAATTATCACCCGCAGGAATAAACTGAGTTGCAAAAGTTCCTCTAAGAGCAGCAAGTAGCCGATTCATCCAAATCCGAGTCCAAGGAAGCAAATTACCGATATAACTGATCGCTGTGATCCAAAGGACGGCCCGTAGAAGAAAGAGAACGAATTTAAATAGAAACTGCAAACTTTGAGGCTGTTGTCCAGTAGTTGGATCAACAGTTGCTTGAGGGAGCAGTCGTGATAATCGAGTTCGCCAAAACCATCCCAGCAAACTGTTCAGAATCACAGCCAAAAACAAGCATCCTGCTGAAATTAGAACCAATCGCCAGACGTTTGCGCGCTCATCCTGGCCTCGGTTAATGGCCACTTGTAATTTTCTTTTCCACCGTTCAGCAGTTGCTTGGGGAGGATTACCCAATGCATCTCGACGATTAACTGTGAGTAAGTAGAGCTCTTTCTGACGATCACCTCTATTAACCTTGAGGACTGGTAGTCCCTGAGAATTCTCAATGGTGACTGTTGCTGAAGTAGAAGAATGAATTAATTCCTGAAGATTCTTATTTACCATTTCGGCTCGTTGTTCGGCCGGAAATTTTTCAGAAGAGCTGACCTGGAAAAGGGTTACGCCATCAACTTCAATCGGAGCTGTCTCTTGAGGTTGAGCAGCCACAGGAACCGTAACTACATGACTCACTACAATTACAAAAGTGGCTAAGAACGCTAACCCAACTCTTTGCCAGACTTGCTGCCGTTGACAAAATTTAATGCTGGAACGGAAGAAATGAATCATATTGTCAATATTGAGTCACCAAAGTATGTCTTGCAGTATGACCCGATCTTAAAATCGAATCCGATATTCCAAGACACCAACAGCTTCTCCATCACTACTCACAGAAGTTCTGGCTCTTAGTTGATTGTTGATCTCATAACTTAGGTTAAATAACGTTGGTTCATCCACACCTGTCAAAATTTGGAGCACTGATGCCGAGAAGCGATCGGTAATGTCAAATCCTAGCTCAGCCCCAAAGGCCAGCACAGCGCTTTGGTTATTGTTCTGATTGGGAAGCAAAACGGGAAAAGCCCGAAAACTAGCACGACTCCCCAGAGCATCGTTGAGAGCTTGCTGGACGCTAGAAAAGGCTGCTGAGCTAGCAATGTTGGCTGCAGCTTGGGTCGCTTGGCCATCCTGCAGCGATCGATCAATACCGCCCCCCAGCAAGGTAATGATTTGGGTGTTCGTTCGACTGGGGCGACTACTCAGTGTCACGACATCATCAAAGTCAGCGAGGAGTTCACTGGCTCTTCCATCAACGGTAGCCCTCACTTTTACCGATTGCACAGACCCAATCGCACTGGAGGGTAATTCAGCAAATTCGTTGAGATCGGTGGTCGAGGCTTGTACCACTTCGGTAACCGTAGTTCTCATACCGATATTCAGATAAGGATCTAAGCCAAATCGAGAATCAAATTCAGCATAGTTCTCTCGTCTAGGATCGACGCTAAAAAGGGTGGTCACCAGATTAATTGATCCCTTACGAAAGCGAACAATCCCATCCGCTAATGGCTGATCCACCGAGCCATTGATCGTGAGGTCACCGGTCGCCATAAAACTCAGGACCGGCGGCTGAGAAATTTTGACATTATCTCCAATTTGAACCACCAAATTGTTGAAGGACAGAGGACTATTGGCTCCGGCTTGGGGAGTTGTTCCGGGAGGGGTGCCCTCGGCTGTACTAGCATTGGCTAATTTGACCTTGCCGTTGCTGATTTGCAGTTTCCCACTTACGAGGGGTTGAAAAACGCTGCCCTTCACTGCAATGGCACCCTTAACCCCTCCCTGATAGAGTTCTTGCACATTCAGATCCAAATCTTCCAGCTTGACTGCCAAAGCCTGCTGTCTTGCAGCCTGGAAAATCGGAAGACTTCCGTTTGCCTCTAATTGGCCATCATCAATATTGGCGGACAAGCGAGGAATCGTAACTAAATTGCGATTAAACTTGATGGTGCCGCTTAGATTCGTGAGCGGTTGCTCAAGGGCAGCTGCTTGCAGTTTGGCATCTTGGAAGCGGACTGTACCGTCGACAATAGGCTGATCAATCGTCCCTTTGACTTGCACATCCAGAGCCCCATTGCCACCCTTCCAAGCCACTTGGTCCGTAAATAAACTCAGCAGGGACAGACCATCGTCTCGAATTCTGGCCGTCAGCGACACTTGATTGGTTGCTGGGGTTACAGACGAGAAAAAGGGTGCATAGGGAATCTCCCCTTTGAGAACTAAGGGTTGAGAGTCATTAATGCGAGCCTGACTGTCAATCTTGAGTAGCGCTTGTTTATAGCTCAGCGTGGCCTGAGCACTATTGATAGCATCATCATCTAAACGCCCCTCTACTAGTTCAAATTGGCCCTCTAGCTGAGGATCATCTAAGTTCCCTGCCAAGTTGAGGGTGCCATTTAATTTACCTGTGACTTTGACGGATAAATCTAGGAAGGGGTTGATCGGCTCGACAGATATATTTTTGAGCTGCAGTTGTCCCAATTGATAGGAGCTACCTAATTGTCCTTGGAAGGCCAATAAGCTCTCGCCCGTATTGATACGCAGGGGCTGCAAGCTGAGAAGGCCGTCTTCCAGTTCACCTTTTACGATCAGTTGTTCAATGTTATATGGACCTAAACTAAAATCTTGTCCCCGCAAATCAAAGTTAGCGTTAACGCCTGTCTGCACTGATCCGGCAAATTCTATTTGGCCACCAAATTGCCCCGTTAATCCATCCAAGGCAAACAAGCTTTGCTCCTGTTGATTAGCCTTTTGGATGGCGAGTTGCTGAATTTCTGTAAATCGACGCAGTTGGGTCAGCAAAGGGCCGTTAACCCCCACAGGAATCGTCTGTAGATCTGCCGCTGTTCCATAGGTTGTGGGTGGTGCTGATCCTAGACTCGTGAAATCTATGGCCTGAGAAACTGCGACGACATCGGCAATGTTGCCTTTGGCAATCAATAAATTGCCAGAATATTTGGGATTATTGCTGGGAATAAACTGGGCGTCTAGAATATACCGGCTCTCGTCTTTGAGCAAAGTGCCTTGATTAAGACTGGCAACCCCATCTCGATAGCGGATATCACCTGTTAGTTTTTGGGCTTGAATTTGATTCAAGGCGGGTTGATCAACGGCAAAACTTCCCTCTAGGGTCTGTTGCTTTAGATTGGCTTGAAATTGGCCAGACGCAATACCAGAGATGGTTCCCAAACCTAAGTTGCCAATGGAGCCCAGATTAAAGGCTTGTAGAGGGAATTGCTGTATCTCTGCCAGCAAGATATTTCCTTGAGTGGTGCCTTTAGCTAGGGCCTGATCTCTACGGATGAGGAATGAATTGGGTAGAAATTGAGAATTGAGAGAGACGTTGATGCGATCACGATCTCCTTCCACGTTCATCTCTACCCCTTGACCAAACGCCAAATTACCTTTCATCACGGGCTCAAATCGGAACTGAGACACCGCCAGATCTTCTAACTGTAGGGTTGCGACTAGATTGGGCGCTTCGGGAGTACCCGTGATGCGCCCGGTGAGATCGGCCTGTCCAGTAAGAGGGATAGCGGTGGGTCCCAACGCGGCCAAGGTTCGTAAATCATAATCATCTGCCTTAATGTTGAGATCCAAAGCGGTGATCTGCGGACCTTGGGGTGTCTGCAAGTTTGCATCAATAGTGCCATACGCTCGGAACCCCTTAGCCGTCGCTGACTGCACTACAATCTGACGACCGGTCCAGCGGAATCGAGCATCCAGTGGTTGCTCAATGAGTGATAATCCCTGGGAAAAATTAACTTGGCCTCGGGCCCGGAGGGTGTCAGCACTGAGCGAGGCAATGGGGCCGTTGAGGGCAACCTTACCATTTAGAGCCCCTTTTAAGTCGGGAGAAAAGGTGGAAAGCCCAATGCCTGCTAGTCTGACATCGGCTTTCAGATCGCGCTGATCAAAATACCCATCTAGCCGAGCGGTTCCGCCAGCCACTTGGGTCACGATATTATCTAGGCGGGTAATCCCTTGCCGCAATCGTAGTTCACCATTGGTGGGATAGGTGGCCCGTGGTGCTTGAAAGGCAATGAGAGTGCGTAAATCTTCAGGCTGTCCTCGGACCTGGGTCTGAGCATTGATTGGGCCAACCGTCAGATCGGATGAGACCTCGTATAACGATGCGATCGCATCCCCCGGTAGGCCCACCACATCCACATCGGCCACCAGATTCGCCCCTGGCAACAAGTTATAGCGGGCCGTGCCTGTGATTTCTCCCCCCGCCTGCGGGACCGCCAAAATGCGGGTAACGGTCAGGGACGGATTATCTAAGGTGAATTGGGCTTTAATCGTCTCAAAGGGGACTCGATCAATCTGGGTGCCAGAGGCCATGACCACTTCCCCAGCAATAAAGGGACGATCAATAGGGCCAGTGATCCGAACATCAGGAATGCTGACTTGTCCCACAATAGGCACAGGTAGCTCTGGCACCTCTAAGGTGGCAAGGGCCGTATTCACATCGAGGCCAGGAATACGAGCAGAAAGGTTGTAACCCCGATCAATATCAATTGAGCCTTTTGCGGTAACAGGGACTTGGTCATATCGAGCAGTCACCCCTTCTAAGGTGGCGGTTAACCCTCTTAAGCGAATAAAACCGTTGGCATCATAAAACGATTTGGGAAGACCAATAATTTGGGCATCGATGTCCTTCATGCGGGCCGTGCCTCGCATACTGGGCCGTTTTGCCTGATCTAAATACAAGGTGACATTGGCATCCACCAGGCCAGAACGGATCGCCACAGGCGTTTGAAACGCACGATCCAAAATGGGTGCAGAAACATTCTGAGCTAGTACCGAAACTTTAATCTTGCTTAAATCAAGGGTTGTTTCCCCCTTGGTCCGCAATCGTCCACCACTGGCAATCGTACCTCGGGCTTCAAATTGCAGCCGCTCTTTTTCCTTCAGGAATTTTAAGGTGCCATTGGTACGACGAAGGTGCTGCCGTTGCGATCGCCCATTTTGGAACAGCAGATTTTCAGGGACATACAGATCCGCCGATCGGAACTGGGCATCGCCACCGACCTTTGGGAGTTGGTTTGGTATGTAATCAACCTCCAACTCTCCCTGGAATTCCTTTGCTTTGACCCCAATCTTCTGTTCAGGGACACGAATATCTGCATCTTTGACTTCGGTAATTCCGCTCAATTGAAGTGGTTCTTGGGGTTGGTACTTCAACTGAAAATCCCCATCCACCTCACCAGAGCGAATTTGTACAGGAATATCGGTCGGCACAAACCCCATTAGCGGGGGGATTTGAACCTGCTTTGCTTTGACATTTAGCTTCAAGGATTGACTAGGCTGTAACCACTCCCCTTTTAATCTGGCTTTGCCTCCTGAGTCTAAAGTGCCGTTCCCTTCAACTTGTAATCTTTCATTGTTATCGTGTAGCGATAAGGTCCCTTTTAAATCGCTAAGGGTACGGGCCTCTGCACCGAAGGGATCGATGACCGCTTCTCCCCCATCCACGCCGAGGGAATCGAGCTGAATCTTGATGAAACCTTCAGCATCTTCCTGGGTGAGAGTTGTGGATATCCACTCTCCATCAGCAGTTTGGTCTAGATATAACTCAGCATCAACCAGCGTGACATCCAAATTCAGGGTCCGGGTCCAAAGGGTCTTCCATACATCAAATTGAACATTAACCTGTTGAACCTTGCCTTCGTCTTTGTCTTCAACTGTGCGACCATTGCGTTCATAGGTATGGGCAGGAACAGAAGACGGTCCAAACTGCATGCCTGTTAAGGAATAACCTTGTATATCACCCAATAACACTGGACGATTGAGAGATTTACTGAGTTCTTTTGCAATCTGAGGGGCAAGTTCTTCATTGATGTAGATCAGTAGTCGCCAACTGACCCCAATCAAGATTGCGAGTAGCACTAGGGCTGTACCTACCACTGGACGACTCAATAAAATTAGCCAGAGGCGGCGGAATGGACGTGGAGCTTGCTCTCCACCAGGCGATGATTGAGGCATGAGTTTTAAGCTGCCGACTAGATCACAAAAGTTACGGTTGCATTACTCAATGGTTGTATTGCAGATTACCACTCCTAGGGACTTGGAGGACGAAACCTATATTACATATCCGCCCTCGAAACTATAGCTATCAATGTCTCCACACACTAAGAGCTGATTTCTAAACAGAAACTAAAGTTAGGCGATGTGCGACTAATCAATGACAAGCGTGTCAAAGTGCAGCAACTCCCGCCCCGCTTGGTGGTTGA
>JANQPU010000126.1 GCA_028285315.1 Acaryochloris sp. IP29b_bin.176
GCTTGATTGACCAGAATCCTTTAACGCTGGCAAAAGTGGGAGAGCGGTTGAATGTCAGTCGAGAGTGGGTACGCCGTGTGGAGCGAGAGGCGTTCAAGACTTTGCGATCCCAAAAAGGGATGCTCCAAGAATATATGGCTATTTAGCAGAGGGAATACAGCGCATCGGTAACGCCACAGGTTCTCAGCCCTAGCCATTAATAATGGCTAAATTATTAATTCCGATAGACTCGTGTTTGTCTATCTAGGCAGATGAACTGACTGAGGGCCACTGCTCGTGTTTGTCTATCTAGGCAGATGAACTGACTGAGGGCCACTGACCGACCTCTGGGAAGACGGTTTCATTTGCTCCTACCAATCATCAGAGAGTTGAGTTATTCAAGCCAAACTCAATCCAGTTCACAATAACGTTACATTAGCTGCCGCTTTTGTAAATAAATCCACTGATTGATTTATAAAAATTTTTAATTACAGCATAAAACAAGTCTTATTGACCCGCATTTTGAATGATTTCTATTGCTATTTTTCAGAGGAAAGCAATATAAGTCAGAGCTAATGAGACTTATGCAGATTTAAATCCAGAATAGATCATCTAAATTCTTAAATAAATCAGATTGAAGCCAAAAAATTTTAATTTCAGATATTCAAACTGAAGTCTAGTTAAATCTTGACGATTTGTAACATTTTGATTAACATAGTTAACATAAAGTTACATTACGGAGGCTATTATGTTTGCACCTATCGTCATCTTGACTCGCACTGCTGTTGGTACACCTAGATTCACCAAGCTCAGAGGTAAGGCGATTGCCCTGCACTCTAAAGCGATTACCAACTTTTGCAATCAAGTCGGCATCGAACGGACTCAGCGCCAAAATTGGATCCGTCTTGCCCGCGATAACGGCAAACGTCTAGGTCTCCTCGCCTAAGTTGATTCAATGCCCTCGCCCCTAAAGCATTCATAAGCTGCTTGCCTCAGGTGAATCTCTGCTGAGATAGATACGATAAAGGAAGATGACCTTCAAGACCTAGAGATTCAATTTTTGCCTTACCCCATTGACGACTCTCAACAATGAACTATTCTGCTCAAGCCAAGCTGATTCAGTATTTGCGAGAAGAACTGCTGGTTCCTGCTGATGCGATCGCACTAGCAATCCGACAGCAACATCATCTTTCGAGCCAACTTCTCATTATTCTTTGGCAGTTTGGTTTTATTGCACTAAAGCAATTGAATCAGATCTTCGAATGGTTAGAGCAGAGCATATCTCAGCCCGAATATGGGTTAACTCAAGGCACCTGAAGGAACTAGCAACTTATCAAGATTAGGGAGAGAACTATGCCCATTAAAGACAAGCCCCAACGTCCCCGTCCTAACTTAATTACGAGCCTACTCCTTTTCCTACCTGCAATCTTGTTAATTGTTAATTTGGTCCTACCCTTGACCTTGGGACCTAGGGTGCCACGAGTACCTTACAGTTTTTTCATTGAACAAGTTCGAGATGAACAGGTTGCTCGAGTATCGGTAGGGCAAAACTTGATCCGATATCAGTTGAAAGAGAGTGAGATTGAGCAACCGCAAGTTCTAGAAACCACCCCCATTTTCGACCTAGAATTACCCAAACTCCTCGAATCCAAAGGCGTCGAATTCGCCGCCACCCCGCCTGCTGGAAATCGCTGGTTCAC
>JANQPU010000172.1 GCA_028285315.1 Acaryochloris sp. IP29b_bin.176
GGACTTGGTGGTGATGACTTTGGCGATGAATCCGGCTGAGTAAATGGATGGTTTCTGGGCTCAATCCCTGGATAAAACGTTGTTTCATTGGGCTACAAGCTATTCGCTATCAACTTAACTGAAACCACTTATTATGATGTAAATATTTCTGGCTATCTACTTAGTAGCAGGTGATGTGAGGATCAGTGGAAGCTTGATGGTGCAGAGCCGTTTGCAAAACCCGATGCTCGGCACAGTAATACACGGCGGGCTCCCCTAAATCTGCTGGTGTGAACACCACCCGATGGAGGTAGTCGGCGTCCGACAGCACCACCTGGGGGAAATGGGAAATGGCCGGGGCAATCTGCTCCCAGATCCCTATGGCCCGGAAAATTCTGGCGGACAGGGGCGAGAGGGCGTAGGCGCGGGGGCGATCGCCCACCTGTACCTCTGTCTGAGCCTCAATCACTGCAACACGCAGCCCAGATCCCCGTAGCCCGCAAGCTAGGGTCAGTCCGGGGATGCCGCCTCCCGCAATGATGACGTCATAGTTGGATACACTCATGACCGTACCTTATGACTGCACCAGGTTATCTCTGTTCTGCGCAAACATAGCGTTCTGGGATGGTTCAGGGGAGGCAACCCGCACCGCCCGGAACATACCAAAGCGACACAGACCCGCCCCAAAGGCCAGTCGCATCAGCAAGAAGGTGGGTACTTCCCGCAGGGACTTGATGAACCCAACTACACCAAATTTGAGTAATCCATCGGGGCGGACAATGCCCTGCCAGATGGAATCCAGCCAAGCGGGGAGAGTTTCCTGAGTCCAGTCAGTGGTCGCCACCCGTCCGGCGACCAGCCCCGTTGCTTCCAACTGTTCCGCAAAGCCTTCGATACTGGCAAACGCCGGGTGAGACCATTGATCCAGCAATTGTCGCATCACCGGACGCTCCCACCAGTTCAGGGGTTTGCGTCGGTCGTCCCGCTGGTTCCAGTCGGCCACCACCAGAATGCCGCCCGGTTTGAGGACGCGCAACATCTCCTGGGCATAGCGAGCCTTGTCTGGCATGTGGGGACCAGCTTCAATCGACCAAACCACATCGAAGCTGGCGTCTGGAAAGGATAGATTTAGGGCATCATCGACTTTAAATTGAGCGCTCACTTCTGGGGAAGTCAGTTCCTGTGCTCGTCTGACTTGCTGGGGGCTAATCGTGACGCCCGTAACGGCAAAGCCATAATCTCTGGCAAGGATGCGGCTACTGCCCCCAATGCCACAGCCTACATCTAAAACAGTCGTGCCCGCAGGTAGTTGCTCCAGTTTCCCCCAGCGCACCATCTCATGCACAAAGTCATGCTTAGAGGCAAGGAAGTCTTTACGCCGAGGGGGTGAACCATAGTGCCCCAGGTGAATATGCTCTCCCCAGTAGAATTCCAGAATGCCATCGTTCGTCCAATCATCGTAGGACTTGGCAACGGTATCAGAGGATTGATACTTGCGGGGAAAAAAGAAATAGAACGCCAATCCGAGCAGGAGCAGGAAGCCGAAAAGGGCGATCGCCAAGAGCAAAAATTTAAACATAATTGACTCTTAAAACTACAGCTTTAGAAAATGATTCGCTCAATACTTATCGATTCTTAGGTGGCGTTGATGCTTGCTTTGAGGGGTTACGTAAAGGCAAACTCAGGAGCGTCAACTTCTTAATGTGATCCGTGATTTGAGCCATGATTTTGGCAAAGCGAGATTGGGGGATCGGTGGGGGCGTAGCCGGGGAGATGATGGGTTGCAGTTGGCGGCGGATGGCCTGCTTCTTGGCCTCTTGTTTCACAAAGGGATGAACCGATGTAGGAATTTGGCTAGACCGATGGAGATAATATTCGAGCATGGTGGTTTTTTAATTTCTGGTTGTCGGTAAATCAATGGCTTAATCCCAACTGAGTGCCCCCCCGGTCTGATATTCCAACACACGGGTTTCAAAGAAGTTGCGTTCCTTTTTGAGGTCTACCATCTCACTCATCCAAGGGAAGGGATTTTCTTCAGCGGCAAAAATGGGGTCGAGGCCAATCTGCTGAGATCGCCGATTGGCAATGTAGCGCAAGTAGCTCTTAAACATAGAGGCATTAAGCCCGAGCACGCCACGGGGCATGGTGTCTTCGGCGTAGCGATATTCAAGCTCTACCGCCCGCTTAAACAGATCGCGGATCTCTTCGCAAAATTCAGGGGTCCACAGATGCGGGTTTTCTTGCTTAATGGCATTGACTAGATCGATACCAAAATTGCAGTGCATCGACTCATCCCGCAGGATGTATTGATACTGCTCGGCTGCGCCCGTCATTTTGTTTTGGCGACCCAAGGCCAAGATTTGGACAAAGCCTACATAGAAGAAAAGACCTTCCATAAGACAAGAGAAAGCAATTAGAGACTTAAGCAGCTTTTGATCGTTTTCGGGAGTGCCGGTTTCAAAGGCGGGATCGGTCAAAGTCTCGACAAAGGGAATTAAAAACTCATCTTTCTCGCGAATGCAGTCCACTTCACGGTAAGCGTTAAAGATTTCGCCCTCATCTAGCCCCAAGGATTCGACAATATATTGATAGGCATGGGTATGGATGGCTTCTTCAAAGGCTTGACGCAGTAAATATTGGCGGCATTCGGGTGCCGTGATATGTCGATAGGTACCCAGAACAATATTGTTGGCGGCCAAAGAATCTGCGGTGACAAAAAAGCCGAGATTCCGCTTGACGATGCGACGCTCATCTTCGGTTAACCCGTCAGTGGTTTTCCACAGTGCAATATCCCTGCTCATATTGATCTCTTGGGGCATCCAGTGGTTAGCACAGCCTGCCAGATATTTGTCCCAGGCCCACTGGTACTTAAAGGGCACAAGCTGATTGACATCGGTTTGGCCGTTAATGATGCGCTTGTCAGCAACGTTGATGCGACGAGGCGGTTGCGTTTCCGGTTGAGCCATTATTGTTTGAGGGCCAGTTTCCTGCTGTGATGGAACCGCCTGAACGGGTTCGGTCTGAACAGTTTTGGTCTGTGTTGTAGCGGTCGTCTCTTCTTCCCACACCAACATCATTAGAGTCTCCTTAGGGGTTAACAAATTTACTGACCAGTTGTTTACTGGCAGGCTTCGCAGTCATCAAAGTTGGCATCGCCAGGGGATAAGCTACAAACCTGACCCAAGTTTTCGGATTTTGAGGTAGAGAGTATGTTGCCCGTACCATTACTGCTGCCGTTATTGGATACCGCGTTGAGGCTACTGGCTGGAGCCGTCGATTTTTCAACATGGGTGGCACCGAGGGTACGAAGGTAGTAGGTGGTTTTTAAGCCACGCTGCCACGCCAGCTTGTAGATTTGATCGAGCTTTTTGCCTGATGCACCGGCCATGTAGATATTGAGCGATTGAGCCTGATCGATCCACTTACTGCGACGGGCCGCAGCTTCCACAATCCAATTGGGTTCAACCTCGAAGGCAGTAGCGTAAAGCTGGCGTAGCTCTGGCGGAATCCGATCGATTTTTGCCAAACTGCCGTCGAAATATTTGAGGTCGGCAATCATAACTTCATCCCAAAGTTCACAGACTTTGAGGTCGCGCACCAAATACTCGTTGACGACGGTAAACTCCCCTGACAGATTTGATTTGACGTACAGATTTTGGTAGGTTGGCTCGATGCAAGCAGAGACGCCAATGATGTTGGCAATGGTTGCGGTGGGGGCGATCGCAACGCAGTTTGAGTTTCGCATTCCATGCTGGGCAATCCGGTCTCGCAGCAGATCCCAATCCATCGTAGAAGACTCATCCACCTCCACAAATCCACCGCGCACTTCGTTGAGAAGTGCCAGGGTATCTTGGGGTAAAATACCGCGATCCCACAGTGACCCTTTATAGGTGGAGTACCGACCGCGTTCTTGGGCCAGTTCGGTCGAAGCCCAGTAGGCGTAGTAGCATACGGCTTCCATAGCGCGATCTGCAAAGTCAACCGCATCTTGAGAGGCATAGGGCAGGCGCAGTTGGTGCAGACAGTCTTGGAAGCCCATAATACCCAAACCCACGGGGCGATGCTTGAGGTTAGAATTCCGCGCTGTGCTGACGGCATAGTAGTTCAGGTCGATCACATTATCCAGCATCCGCATGGCAATGGTGATGGTGTGTTGCAGCTTGGCTTGATCGAGCTGCATTTGACCGTTTTTCCCCACCATGTGATTAACAAGATTGACTGAGCCAAGATTGCACACGGCTATTTCATTTTCATTCGTGTTGAGCGTAATTTCGGTGCAAAGGTTTGAGCTATGCACCACGCCAATATGCTGCTGAGGCGATCGCACATTGCAGGGGTCTTTAAACGTAATCCACGGGTGGCCAGTTTCAAACAGCATCGACAGCATCTTGCGCCAGAGGGAATTGGCGGGCACGGTCTTGAAAGGCTTCAGTTCGCCCTTTGCAGCCTGCTGCTCATAGGCCAGGTAAGCAGTTTCAAATTCTTTGCCCACTTTGTCATGGAGATCCGGTACTGTATCCGGCGAAAATAGCGTCCAGTCGCCATCTTCCATCACCCGCTTCATAAATAGGTCGGGAATCCAGTTGGCGGTGTTCATGTCGTGGGTGCGGCGGCGATCGTCTCCGGTATTTTTGCGGAGTTCTAAAAACTCTTCGATATCCAAATGCCAGGTTTCTAAATAAGCACATACGGCTCCCTTTCTTTTTCCTCCTTGATTCACAGCTACTGCCGTATCATTAACGACCTTGAGAAACGGTACTACGCCTTGAGATTTGCCGTTGGTACCTTTAATATGAGCACTTAGCGCCCGCACTGGCGTCCAGTCATTCCCCAGCCCCCCAGCATATTTGGAGAGCAGCGCGTTGTCCTTTATCGCGCTATAAATGCCGTCGAGGGCATCCGGTACCGTCGTCAGGTAACAAGAAGAAAGCTGAGATCGCACCGTCCCCGAGTTAAACAGCGTGGGGGTCGAACTCATGAAATCAAACTTCGATAAGATGTCGTAGAATTCCGCTGCCCGTCCTTCACGGTCGATTTCGTTCAGGGCAAGTCCCATTGCCACACGCATAAAAAATGCCTGGGGTAGCTCAATCCGTCGATCTTCTGTATGCAGAAAATAGCGATCATAGAGGGTTTGTAACCCCAGATAGCCAAACTGAAGATCACGCTCAGCGACAAGGACCGAACCTAATTTCTGCAAGTTAAATTGAGCGAGCTTTTCGTCTAGTAGTCCGGTTGCAATACCTTGCTGAATAAAGTGGGGAAAATATTCAGCGTAGCGGGCTTGCATCTCTGCTTGAGTCACTTCTGCACCCAAGACCTCCTGGCGAATCCTGTGCAGCAGAAGTCTTGCCGTAACTTTGCTGTAGTCTGGATCTTTTTCAATGTGCGATCTCGCCGCCAAAATCGCTGACTTATGTAGTTCTGCCACCGACGCTCCATCGTAAATATTTTTGAGGGCTTCATCAGTGATCGCCTTGCCATTCACCGTATCTCCGAGGTTGATGCAAGCGGAATCAACTAAATCGCTGAAGCGCTCCAAATCCAGCAATACGCGCTCACCGCCATCCATCAGGTAAATTGGAGCTGCCTCTATGCCATGCTGTTGGGTACGTTTTTGAGAACGCTTTTCGCGATACAGCACATAG
The DNA here is from genome assembly GCA_028285315.1 of Acaryochloris sp. IP29b_bin.176. GTDB lineage: Bacteria > Cyanobacteriota > Cyanobacteriia > Thermosynechococcales > Thermosynechococcaceae > Acaryochloris. Next base: position 5,628 of record JANQPU010000172.1, read on the forward strand.
GCGCGAGCGACGTCATGCTCACCAGAGCGCATTAAAGCCAGCTCCACCTGATCTTGAATATCTTCAATGTGAAAGGTGCCACCACTGGGCTGACGGCGCTTCAAGGCGGTAACAACATTGGTGGTCAGCGTTGCCACCAGATCACGCACTCGCGCAGAGACTCCGCTCTGCGCGCCTTTGACAGCAAGAAACGCTTTGGTCATTGCAATCGCGATTTTGTCCGCCTCAAACCCAACAACGCTGCCATTGCGGCGAATGACTTTGTACTCGGCCTCAAGCCTCCCCGCAGACCCACCCTGAATAGGAGGCAGTGTTGATAAGGGAGCAGACTCTAATTCTTTTGTGTCTGGCATTGCTTTAACGTCCTTGATTGAAGTTTTTAGAGGTTGCTATAAAGATTTAGAGTAGATTTCAGCCTTAGTCTGGGGAGGCCCATCTGAGTAAGCGCTTTATAGATTTCAGTGATCCCATCTTTCAGATCTTCTGCACCGCTGATTACGAGGATGGGTTCATGGATCTGGACTTCGGAAATTCCCAGCGCTTGCAGTTGAGTCAACGAATCACAGTACAGCGGAACTAAGTTGCTCAGCAGTGTGGCAAAATTACCCTCCAAACGGCTTAATTTCATCAGCGTCACTGGGCCGAAGATAAAGTTGGCCTTCAATCAAATAGAAAGACTTAGCGTAGAGTCCGTTGCAGAATATGTTGATGGCTCAGAACAAAGGCGGTGTAGAACGCAAACAGCGCGATCACCCACATCACCTCTCGCCCCAGCATCTGTAGAAACACA
>JANQPU010000181.1 GCA_028285315.1 Acaryochloris sp. IP29b_bin.176
TGCAATCTCTATTTTCAAAACACTGGGCATAGGGGAATTCAAGTATCGACTATTGATTTCCCCTAACATAGGTCAAAATTATGCCGAATTGGTATAAGGGAGCTATCAATTTACTGTCATCCGCTGCGGCAATGCATCGCTATCATTCTGTGAATGATCAGGCAAGTGGGATCTTAACTCAAAAAACAAGAGTATTTTTGAATTCCTTAAAGGCACTGAACCGAATTATAGAGCAATTTCCAGCTCAGGAAATATATCAAATTGGGAAAGAATTAGGGCAAAGAGAATTTAGGGCTTTCTATTTAGTCTTTGCCCCAGATAACCCCTCTTTGCTCGATTTAGATTGGAAGACCATTCTAGAGATGTGGTGGGTTTACGCTTATTTGTCTGATTACGGTAACGTTAATCTTGATTTGAGCCAAGAACAAAGTGATTATTTCTTTTTAACTTTTACAAATACTAAGATTCATAGAAATCAAGGATCTAGGAATCAGCCAGTATGCCCACTTATTGCAGGAGTACTAGCAGGATTTTTCAGCAGTTTACTTAGTGATGAATATGAGGCCATTGAAACAGAATGCCATGAGAAAGGGAATCAACATTGTACATTTATTCTAGGCAATAGTAGTCTTGTGAATTCAGTGGTGTTTTGGCAAGCAATCCATGATATCTCCTAAACCAAATGTATTCACAGTAGAATAGCTCATCTCCAAAACCTAAGACTTGAGGATGCCATTCTTTTCTCAAGAAGCCATATGCTTAGCTAAGAGCTTCTTCGCCATGGGTTTATATAACAGATAGAAAATAGTCTCGATATACCTCAGCATATCTTCTCTATTTTCCTTAGAAGAGTAGTTCCAAAATCCATATATTTTGGCAAGCGATAACAAGCGGTTGGTATGGATCTTCCAGGTATAGGTGCTGTATACCCTCTCAATGGCCTGTTCCGAAATTTGCTGCCAATAAACTGGGTTGGTTTGACATTGGCTAGCGAAATCTAGCAATTTAGCTGCTATTTCTTCTGTGTGAGTTGGGTTGATATAAAAACCATCAATACCATCCCGAATAATTTCTAAGGGCCCACCAAAACGGGTGGCAAAGGTAGGAAGTCCTGAAATCATCGCTTCCAAAACCGTTAACCCAAACGCCTCGAATAGAGCCGGTTGGACAAAGATGCCTTGGTGATCGGCAATGACTCGATAGACTTCTCCTGAATCTTGCTTGGGAAAGCGCACGCCTAACCAACGGATTTTCCCATGTAAGTTGTATTCATCAATAATTCGATATAGTCGCTCAATTTCATTAATTTCTTCATGATCCACAGAATCACTCGTCCTCAGTTTTCCAGCGACAAGAATGAGATTATAGTGCTCCTGTAGTTGGGGATGCTGGCCGAAACATTCTGCCAAGCCAGTTAAATTTTTGATCCGATCCAAACGGGCCATAGAGAAAAGAGGGAACTTATCCGGTTGTTCCAAATAGCCAAATACTTGTTCAGGATCTTCGAGGGTAAACAGTAATTCTTCCAGCCGTTCGATGTCTCCTGGTGTCCTCTCTTGGTGGCGTTTGTAGGGAAAATAGACACTTTCGTTAACCCCAGGAGGAACAACGTTAAATTTAGGGCTAAACAACTCTGCACCATAAACGACATGGTATAGATCGGGCATCGTGAAGGAGCGATAACTTTCATACTGACCAATAGTGTCAGGACGGCCAGCAATTTCTTGATACGTGCTGGTAACAATGAAATTGGCTGCATTCATGGCAATGAGGTCAGCCGTAAACTGCATCGAAAAATGATATTGCTCTTCCAGATCTTGCCAATAGAGATTACTGAACAGATATTTGGATTTCTCCAGAGCATGGGCGACGTTACATTGGGTAACCCCTAGCCGTCGAGACAGAAGGAACGCGACTAAGTTACCGTCGGTATAGTTGCCGACAATCAGATCGGGCAAGCCCCGAAATTCAGCCAGTAATTCCCGTTCTGCATCAATGGCATAAGTTTCTAAATAGGGCCAAATTTCAAACCGAGAAATCCAGTTCTGGGTGTATTTAGGATTCAGCTCCCGGAAGGGGACTCGCAGAATCCACACATTATCGGTGGCATGGACTTTTTCTAAGCGCTGATTGCAAAGGGTACCCTCACTATTGGGAATGAGTCGAGACAGAATAATCAATTTAGGCTGGGCTTCCAGAGTATCTAAGCCTGCAAGCTGCAGATCCTCTTGCAGTTGTTTTTCCAGACTTTTAGCTTGATCAAGGACATAGACCACCTGTCCACCCGTGTCAGGTCTTCCAAGGACGCCTTCCTGGCCAAAGTAGCCATGAATGGAAACCAGCACGATCTTGAAGATCATAGGAATTCGGGAAATGAACGCTTCCAAAACCTGATCATCAGGAGAATCGATCAGTTCATCCAACATTTCTAAGGTCTCTAGGACCCGCGCCGCCGTGTTACCCCAGCCCGGCTCAAAGCCCAGATCCTGAAAGTCAAACCTAAATTCTGGATAGGGCTGATCTGGAGGCAACCCTCCAACTAAACCAATTGCTTGTTTAACTCGCTCGGAGAGCTGTTCTGGACTTTGTATCCTCTGGTTAATCAGCAGTTGGGTACCATCGTAGGAATGGAGTTTGAGAAACGTAAACAGAGAAAAAAGCCACTGTTGAGGTCCTTCAAACAACTTGCTGGATAAGTATCGATTCAGATATTGAACGCCTCGACCGATATTTTTAGGATCTCGGATCACGGGAGAATAGTCATAGAAGGGACGAAAGTCGATTTCAAGGATGTCACCCTCTTGAGGATGGTAATGGCCAACAAAGCGATCGCGCAGATCTAGTAATTCAGCAACCTGGATTCGTTCATAGACTAGCTCTCTTGGATCCAGACGGTAGGCTTCTTCAGACGCAATCTTGGGGCGAATAATCAGATAGAGGTTCTCATCCTCTAAAAGGATTTCCTGCGTGTAGTAAATCAGCTTCTGAAGGCGTGAGGAAAGCTGAAAGGCAGGGGTCTTCTTGTATTTCTCACAAAATGTGTCAAATACGCTCAGGATATCGTTGCGAAGTAAATAGCGCTCGGATTGATTATGAACCTCACTAGCAAACTGTCGCAAATCCGTTTTTTCATCGCTATTTAATACCGCTTGAATCAACTGAGACATATGGATGCTCCAGACAAATGGCCTAGAAATATATTAAGTCTGATGGCACCTGACTTACCGATAGATTTGCCAGGAATTAAGAATGTTGAACATTCTTATGAAAATAAGCAAAAAAAAAGCTGACCCTGAGGCCAGCCTTCAAGAAGTTTTGGGAACGCGCAGAGAAACTAGTGGTGTACAACCAGCTTGACATTAGCATTCTGGAGTTCGGGCCGCTTAATTTCAGAAAGGGTCTTATTAACGGCATATTTCTGATTAATAGAATTAATTAATTCAGTTTGATTATGCTTTTTAGCAACACCCCAAAGATCAGCGATCAAGTCAAAGGAGCCGTCCGTATTGTGGGACCAACCCAAATCATATTCACCGCCTAAGACAGCGACGATATCTGCACGAACACGCTGACCATTATAGCCCCGTACATCGGCATTAGTTTTGACTTCAATCCCGAGATCCTTCAAAGAAGATTTGAGAATCTCAGCTTCAGTGATCTTGGTGCGGAGAGTGCTAAAGTGTGACATTGGATGTTCCTCCAAGAATTGAGATAACAACGTTTGGTTTGGATAAGCCGCAACGCTGACAGAATTGCGGTTGGATGAACTAGCGTATAGCTAGTGGTTCCTCCTGCTGGGAACAGGAGAAAGCTTTCAGAACTCAAGTCGCTGATATTCTGCGACTGAGGCTGCTGCGGGGCGAGCCCGTTGCCGAGCCCAATCCCGTAAGGCCATTACCTGCTCGGTCATTGTCTTGGAGAGGGGCAAGGTAGAACGGCTGGCAGCAATAATATCAAGTTGGGTAAATTCGCGATTCTGGGCAAAGGCTTCGTACATGGCAGCGATGACGACCTGCTCAATTTCTGCACCGGAAAACCCATCGCAAACATTTGCGAGTTCCGCTAAGTTAAACCGAGAGATATCTCGACGACGTTGAGATAGGTGGATATTAAAAATTTGTTGGCGCTCTTGCTGATTGGGAAGATCGACAAAGAAAATTTCATCAAACCGACCTTTACGGAGAAATTCACCCGGTAGACGTTCAACCCGGTTAGCGGTTGCCATGACAAAAACTGGAGAAGTTTTCTCCTGCATCCAGGTTAAGAAAGACCCGAAAATCCGGCTAGAAGTACCGCCATCAGAATCAGCAGAGCCAGCACCACCAGCGAAGGCCTTGTCCATCTCATCAATAAATAAGATAGCGGGAGAAATCGATTCAGCCGTTTTTAAGGCACTGCGGAGATTCGCTTCCGATCGACCCACCATGGAGCCATCATAAACACGCCCCATATCTAGGCGCAGAAGGGGAAGCCCCCATAGGCGTGAGGTGGTTTTGGCAATCAAAGATTTCCCACATCCGGGAACACCCAGAATCAACATGCCTTTAGGTTGGGGCAAGCCATATTCACGGGCTCGTTCGGTAAAAGCTTCTGACCGCTGGGTTAACCAATGTTTTAGTTCTTCTAATCCACCAACAGAATCGATGGTTTGATCGCATTCGATATAGTCTAGGATCCCGTTACGACGAATAAGCTGCTTTTTTTCGGAAAGAACAACCTCAACCTCTGCTTCGGTGAGTTGCCCTGCCGTAACTTTGGCTTTGCGATAGACTTTTTCAACTTCATCTTTGGTCAATCCCAAGGCTGCTTTCAGCAGTTTCTCCCGAGCTGGCGTTCCTAGGGGGCGACCAGAGGTGAGCAATTGTCGATCAAGGACTTCTCGCAACTCTGCTAGGTCGGGGAAGGGGTAGTCGATGACTACGATTTCTTTCTCAAGTTCAAGGGGCACCTGATGAACGGGAGACATCAGCACGATGGTTTTGTAGGTGTTTTTGAAGCTGGCGATCGCATCTCGCAACCATCGCACAACCTCGGGACTATCGAGAAATGGGTGCAGATCCTTGAAGATAAAGATGGCGTTTTGACGCTCCCCAATCGCAGACTGGATCGCCATTTGTGGAGAAACGGTGCTGTGTTGAGTAGAACTACGGGGTTGACCATACTCAACGGTTCCTCGCGTCATCGTCCAAACAAACACCTTCCGTTCCGGCTGCATCTGAGCAATCGTAGCAATCGCTTCCTCTGCCCGTTCTTCCTCAGGTGTAACGAGGTAGATCAAAGGATATTGAGCTTGGATGAAAATACTTAGCTCTTCTTTCATGACCTTTGTCTCCCAATACAGGGGATTGATTACAGAGGATGCATGAAGCTGGACAGACAGCTGTGGCAAAGACCCAGGAGGTCAAACTTTAGACACTCGCTCCCACGAGTTCCTCAGTAGCTGCAGGGTGAACCTTCAGTCCATCATCACTTAATGCAGCAGGCTGCTCTTTGAGCGAAACCATTTCCCCTGCACGCAAAACCACAGTGGTCGTACATTCAGGACAGGCATAAACTTGGTGGGTGGCCCCATAAGCAGATGCTTCAGTTTGCTCAACCACCTCGGGATGATCCAGATAGAAATCGATAGCCCGCTCAGCAATGGCTGACATGGGCTCTGTATCGATGGCTGCTCGAATTTTGAGCTGGCGATGCAGGTCAGGTGGCAGGTAAAGAGTAACCTTTTGTTTATCTTGCATATGACTTAGTGAATGGATACCCGGGTATAGGATACAGCTTAAGGATTAGACACAAAGCTGTCAAGCTGGCAAACCATTATGACGTCAATATCTTTACATAAGTAAACAAAACCAGGCCTCACAATTGAATCTGGGTAACAGCAATATTGCCTTGGAAACAGATATCGACATCACTGCCGGGTTCGCGATCGCGACCATGATAATTCCCTGAATACACTAAACCGTCTTTGTCCTGACGATAGGCAACGGGTAGGGGTTTTTTAGATAAAGGGCAATGAATGATCGCTGGATCGGGCGCTGCTGAGGACAGATGGGGCAAGTTAACATTCCAAAACGCTTGGGGAGGGAGCGAGTGCTCCCGTAAGTATTGGATCACCTGCTTGGCCCAGCGGGCGGAACGGGACCAATCAATCGGATGATCACGGCGATGATATTGGGAAATGGCAATCCCCGGTATGTGATGCAAGGCGGCTTCTCGAACGGCGGCAACGGTTCCCGACACATAAACATCCGATCCCAAATCCCCCCCCGCATTGATACCGGATAGGACCCAGGTGAGAGACGGACAGAGATGTTGCAGAGCTACACGCACACAATCGACGGGAGTACCTGCAATACCGTAGCTAGCTTGAATCCAAGAGCTTAACGGATCAGGTCTCGCCCACTTCTCTATTGCGATTGGCCCAGATGTCGTAACTTGATGCCCACAACCGGAATGGTGGGTTTGAGGCGCAATCATCAGGGCAGGTTGGTCAATAGCCTGTCCCAATGCTGTCATTCCTGGAGCATCAATGCCGTCATCATTTGTAAGAATCCAAGTCATACCAGCCAAAAGAATGATCATAATATGTTGGACGACAGTCGTGTAGTGAGAATGAGCCATTAGTCGGGACTAGATTCTCAACGTTGACGATTGGTCTTTTGCAGATGGGCATGATGGGTTGAGCAATTTCGACCTGCTTGCTTGGAATGGTATAAGGCTCGATCAGCTTCATCAATGAGTTCTTTTGCAGTCTTACAGGTGGATCCGTCATCTGCGATCGCAGTGGCAGCACCAATACTGATCGTAATTTCTTGAATTGGCCAACCATAATGGTCCACCGCTTGTCGTAATGACTCGGCCACCGTCAAAGCCCCCTGCTGGTCGCTGTCCGGTAGACACACAACGAATTCTTCCCCCCCATATCGACCTGCCAAGTCGCTTCTCCGTAGGTTGGTCTTAAGAAGACCGGCAATGATGACCAAGGCTTGATCACCCGCCGAATGACCATAGGAATCATTAAAGATTTTGAAGTAATCAACATCGAGTAACAGTAGTGACAGGGGCCGTCGAGTTCGAATGGCAAAAGACTGGTATTGCTGAAGTTGGGTCAAAAAACCTCTACGATTCATCAACTCAGTCAAAGAATCGGTATAGGCCAGCTCGGTCAGTCTAAAATTCTCTTGCAGGATACCTTCTTGAAACCGCTTGAGGGCTTCACTCTCTCTCGCTATGCCAAAAATAGATTGGGAGTTAGGCTCAAAGCTAAAAGACCACGTTAAATAAGTCTGGTTACCATCCGCTTTGCAGTGCAAGGTTTCAAAGGCGGGGATAGTCTGATTAGTAGTGTTTTGGAGGACTTCCTGAGTGGGTTGCACCCATTCAGCATGGATAAAATCAAGAAATGATCGTCCCTGGATTCGACTGAAATCCCAGCCAAATAACTGAGTAAAGGCTAGGTTTACTCGATGAATAGTGTAGTTGGGCTTCAATATACAGATTATCTCTGGGCATATATCGAAGAGCTGGTCCAGATTGGGTTCCAAAGTCAGTCTTGGGTATAGAAGGACTTATTTTGCTGCCAGATTATCGATGTCTTTTTCCAATCAACACTTTTATTATCTGCCAACAGATGGGTAAGCAATGCTGTCATTAGTTCATTGCATTGCCCCCCTATAGCAACCTAGAAGGTGAAATACCATCGGTGCCATTTTGACTTAAGATACCCCAAAAGATCTAGTTTGGTACTTGCGTGATTTCTATGTGTAGAGAGGAAATAGTGGCCAATATTATATTCCCAAGCCAAGTCTAATCCACACATTTTTAATAGCCTAGCGCAGCACCTTCTCCGCGGGGGTCAGCAGCTCCAAGCAGTTCATCCTTGGGTGTAACCTCAATCAGGTTGGCATTACCCCACTGAGATCGCATTTGAATCTGATGTCCCCGCTGTTGTAAATTTGCCACGGTTGCTTTGGGGAACTGAACCCGCTCTTCAATCCGTAATGGTAAGGGTCGCCATTGATGATGGACCTTGGGGGCCTGAATGGCGGTGGCCACATCTTGCTCAAAGACCAAGACATTCATCATCAATTGCAGCACAGTGGTGATGATAGTGCTGCCCCCGGCTGCCCCCACAATGAGCCTTAATTGTCCTGCTTCGCTAACGATGGTGGGTGACATGCTGGAGAGGGGTTTTTTACCGGGCGCGATCGCATTTTGCGAATTGCCCACTAACCCAAAGGCATTGGGAACGCCTGGTGCAGTGGCAAAATCATCCATCTCGTTGTTCAGAACGATTCCCGTTCCGGGCACCACCACGCCAGCCCCAAACCCTAAATTGAGCGTAAACGTGAGGCTAACAGCATTGCGATCGCGATCCACCACATTTAAATGGCTTGTGTCATTCGATTCGTTTTGCAGCTGCTTCAACGTTTGCGTATCCATCGCTTTTACCCGCTCGGCAGGGCGAGCCTGGCTAGGATTAATCTCCTGAAAGCGACGCTGAGCATATTGATGGCTAGTTAATTCCTGGACGGGAACTTCGACAAAATCAGCATCTCCCAAGTATTCAGCCCGATCGGCATAGGCAATTTTCATGGCTTCTACTAGGGCATGTAAGTAATCAGGGTGATCTGAAGTGGCGGGGAAGGGCTGTCCAAGGGCGAGTAGATTTAATATCTGGATCAGATGGACGCCACCCGAAGAAGGAGGAGGCATAGAGCAGACTTGCATCTGCCTGAACTCTCCGCACAAGGGATCTCGCCAAGTAGGGGTATAGGTTTTTAAGTCCAAGAGGGAGACTAAACCCTCGTTCTTCTGCATATCCCTAGCAATGGCTAAGGCGACTGAGCCTGAATAAAAGGCTTGAGGATCTTGGGCCAGCAGTCGTAAAGTGTTCGCCAAGTCTTTTTGAACTAGGCGGCTCCCAACCGCTAAGGGTTGCCCCGTTGGCAGAAATATTCTGCGAGCGGCGGGGTTCGCTGCTAGAGCCTCTTGACGGAGGGTAATGATACGGGCAGTGCGATCGCTCACCACAAATCCCTCTTCAGCCAGCTGAATAGCAGGTTCCAATAGTGTCTGCCAAGATAGTCGGCCATATTTTTGGTGCACGGATTGTAAACCCGCAACGGTTCCAGGGACAGCCACTGCTCGATGACCGTCAATACTGGCTCGGGGAATAACCTTACCCTTCTCGTCAAGATATAGCCGAGAGTTCGCTTTCAGCGGAGCCCGCTCACGAAAATCTAGAGCAACAATCTGATTGGTTTCTCCAACTCGTAGGAGTAAGAATCCACCTCCACCAATCCCCGCCGAGAAAGGCTCAACCACTGAAATTGCCATTGCCGTGGCAACAGCAGCATCCACAGCATTTCCCCCCTGCTTGAGTATCTCCAAGCCAACCTGTGTGGCGTCAGGATGAGCAGAGGTGACAATACCAGATCGGCCCTGAACGAGAGGCGGCGCTGCGATACTGGGTCCAATTAAAATGCTGATTGACAAGCAAATGCTAGAGCCAGTAGCAGCCCAAAATGCTGAGTGAAGTTTTAGGAGTACCATATTTGTGGCTTAAAAGTAGTTTGACAGCAAGAAAGGGAGGATTTCCAGACTCAACATTTCTTCCAATGAGCTTATCTTGCGATGTGGACTTTTACCTAAATTCCACAAAGTCATCGCCAACAGCACTGCTTCCCATGACTTCTAAGTATTTCAATGCAGGGTAAGTAACACTTTTGACATTTGCTTTCGCTGAAAGCAAATGCATCTATTGCTGATGCAGTGTTCATTCATTGGTTGTATTCCTATCCGCTGGAGTATGAATGATATGTCTCATATTTTTGAATATATCTTTGGGGATAAAAATATTCTTTTTCTATGCAGTCTAACCTTGGTTAGCTTTTTGCTTTCAGTCAAGTATTTTTATGACATCAATAGCAATGAGTCAGAAAGCCGGTTACTTAGTCCAGGCCAACTTCTTCATGCTATTGAAGATATACCTCAAGGAAATTCAAATATTATGCTGCTATTTGTTTCAGGTTTCTGGCTCTACAGCAAATTATTTGGCCTTTCACGTAGTGATTTGAGCTTGAAATCGTTCCTTCTGGATTTTGGCGGCAGCATCTTTGCTATATGCTATGCCTTACCCACAAGTCTTGAAAGTCAGACTATCGAGTACTTTCAATTATGAGCCAGCCTCCAAGTATCCGCGATGTCATGAAGCCTTGTGAG
>JANQPU010000198.1 GCA_028285315.1 Acaryochloris sp. IP29b_bin.176
TGAATTTGTGCATAATGCTAGAAAAAGGGGGAAAGCCTTGATGAGTAGCCTATTAGGCACCTTGCTTAGCTAACTCCCTGAAACACCGATTGAGCCAATTCTCATTATCTCCCGGAAAATGTTTTGGGTGGCTTGACGAGGTAATTCGTGGGTAACAAATTGTAATGTCACCACATCAAAAGACCCATCAGATAAACCTGTATCTTCCGCCTGGGCATGGATCCAGGAAGAAATATCTGAATGAATATCTAGGGTTTGGGCAACCGCAAGCATATAGGGTGATAAGTCTAGACCTACCGTCTCTACTTTGGCATCTTGGCGACTGGTGTAGTACTGATGCAGGGTTCGGGTTGAGATGCCAACGGAACAACCCATATCCAGGATATTTGCAACTGGATGGGGACCATACTCTCCTAAAACTTGGTGGAAGCTGTGGCGCAGTCTATCCTGAGCCGTTTGCCAACTCAAATTTTCTTTAGGCCATACCCGTAATGCCATGGATTGAATGGCTGAAGGTGCTTCAAAAGCAGCCTTCCAGCACAAGTTACCTGCAGAATAAGCGTGAAAGGGGACTAGATAGTAATCTGGGTAACTCACGATGGGGTTGGTGATTTTATCCAGAAGTCCCTTCGCTCCTGACCATTCAAGCGACTGGTAGTTTTCTTGCCAGGGAATGCCATTTTGTTCGGCAGTTTTGATCAAGACCTGCCTGGCCTGGTATTTCATCACAGCATAGATGGGCTTAATTTGGATTAAGTGATTAATAAAGCTGGAGAGTAAATCCCCCCCAGTCCAATCGGGTTTGAGTTTACCTCCCATAGCTCAACGTACAGTACCTCGCAACAGTTCAGCATCAATTGGCTTAGCAAGATAGATCTGCAATAAATACCAGAGTGTTCTTACAATTAGCGGTAGTTTTCGGAAGAACTTAATGACCTGAGGCTGATTACTGCTGTCAATCGCTTTCATTTTGATGTTGTTGTCTGAACATCTCTTCAGCCGGGGAAAGAACTCAGGATGATCCACATCCAACACAGAAGGGAAGGCCCGCTTGGCCGTTTCGTTGGTGTGGCGAATCACATCAGCATCGAATTCTGCAGCATCAAGCCCCAACATCTCATAGAACTTAGACCGTTCATGCACCGTCAGGGTATGAGTAGCAAAGACTGTCAGCAGAAAGAAGCGACTCCAAAGTCTAGATTGCCAGGTTTTCCAGAGCTGAGGTTGGGAGCGAATGAGGGCTTTAAAGATATCACCATGGCGATTTTCGTCCTGGCACCAAGGCTCAAAGTAACGGAAAATCGGGTAGAACTGGTGTTCAGGGTGTTTTTTTAACTGGCGATGGATGAGGATATAACGCCAATAGCCAATTTTCTCTGAGAGATAAACCGTGTAGAGGACCCACTCAATGGGGAAGAAAGTATAGGTGCGCTCTTTCGTTAATTGCCCCAGTTCCAGCGTAATATTAAAGTCTGCCATTGCCTTATTAATAAACCCTGCATGGCGGGCCTCGTCGCGGGCCATCAGCTGAAAAATCTCTGTCAACAGGGGGCTACGACCTTTAAGCCTGCGAGACAGCTCCTTAAAAAGTAGAAATCCAGAAAACTCTGACACGCAAGACCGCTCCAGGTAGTCAATGAAAGCCTGTCTTTCCTCACCTTGAATATGATCCCAAGATTGCTTGAATTCTTGATCCTGAATAAAGTGGCGTTGGTTATAATCCGCTTTCATCTCCTCCAAGACCGCCTTCAGCTCCGCCTCTTGAGCAGAGAGATCTAGCTTGGCGGTCTTATCAAAGTCGGTAGTATAAAACCGAGGGGTCAGAACGCTTTCTTCAATTGCTGTTTTCTTAGTACCCTGCTTGAGGTCAGCTTGGGATGATGCTGCCAGAGTATTAACCATGGATATCTTAAAATAACTGTTCAGCTATATTAGACTATAGCTAATCGCTTGATCTAGCATTGTTTTACAAATGTTTGCCTTGACACCCCTAAAACAGGGTCTGTGAGGGATATTCCCTTACCCCATAAGGCCAACATCTAGGTTGTATGGTCGGATAATTCTATTCTCATCAAATCTTTCATGGCTTAAGGAGAGGGAAATTTAGCCAGATTTGAACAAATACTGATTCATACTCCCACCCAGAAGGGCTTAAGATTTAGACTCGCATGTTAATCCACCCTTTTGATTCACTCAGTTTTATGAAGACTATATATTTGTGACTTTTTGTGAATGAACATATAAGATTCGTAGTTTAGCTATATAGTTATTCAGTGATTTATATTTCAATACCAATATGTCAAAACTTGCGACTCGGTCGAGAAATGCCCATTCAATAACAAATAGCTCATCCTCTCTTACTTCATCCACAACGACCTCCAATAGTTCTCCGCCCGTGGATTCTCGCCAAAGAGTGAAGCAATTTATGCGAGCGTTCCAGGATCAGATCTGTCAGGGATTAGAGCAACTAGATGGTCAAGCCTGTTTTCAAGAAGATTGCTGGCAGCGTCCAGAACGCGGCGGTGGACGGACTCGTGTTATTCAAAACGGTAGAGTCTTTGAACAAGGGGGAGTCAACTATTCTGAAGTCTGGGGAAGTACTCTGCCACCAGCGATTTTGAATCAGCGTCCTGAGGCAGTGGGTCACGATTTTTTTGCCACAGGGACGTCCATGGTGTTGCATCCGCGTAACCCCTATGTACCGACGGCGCATCTCAACTATCGTTATTTTGAGGCTGGTCCAGTTTGGTGGTTTGGAGGGGGTGCAGATTTAACCCCTTACTATCCATTTTCAGAGGACGCGATCCACTTTCACCAAACCCTTAAACAAGCTTGCGACCCACATCATCGAGAATTTTACCCGACTTTCAAGCGTTGGTGTGATGAGTATTTTTATCTAAAACACCGCCAAGAAGCACGGGGTATCGGCGGTATATTTTTTGACTATCAGGACGGTCGAGGTCAACTTTATCAAGGGTCAGATCTAGAAGGCGCAGCAGCCCAATATAGTGATCATGTCGGTACCATCGATTGTGGCTGGGAAGCATTGTTTGCTTTTATTCGCAGTTGTGGAGAGTCTTTCTTACCCGCCTATCTACCTATTGTAGAACGGCGACAGGGAATGGAATATGGTGATCGCCAGCGACAGTTTCAAGCTTACCGTCGGGGACGCTATGTGGAGTTTAACCTCGTTTATGATCGCGGAACTTTGTTTGGGCTGCAAACGGACGGTAGGGCAGAATCCATTCTGATGTCCCTGCCACCACAAGTGCGTTGGGAGTATGGCTATACCCCGGAGCCCAATACCCCTGAAGCTCAGCTTTATGAAGTATTTCTTAAACCTCAGGACTGGGTGAATGGGTCTGTTAGCCAACAACTGAGATTCCGCTTTCACCACGAGTTAGAAGAATTTTATCGGTCTCTATTCGATCAGATGGCCCAAGCAGATTTATCTGAGCATGAGACTACTCAATTGTCTCAAACCCTACTTCATGCCCGTGATGGCAGCCTTAAATCGCTCATCCATGAAGGCGAGACAAACGATTTTTTACAAATTTATCTCGATCAGTAATTCATGATTGGGCAGTATCTAGGAAGTTAGATCCTATGGCCAGCAATCTCGCATCCCGACTAAGGGACGGCACACAACAGTCCCATACTGCTGCTGAGAATACAGCTTTTATGAAGTGTGTTCTCAAGGGAATTGTAGTGCATGAGCCTTTTCGCAAATTGCTTGCTAACCTGTATTACGTCTACAGCACACTGGAAGAAGCACTTGAGCGTCATCAAAGTCATGCAGTGGTGGGTGCGATCTATTTCCCGGAGCTGAATCGCACCACCATCTTGGAGCAGGATTTAGCCTTTTACTATGGTGAACACTGGCGCAACCAAATCCAGCCTTTGAACGCTGGATTGGCTTATGTCAAGCAGATTAGGGAAGTTGCTGCACACTCACCGGAACTGCTGGTTGCCCATGCCTATGTTCGCTACATGGGAGATTTATCAGGAGGACAAAGCCTGAAAAAAATCATTCGCACTGCCTTAGATTTACCACCCGGTCGCGGCACAGGGCTGTATGAGTTTGAGCAACTCCCAACGCTCGAAGCTAGACATACGTTCAAAGCCAAATACCGAGATACTCTCAATAGCCTGCCCCTTAATCAAGCAACCATTCAACGGATTGTTCTTGAAGCCAATGCGGCCTTCGAATTCAATCGTAAGGTCATGCTGGAACTGGAGGCTGAGGTAAAAGCTGAGATCGGTGAGTCTGTATTTGATCTCGTGACCCGGCAAGGGAAACCGGGAAGTACTGTAAAGACTGCTGGTAGGACCGTTGAATTAATTGATACTGAGTAAAGCTTGGCAGGGGGCATCAGCAATTCCCCTTCCCTCCCTGTGATGCCTCCTCTTTATCCATTGATCCATATCAACATGAATCGCTTAAATGGCTTGGGACAAACACAACAAATTTGGACTTCAGCTACAGGACCTAGATCAGGATCCTTTAGCCCAATTTGAATGCTGGTTTCAACAAGCTTGTGAAGCCAATATCTCAGAACCGAATGCCATGATATTAGGAACCGTTTCTCGTGAAGCACAGCCCTTCATGAGAGCGGTGCTTCTAAAGTCCTTTGATTTTAATGGCTTTGTCTTCTTCACCAACTACACCAGCAGAAAAGCTTGTCACATAGAGGCAAACCCACAGGTTTCGCTACTGTTTCTTTGGATCGCACTAGACCGTCAAGTCCAAATTTTGGGCACTGCTACCAAAATTCCAACCACGGAATCTCTTAGATACTTTGCAACTCGACCTCGCGGGAGTCAAGTTGGAGCTTGGTGTTCTCATCAAAGTTCTGCAATTTCCTCCCGCGCAGTACTGGATTCAAAATTTGAAGAGATGAAACAGAAGTTCCGCACGGGTGAAATCCCTTTACCTTGTTTTTGGGGTGGGTATCGGGTTGTTCCCCATAGTTTTGAATTTTGGCAAGCCCGACACAATCGCCTCCATGATCGATTCCTATATACGAAAAAAGAAAGTGCGTTTTGGGAGATTCAGCGATTATCCCCGTGATGGTAGGCGCGATAAGATGAGCAACGCTTTTCGTAACAGTTCATATCTATTTGAGTGAATGGCCGAGTGCTATGAGTAGTCCATTGGCTTATTGTTTGCAAGAAGAAGTGTGGCAAGCTCGTGCTGCTACTGAGAACACCGCATTTATCAAATGCTTTCTCAAAGGTGTTGTTACCCAGGAGTCCTTCCGTCAATTAATCGCCAATCTTTATGGGGTGTATTGCGTGCTGGAAGCAGCACTCCAACGCCACCGTCATCATCCTATTGTGGGGCAAATGTATTTCCCCGAGCTGTACCGAACCCAGAACTTAGAGGAAGATTTGGCCTTTTATTATGGAGAACAATGGCAAGACCAAATTTTCCTCTCATCTGGTGGACAAGCCTATATTGACCGTATTCGTGGTGTAGAGGTAACACAGCCTGCACTCCTGGTTGCCCATGCCTACGCTCGATATATGGAAGATCTTTCAATCGGTCAGAGTGTAAAGGAGATCGCCCGATCAGCAATGGCATTACCATCCACCCAAGGAACCAGACTCTATGAGTTCGATCTAATTCCAACTCCCGAAACCAAGCAAATCTTCAAGTCCAGATATTGTAAAGCCTTAAATGCCCTAGCGATTGATGAAGATCTCAGCCAAGCTCTTGTGTTTGAGACAAACTACGCTTTCTCACTTCAGCAATTAATCTTTCGTGAACTTGAAAGTGATTTATTAGAGGCTCTCAGTGATCACCTCGTAGATTTGCTGGGTTTAACCCCTTACTCCATCAATCCTGAACCTTCCTATGCAACTTAAATCTCGGGCTGGTGCCATCAATCCTGATTTATTGAGAAAGCATGATTGGACCACCTCATGCTATGCCATCTATCCACCTACTACGGAGGTGTATCAGGGGACTGGGGACATTACTCCGAAATATTGCTTCAATTTTTGACACTTACCTACGAAATTGTGACTCTACCGATTATTCGAGGGCACTTGGACTGCAGTACAGCCAAATTATCAGCCCTTGGTATTTAGAGATTAACTCAACTGACGGAGGTTCCAACTTATGAATAACCAAAATCCACAAGCAATGCAGGGTTTGGACGACCTGGAGGATAGCAATGGTGACTTTTATGGAGAATCCCCAAGAGTTCAGACGACCATAAAGCGTCAACTTTACTTAGCATTCAATGAAGTTGACCTACTATATTCCGCTGCTGCCATTGGAATGACAGGTGAGCTGGAACAATTCCTGGGACTAGAGTGTAAACGATTTCAATGGCAGGACACACTTTTCGATTGGCATTTCTGATAGTAGGTGCTGCGTACAGCTGTGTAGTTCAATTTACCAATAGCTTACAGCATCAAATTCACCTCAGTAATTAGCGACATTATACCTACCCTCCAATCTCAAGCCCAACAGCAATCAGTGCTTTAGAAACAGGGTTGAGTGTCAAAAACCTCTGTAATTCAGTATGAGGTCTTCTATGCGTATCTTAATGATCCAACCAAATTATCACGCTGGCGGAGCTGAAATTGCCGGGAACTGGCCCGCTAGTTGGGCTCCCTACGTGGGTGGAGCCTTGAAAACGGCTGGGTTTACGAATATCCGATTCGTTGATGCCATGGTCAATGATATTTCTGATGAGGCGTTGGCCACAATTATCGAGAATGGCCAACCGGACGTGGTCCTAGCCACGGCAATTACGCCCATGATCTATCAGTCAGAAAGAACGCTTCAAATTGTCAAAAACGTTTCACCCCATACAAAAACAATTATCGGGGGAGTACACCCCACATTTATGTATAGTGAGGTGCTCGCAGAAGCCCCCTGGATTGACTACGTGATTCGGGGAGAAGGTGAAGAGATCACTGTCAATTTGATGAGAGCAATTGTTCAAGGAAGTGATGAGCGCGATCGCAGAAGCATCCTCGGTATTGCTTTTTTGGAGGAGGGCAAGGTGGTGGCAACACCCACACATCCTCCAATCAAAAACCTAGATACTCTAACCCCAGACTGGAGCCTGTTGGCATGGGAGAAGTATATCTATACTCCCCTAAACGTTCGCGTTGCAGTCCCAAACTTTGCGCGGGGCTGTCCATTCCGCTGTCGGTTTTGCTCTCAGTGGAAATTCTGGCGCAAATACCGCTCTCGAACACCAAAGCTTTTTGTGGATGAGATTGAACAACTGGTTAAGGAATACAATGTCGGTTTTTTCATTCTGGCGGATGAAGAACCCACCATTACTAAACCTCGCTTTCTCGCCCTTTGCCACGAGTTGATTAGCCGGAAGTTAAATGTTCACTGGGGCATCAACACACGGGTAACCGATATTCTCCGGGATGAGAAAGAATTACCCCTGTATCGAAAAGCGGGTCTGGTTCATGTATCGCTGGGAACGGAAGCGGCTGCCCAGTTGAATTTAAACCTATTCCGCAAGGAAACCACGATTGATGATAATAAACGAGCCGTGAGACTGCTTCGGGATAACGGCATCCTCGCTGAAGTCCAATTCATTATGGGTCTGGAGAATGAAACTCTAGAAACCATTGAAGAAACTTATCGCATGGCTCGCGATTGGCAGGCGGATATGGCTAACTGGAATATGTTCACCCCCTGGCCCTTTTCGGAGCTGTTTGAAGATGTGGGTGACAAAGTGGAAGTCCGGGACTATTCCCACTACAACTTTGTCACTCCGATTATGAAACCGGACCACATTACCCGTGAAGAACTCCTTAAGGGAGTGCTACGCAACTATGCCCGCTTCTACTTGTGGAAAACCCTGGAGTATTGGTTTGAGCCAGACCCCTTTAAGCGTCGGTATCTACTCGGATGTCTCAGGGCCTTTCTGCAAACAACCCTTAACAAACGCTTCTATAACCTCAAACGGATCAAACAAAAGGGATTCCATACCGAAATTGACTTTGGCTTCGACCAGTCTAAGATTCTAACCACCGAGCAGATCATCCAGCATCAGCAAGCCCATCCCGAGCTCAAAGCCGACGTCAAGTTTGCGGGGACTCCCACCGATATCCCCACAGTGTTTCATGAGGAGGTGCCAATGAATATAGCAGTGTGTGGTGCACCAAATGGACTCTTTGATTGCCAGACGAAAGAATTACAGGCTCCCACAGAAGAACATTGTGGGATTCAAGTGTTCCTGATTGAAGATCAGGAACAAACGCGCATCCGTTTGCGTAATGCATTGCGGGCACAACCTGGGATTGATATTTATAGTGAAGCAACCAATGCTGAAACAGGTCTGGTATTGTTGACCTCCGTTGCTGGAGGTGATGTTGCCTTAGTAGATATGAGTCTCCCTGATCAGAATGGAGTTAACTTGGTTCAGGCATTTCGTCAAACTCAACCACAAACAGACAATCCGCAACTCAAGCTCTGTATGCTACTTGAACCAGAAAACGATCTGGAGAGCTTATCAGCGTTTACAGCAGGAGCCGATTCCTACTGTTATAAGACTGCACCTATTGAGCAATTAACAGAGGTGATTCGATTGACCCACGCTGGTCAGCCCTATATCGACCCCAATCTTGCTGACATTATCCTGTCAGAAGTTAAGACTCACCCTCCTAATGAAATCTTGTCACAACAGCAGCAAGAACTATTAGCTTTAATCAGTACAAGAAGAAGTGATGCAGAGATCGCTAGCAAGCTCAATATAACAGAGCATATGGTGAGAACTCTCCTAAGGAATAGCCTAAATCGTCTATCCCTTAGCAATTTCACTCAGAGGACAACTCAGCACCAACCACTGGTTTAGGTCTACGACTGATAAAGAGTCTCTCAAGTTAATCGGCATCATTAATTATTTTGTGACCCCAAGTATGAGTGTGGTTGAGGAGAGAATTGTGGCACGCAAATTAAAGCAAATTGAGATGGAGAACGACGAGACCCTAAAGCTGGATTGGGTCACTGTGGGGTTCTTCAGTATCATCCATGCTCTGGCCTTATTGGCCCCCTGGTTTTTTTCCTGGGCTGCTTTAGGTGTAACCCTATTGATGCACTGGCTGTTTGGCAGCATTGGCATATGTTTAGGCTACCATCGGCTGTTGAGTCACCGCAGTTTTCGAGTTCCACGCTGGTTGGAATATTTGGTTGCCTTGCTGGGAACCTTAGCATTGCAAGGAGGACCCATCTTCTGGGTCGCTGGGCACCGTCTACACCATGCTTATACCGAGGATGAGTACCAAGATCCTTATTCTGCTCGTCGGGGCTTTTGGTGGAGCCATATGCTCTGGTTGTTGTATCCCCGCAAAGAGTTTTTTGATTACAACCAGTATCAGAGCTATGCACCTGATTTAGCTCGGAATCCCTTTTACCGATGGCTCAACAGTTACTATCTACTGTTACAATTTCCTCTTGGGTTGCTGTTGTACGCCTGGGGTGGTGTACCCTTTGTTATTTACGGAGTGTGTGTGAGAGCAGTCATGCTCTGGCACAGCACCTGGTTGATTAACTCCGCAACCCATAAATGGGGATATCGTACTTTTGTGATCAATGATAATTCGCGTAATCTTTGGTGGGCTGCGATTCTTACCTATGGGGAAGGATGGCATAATAATCACCATGCCTATCCCAAGGTTGCTAAAGCAGGTTGGCGCTGGTGGGAAATCGATATGACTTGGTGGGTCATCTATTTATTGAAAAGGTTAAATCTGGCTCGAATGGTGCAAATGCCTCCTGTTGAATAGGGGTAGAGTGATCCGAGGATCTGCTTATCTTATTTTGGAGGACGCTCTTTATGGATTCCAGCGATCTGGCAGTCAAAGATAATTATCAGATGTATAATACCGTGAATCCCTTTCATAGCATGTACTGTAGTTCATGACTAATTCTTCACTGATCAATCTTGAGACGTTAATTGATGATGCCAAGTGCTTCGAAATCCTGCGCCAACTTCGATGGCCTCAAGGTGTCTCATACCAAACTGTGCCTGCAAGCGTAATTCTCAAATCTGTAAAATCCTCTCCTAGCCTACTTTAGTCACTAATCAAAATTACACTCTTGGAGACTTATTG
>JANQPU010000199.1 GCA_028285315.1 Acaryochloris sp. IP29b_bin.176
CAATAAGTCTCCAAGAGTGTAATTTTGATTAGTGACTAAAGTAGGCTAGGAGAGGATTTCACAGATTTGAAAATTACGCTTGCAGGCACAGTTTGGTATAAATCTTCCATCGTCCGTTGCAAAACATCATTCCAATGAACTTCTGGAATCTCTGGCAACTTCACACCTGCAATTTCTGTGCCAGTCAAGTGCTTGAGCAACGCCCGAACTCTGACTGCACTTTTCTGTAAACCACTCAAATAGGCTTCCACATCTTCAAGTATTCGCTTAGCAAAGCCTGCCGCTGTCTTAATCCCTTCTAAATCCCGATAAATCGTAAGCACAGTTTCTGGCGCTTCACTGTGCATTTTTTTGATAATGCTGGTTTTTCCCATCCGCCGTTCAGCCGTCAGCACTAAACTTTGACGTCCCAGAATTCGCCAAAGCTTTTTGATCAACCGATCTCGCCCCACCACTTCTGTAGGAGCTAGTATTCCACCTGGATTAACTTTCATGGTATTTATTACGTACGTCAATTTTAACGTACATAATTTATATTTAGATAAATAGGCCTTATATTATTTGGGTCAATGCGGGCAAAAACATGCCTAAAAAAATCCAAGAATTAAAGCAATTACTGAAAAAGGCTGGATTTAAAGAGCGTCCTAATAAGGGAAGTCACACCAACTGGATTCGTGCATCCTGGTAAAGTAGCAGTCTCGGGTAAAGATGGCTCAGATGCCAAACCCTACCAGGAGAAAGAAATTACGAATGCAGTTAAAACCGTCCAAAAGCAACAGCAAAACGGATCAACTTAAGTATCGGATGTTGATTCAGTGGTCTGAAGAAGATCAGTGCTTCTTGGTCAACCTCCCAGACTTTCCTGGTCAACGTTGGCGAACGCATGGCTTAATCTACGAAGAAGCCGTTACGAATGGGAAAGAAGCAATTGAGTCTCTGGTTATTGCTTATCAAGCTGACGGTGAACCTTTACCTGAGCCTCAATATTGTGAATTGGCGTAATAAGAATACAACATACTCTTACTTCTGAAGAACTTTTGAGATTGCTAGTCGTTATAAATCAATCATGCGTCTTCAAATGGGCTTTAATTCCGCAATGACAGGTCGATGATCAGAACCATTGGCGCGCCCCGCCCAAGCATCAATGCAGTCAAACCCACGGCTCGCAATATGATCAATGGGAATCTTGGCAAACCAATGAGGCAAAGAGGATTCATAACTCCAAGTTGCCCATATACCTTGGCCTTGGGTCACACTCGACAGCTCTGCTCCCTGCAAAAACTGATCGAAATAGGGAGACCAGGGAGATGTGTTGAAATCGCCCAAAACAATAACTCGATTGGGAACTTACCGAATAAATGGAGCTAGACGCTCAAATTGCTGATTGCGAATAGCAAACGAGGATTGTGTGAGAGGAATGGGGGGATGAATTCCCACAACCGTCAGCATCTCTTGTGGAGTTTGAATTTGAGCAACCAAGCTGAAAGTGAGGCCATGATCCGTCACATTGGGATATTCAGGCGTAGCCGAGAGGATGGGGTAGCGACTGAAAAATGCATTAGACCCTCGATTGGAGCGTTGGCTGTAAGGATACTCCAATCTATTTTGCAAATCACGCATGGTCGACTTAGTAATCTCTGTCAGGAAAAGAATATCGGGATTTTCTTGCAGAATAGATTGTTGAATGGCATCGTAGTCTTGATTTTGAGCCCAGATGTTATAGGACATCACCCGCAACCCAGTTGGTTTTATCCCAATGGATGGCATCCCTAACCAATGAAGCCAAGGGGCAACACTAAGTACCAACAACAGCGATGCTAATCCGAGTCCCAGTCGTTGCACCCGTAGCTCTGGGTGAAATAGTCTGAATCCCAGGCCAAAACCAGGAATCACACAAACATAAGGCCAAAACTCCATTCCTAGTGCCCATGGGAAAGGGCGATTGACTAAGGGCCACAGATAGAAGATACAGAGGCAGAGGCTCAGCAGTAAGGTAGCTAAGGCAATCCCTTGTTTATGAGTCATGTCAACGAATTCAAATCTTGGTATCGACAAAGATTGGTTCGATTATACTGGGGCAATTTTTGCAGGCAATGTAGGTTGAACCTGCTGGACAAAAGCCTGTTGTCGCTAAATCCAGCGGATATGCCTAATAGATACAAAAAACAGTCCCCCCAGAAATAAGAGGACTGCTCATCAAATTATTTCAAATTATGGTTAATACCTTAGCTCAGTAGATCCTTTGCTTTGGCGAGAACATTCTGAACGGTAAAGCCAAACTGCTCTAAGCAGGTATTTCCAGGCGCAGACGCACCAAAGCGGTTGATGCTGATGGACTGCCCATCAAAACCAATATACCGATGCCAACCGAAATCGGCTGCGGCTTCTACGGCTAAACGCTTGGTGATGGCCTTAGGCAGAATGGACTCTTTATACTCAGGCGTTTGGGCTTCAAACAACTCCCAAGAGGGCATAGAGACCACGCGAACTTTCTTGCCTTCAGACCGCAATTGCTCAGCAGCTTGCTCACAGAGATGCACTTCGCTACCAGTGGCAATCATGATCAGGTCAGGGGTGCCCACACTGTCGGACATAATGTAAGCTCCCTTGGCAACCGCATCAATGGAACTGCCAGCCAGGTTGGGAAGTCCTTGGCGAGTGAAAGCAATGAGGGTGGGGTATCTACGATTTGCGATCGCAACTTTATACGCCCCAGACACCTCGTTACCATCTGCAGGTCGAATCACCGTCAAATTAGGAATTGCCCGCAATGAAGCAATCGTTTCGACGGGTTGGTGGGTAGGGCCATCTTCTCCTAAGCCGATAGAATCATGGGTCATCACATAGATGACCCCTGATTCAGAGAGTGCAGAGAGGCGAATCGCAGCTCGCATATAGTCTGCAAACACTAAGAAAGTCGCGCAGTAGGGAATTAAACCGGAATTGTGCAAGGCAATCCCGTTACAGATAGCGCCCATCCCATGCTCCCGCACCCCAAACCGAAGATTACGGTTGTTGTAATCGCCCTTTTGGAAATTACCGGATCCTTTGATTTCAGTGAGGTTAGAGTGGGTCAAATCCGCAGAACCACCAATCATTTCCGGGATGGCACCAGCCAGAGCGTTAATGGTAATTTCGGAATGTTTTCGGGTCGCTAAACCTTTGTCCGCCGGGGTATAGCTAGGAAGAGACTTCTCCCAGCCACTCGGCAATTCGCCCCGCTGCATCCGCTCAAATTCAGCGGCCTCGGCTGGATACTGGGCGCGGTAAGATGCCAGGATTTCTTCCCACTCCGCTTCCGCACTAGCACCCCGATCGACTGCTTGACGAAAGTGAGAGAGAACGTCATCAGGGACATCAAAGGGGTCATGGCTCCAGGCTAGATTTTCACGGGTTGCTTTAATTTCCTCATCCCCCAGGGCTGCGCCATGAATACCTGCAGTATCGGCTTTATTGGGTGAACCATAGCCAATCGTGGTGGTCACTTTAATGAGCGATGGTTTATCGGTAACTGCTTTGGCTGCTTCGATGGCTTTCTGAATCCCATCTAGATCAGTATTGCCATTCTCAACATGCTGCACATGCCAACCATAAGCTTCAAAGCGTTTGCCCACATCCTCAGTAAAGGCGATATCTGTTGAACCATCAATGGAAATATGGTTGTCATCGTAGAGCGCAATTAACTTGCCCAACCCCAAGTGACCGGCCAAGGAACAAGCTTCACCCGAAACCCCTTCCATGTTGCAGCCATCTCCCACAATCACATAGGAGTAATGATCAACGAGGGTATGCCCAGGTTTATTGAACTTGGCAGCTAAGTGAGCCTCGGCCATTGCCAAACCCACAGCATTACAAATTCCTTGCCCCAAAGGACCTGTCGTCACTTCTACCCCTGGTGTTTCAAAGTTCTCGGGATGCCCAGGGGTTTTTGAACCCCACTGACGGAAGCTCTTGATTTCATCTAGGGAAACACTGTTAAATCCCGTTAGATAGAGGAGGGCATATTGCAACATGCAGCCATGCCCGGCGGACAACACAAATCGATCCCGGTTAAACCACTTGGGATTTTTCGGATTAAACCGCATGATGCGGTCCCAGAGAACATAGGCCATTGGGGCAGCGCCCATCGGCAAACCAGGGTGTCCAGACTTGGCCTTTTCAACGGCATCAATAGCAAGAAAACGAATTGAATTAATACAGAGTTCGTCTAGGGATTGGGTCGCGACAACCATAAGCTTGAATTATGAGTATTTACTGAACGGCAAGAGGAGATGAGCTGCAAGAAAACGAATCGTATTCGTTCTTAAGATAAGCGTCAAAAAGAGGCTTGGTATAGACAAGCCTCAGACATTAGTGCCATCTTTGAGAAAATCCAACATCAATCGGCATACTTTCGGAAGGCTAAGGTAACGTTGTGGCCCCCAAACCCAAAGGAATTGGAAAGGGCAACATCAACCTTTAATTTACGGCTGGTATGGGGAATGTAATCTAGATCGCACCCTTCATCAGGATTATCAAGGTTAATGGTCGGTGGCACTTGGTCATTGGCAATTGCCATAGCGGTAGCCACCGCTTCGATGCCACCGGAGCCGCCCAGAAGATGCCCAGTCATCGATTTCGTGGAACTAATGGCTACCTGATAAGCATTATCACCTATTGCCTGCTTAATTGCAGCAGTTTCTGTTGTATCGTTGGCGTTCGTGCTAGTGCCGTGGGCATTAATATAGCTGATCTGATCAGGGGTTAAGTTGCTGTCTTTGAGGCACAGCTCAATCGCCCGAGAGGCCCCAACACCACCGGGTGACGGTGAGGTCATGTGATAGGCATCGCAGGTGACCCCATAGCCAATCATTTCTGCGTAAATTTTGGCTCCTCGCGCTAAGGCATGATCTAATTCTTCTAGTAAGAGAATACCAACCCCTTCTCCGAGGACAAAACCATCGCGATCGCGATCGAAGGGACGGCTGGCTTTCGTTGGCTCGTCATTGCGCGTAGAGAGGGCTCGACAGGCCGCAAAACCAGCCATTGACAAGGGGGTCACAGCTGCTTCAGTACCACCGCAAATCATGGCCTTGGTATAGCCCCGCTGGACAAACCGAAAAGCATCACCAATCGCGTTAGACCCGGCAGCACAGGCTGTTACCGAACAGGAGTTAGGGCCTTTAGCACCGACATGAATCGCGGTTAGCCCCGCCGCC
The DNA here is from genome assembly GCA_028285315.1 of Acaryochloris sp. IP29b_bin.176. GTDB lineage: Bacteria > Cyanobacteriota > Cyanobacteriia > Thermosynechococcales > Thermosynechococcaceae > Acaryochloris. The sequence continues at coordinate 5,199 of JANQPU010000199.1, forward strand.
ATGTTGGCAATCATCATTGGAATCATAAAGGGGCTACAGCGATCAGGCCCTTTGGTGAGATAAATTTCCTGTTGATCTTCTAGAACTTTTAGGCCGCCAATTCCTGTGCCGATGATGATACCGATATCGGTGGCATTGGTATCGTCAATGGTGAAATCAGCATCTGCCAAAGCTTGTTTGCTGGCAGCAACCGCAAATTGAGCAAAGCGATCCATGCGCTTGGCGTCCTTACGATCCATATAATCTTGGGGATCGAAGCCTTTCACTTCCCCGGCGATCCGACAGGCATGACGAGCCGCATCAAATCGGGTAATGGGGCCAATTCCACTGCGACCTGCAAGCAACCCGTCCCAGTATTCAGTCAGGGTATTCCCTAATGGAGTAATGGCTCCCAGCCCTGTAATTACAACGCGCTTAGGCTCTAGGTTAGTCATGATGGTCACATGTGATCGGCATAGGATGAAACGATAAGGGATTCGCAATAGTGCTGCATACTAAAGCATGCAACACTATTTATCTATAAAAAGTTGCTAAGCCTTTACTTTACCTGCGATAAAGTCCACGGCAGCTTGAACAGTTAGGATTTCTTCGGCTGCTTCGTCTGGAATTTCGATGTCAAATTCTTCTTCCAGAGCCATAACCATTTCCACAACATCCAGGGAGTCAGCATCTAGATCGTTCTGGAAGCTCGCTTCTGGCGTTACCTTGTCAGCATCGACACTCAATTGCTCAGCAACAATTTCTTTTACCTTGCCAAAAATTTCTGACTCACTCATTTGTTTTTCTTTTCTCTAAAACTACGGACTCAAGCAGAAGGTTGAATGCGGCTTCTAAATGAGGCCAAATGCGTTACTTCCTTCCCTGAGCATATTTCACATGTCCTTGCTCGAAGCGGCAAGACCAGCGAATGTCTGATCCAGTCTTTCAGGGTTTCAGCCATTCCTTCCATAGTAATCTGAAACCGCCCCTCTGAAAGCATGGATCTGCTTTTCTTGCCTCGGCATAAATTAAGTCCCAGCCAAGGCATACTATGGAATTTGAGCAAAACGGTCGGTTGTCTCAATCAGGGCGCTGCGAATGCCAGGTTCTGTGATGGAATGTCCGGCATCAGCGATTATTCGCAACTCTGACTGGGGAAGTCGTTGGTGGAGTTCCCAGGCTGATATGACGGGACAAACCACATCGTATCGACCTTGGACAATGACAATCGGGAAATGCTGGATGCGATCGCACCCCCGCAGCAGCTGATCCTCTGTTTCCAAAAAACCTTTATTCACGAAGTAATGACATTCAATTCGGGCAAAGGCTGTGGCAAACGTGTCTTCACCACATTTTTCCTGCAATTCAGGATCTGGTAGCAGTTTACTCGTGGTGGCCTCCCAAATTGACCAGGCTTTGGCTGCTTCTAGTTGAATGGCTGGATCATCACTAGTGAGCCGTTGGTAATAGGCAGTTATTAAATCGTGCTGTTCCTCTGGAGGAATGGGCTGGAGATAGGCTTGCCATGCCTCTGGGAAAATATTGCTAGCCCCTTCTTGGTAGAACCAATATAGCTCTTGCGATCGCAACATAAAGATACCCCGCAAAATCAAACCCTTACAAGCTTCGGGATGAGTCTGACTATAGGCCAGCGCCAAGGTACTGCCCCAACTGCCCCCAAAGACCACCCAACTCTCAATTCCTAAGTGCTGACGCAGCGCTTCAATATCACTGACTAGATCCCAGGTGGTATTTTCTCGTAGCTCTGCATGAGGGGTACTTTGGCCACAACCGCGCTGGTCAAACAGTACCAATCTCCATTGCTGTGGATCGAAATACTGTCGATAGACCGGATCAATACCACCCCCTGGTCCTCCGTGCAAAAACACAGCCGGTTTCCCCTGGGGATTCCCTACCTCTTCGTAATAGAGGGTATGGAGGTCAGAAACCTGGAGTTTTCCCGTGTTGTATGGGGCAATTTCAGCATAAAGTTCTCTCATAGTTCAAAGTTTTACTATTCACTAACACACTGATGCAATCGCCATATATTTAGGGGAATCATAAGTTTAGATTGCGAAATTTGCTCGAAACTTTAGGCAAGTAGTATTTCTATCAAGCTCTGAACTTCCCGAGAAATGCCCAAGAAACGTTTGAGAGATCTACCAGTAGAACTATTATTTGAAGGAACAGAAATCCCTACAGTCCACTCAAAAATCTTACAAAAAAGCTATAAATCACTACCAGCAATAATGCGGATGAGCTTAAAAAGCTTATCTAGTATTTATCCGATTGATATCGGAGAATTTGCCCATCGGCATCGTAGGTTGCTGGTCTTAGACCGAAACACTATTGAGGTCATGAGAACTGGAGAATATCTCAATAATCCTTACCCATCTGGTTTCGTTTACTGTTACTGTTTCGAGGATAACCTTACAGCAGGGCATTTTACGGAAGAGCACTCTGATGGTTTCCTTTTCTTTAAAAAACGATGGGAAACAGATCATTATTTGCCCAACATAAAGATCGGGTGCTCTACTAACCAATAAGGGGACGTAGGTACGAGATTGCTACAACAGTTCACATCTTTAGGTGGACAAAATGTATCAACTGGGCACTCCCAAAGAGCTATTTTACTATTCTTAATGTATTCACCAGTTGCTGCTGGTGTTGAGGGTATTGGACTTGAGCGATCAATTCACCGAAAGCTGAAAGATAAAGGGTACTGGCTAAGGCATCTCAGTCACGAAGATCCATCTCCAGGGATGGAGTGGTTTGAAGCTCCATTGGGCGAAGTCTACTCGATAGCCTACGAGGAAAATATGCGGATTTGGAACCAATATTCAGTAGAGGCAGACGCATTTCGTCTAAGAATGTAGTCATTACGCTCAGTGGCTGACAATGTGCACTAGCATTTAGGTGTAGAAGGAGTATCTCTATTTTGCGTGATTTACAAGAGGTCTTCGCTCTACACATCATTCCATTTTGCTGTGCACATATGAAAAACTATGCCAGATCCCGTGCTTCAATATGCTTATTTTCCAGGATGTGTGGCTCAAGGCGCTTGTCGAGAGCTATATATGTCCACCCATGAAATGACCCAGGCTTTGGGCATCAAGCTCATTGAATTGAAGAAAGCGGCCTGTTGTGGTTCCGGCACTTTCAAGGAAGATTCACAATTACTAGAAGATACGGTTAATGCCCGCAATATTGCCCTAGCCGAACAGCTCAATTTACCCCTACTGACCCATTGCAGTACCTGCCAAGGGGTGATTGGCCATGTCGATGAGCGCTTGAAAGAAGCACAGGAAAACAACCCTGACTATTTTGACCAGATCAACAACCTCTTGTCAGAACAGCATTGTTCACCCTATCAAGGCAGTACAGAAGTCAAACATCTCCTCTGGGCCTTGGTCGGGGATTATGGGTTAGAGGCCCTTTCCCTACAAGTCAAGCGCAAACTGAGTGGCTTAAAATGTGCCGCATTTTATGGTTGTTATCTCCTTAGAGCCCAAAAGAGCCTACCGTTTGATGATCCCATTCATCCCTCATCCATGGAAAATATTTTTCTAGCCCTGGATGCAACCCCTATCTATTATCCAGGCCGGACCCAATGTTGCGGTTGGCCCCTAGCCAGCTATGCTACCCCCCAGTCCTTTGCCATGGCTGGGGGCAGAATTCAAGAAGCCATTACTGCCGGAGCCGACTGTCTGGTAACACCCTGTCCACTCTGCCATCTCAATTTGGATTCTCGTCAGCCCGAAGTGGAAAAGACGATTGGCGAAAAGCTGGGTCTACCTGTTTTGCATTTACCACAGTTGGTGGGTTTAGCCCTAGGGATTAAGCCTCAAAAGCTAGGTTTGGAGAAGCACATAGTTTCCACACAGCCCGTTTTAGAAAAATTAGGATTAGCCTAACAAGGGTATGTCACACTGGCAAGGGAGTTCCAGGAGTGGTATGCAGCACACATTTATCCCCGTCCCTCTACCGCAACAGACATATCAGATTGCGATCGCACCCGGTGGCCTCACCCAACTCGGCCTCTGGCTTCAAGATCGATCCATTCAATCGGTCAAGCTAGGAAAAAAAGTCCTAATTGTTTCCAATCCTCAAATCTGGAAATATTACGGGGAAATCGTGCAAGAGTCGCTGGCGGAAGCGGGGTTTCAGGTCGATCATTTTCTGTTACCTGCCGGAGAACGCTACAAAACGCTCCGTTCGATTCAAAAGATTTACGATTATGCCCTAGCCCTTAAATTAGAGCGCTCTTCCACTTTAGTCGCGCTGGGGGGTGGGGTAATTGGTGATATGACTGGGTTTGCAGCAGCCACTTGGTTGCGAGGCATCAATTTCGTCCAAGTCCCCACTAGTCTATTAGCAATGGTGGATGCAGCCATCGGTGGTAAGACAGGTGTAAATCATCCTCAAGGAAAAAATCTGATCGGCGCGTTCTATCAGCCCCGCTTGGTTTTGATCGATCCCGACACCCTACAAACGCTGGCAGGTCGAGAATTTAGGGCTGGGATGGCCGAGGTCATTAAGTATGGCGTGATTTGGGACTTGGAACTGTTTGAGTTATTGGAGCGTTGCGATCGCACCGATCAATATCGCTTCATGCCTCCAGAAATCCTCACCGACATCATTACCCGCTCCGCTCAAGCCAAAGCAGATGTGGTCACTCAAGATGAGAAAGAAGCAGGTCTGCGGGCTATCCTCAATTATGGCCACACCATCGGTCACGCGATCGAAAGCCTAACGGGGTATCGTGTCTTCAATCACGGTGAAGCCGTTGCCTTAGGCATGGTTGCCGCTGCTGATATCGCTGTCCAACTAGATTGGTGGTCGGCGGAAGCAGTGCAGCGCCAACATCAACTGATTCAGAAAACAGGGTTACCCACAGCGTTGCCTACCGATTTTGCCATCGATGCCGTGGCTAATGTTCTGCTCACAGATAAAAAAGTCAAAGACGGCAAAGTCCGGTTCATCTTACCGACCCAACTGGGTCAGGTCAAAATCACAGACCAGGTGCCACCCTCAGTAATTGTAAAAGCCTTGGCAGGGATGTAGGCTAACTAAACGCAGGTTTACCTTGCCGGAGAAAGTCCAACAGTTCCCGATTGACAATTTTAGGCACTTCCTGCTGAATCCAATGCCCACATTCGGGGACGAACTTTAAGCGGAAAGGCGCTTGCACAAACCGCTCCAAGCCCAACGCTAAATTCGGGCTCAGCACCGTGTCATCCTCTCCCCACAGGACCAGGGTCGGTACTTGAATGGGCAACAGCTTGCGTTCCGAATTGGAGAACCAGTCTTGAGGTGACAGCAACTGCCGGTAATAGTTAATGGCAGCCGACAAGACTCCCCGTTTCTCTAAGGCTGCTTGATAAATGCCGAGGGTTTCGGTGGAAAAGGCAGCTTTGCGAATCGCCTGTTTTTGAAACCAATCCTGGAGAAATTGCCGTAGATTGGTTTGAATTAACCATTCTGGCAAACCTGGTATTTGAAACGCCAACAAATACCAACTGCGACGTAGTTGATCGAGATTACTAGAAAACTCCCGAAACAACCGCTGGGGATGAGGTGCATTCAATAGGACCAAATTTTGCAAATATTGGGGAAACTTTTGAGCCAAGTTCCAGGCAATCATGCCACCCGTATCATGGCCCACAATATGAGCACAGCGATAGCCCAAATTTTGAATGAGGCCCACAATATCTTCACTGAGGGTATCAATATCATAGCCACTCTCGGGTTTATCAGAATCGTTATACCCTCTCAGATCGGGTACAACGACCTTAAAGTGACGGGCTAGGACTGGGAGTTGGTAGCGCCAAGAATACCAAAACTCAGGAAAACCATGAAGAAGAATAACTAAATCGCCTTCACCTTGGGTAACGTAGTGGAGCCGAATCTTATTGGTTTGAATAAACTGGTGCTGCCAGCCAGAACTCTCTGTGGTCATATATTACGGTGCAACCTTAATGGGTGGTAAATGAAACGTGACATCTTGTCATCGAGCCAGACTTAAATCATCAAGATGGCTACAAAACCTACCCCCTGCTAACTAGGTATACAGCGTAACATTTGACAAACGGATTTGGACCAAATAATCATTCAAATTAGCCCAGCTTGGGGATGGGTATGGCTAATCAGAAAAATAACAGGCTATGACTCCGCCAGCAGAGAAGACGGTTGCTGGGCTTGTTGTTCATACTTGATTAAGTTGGCAAGTTCTTGGAGTTGACTAATGGCCTCAGCCCCCTCTAATTTCATCAATTCGCGATCATCGCGCATCTCAGTCCATGTAATACCGTAATCAGAGACCAGAAATCGGATCAAGTGGCTTTCTCCCAGGCTCACCATAAAGGAGGCACTGTTCATTTGACCACCGCAGGTGTAGCAAGACGCCACATACCCTCGACGCTCCAACACAATGGCTAGAGCTTGCAAGTTCATGACTAGGTCTCGAACAAATTCACGGTGTTGATTGGCTAACCGTACAAACACAGGATTACCCTTTTGAATGAGTTCACATTTTAGCTTGATTAACGATTGTTGACATAGGCTGTTGCCTTCTCGACTACTCTTCTATCCACTATTGTTCCCAAATTAATCGTCGCTAGTATCTAATCATGATTCAGTTAACGCAGCCACAGCATCGATGAATCAAACCGTAAGATGAATAACCGTTTTCAAATTAAGCGCACTTGAATTGAGCCCTAATCTTCAGAACCGTCTTAAAAATCATAGAATGGAGGCTTTCTAGGATTGAGTCCCAGAGAGACTAAGTTGCACGTGAACTAATGCCTAGGTCGCAAGGCTGCATGGGTTTGGTCATCAAAGAGATGAATTTTATCCAGCTGAATCGAGAACCAGAGTTGCTCCCCAATCATCACTTGTTGATAGGGATTAATCCGAACGATTAGGGGATTAGAGACACCCTGAGCAGGTTGAATCAGGAGCACAGAAAGGTAGGTTTCATGGCCTAATGCCTCGATTAATTCAACACGAGCGGGGATATGGCTGGGATCTTTTGCCGCCAGCTCCAAATGTTCAGGACGAATCCCCAGAGTGAGTGTTTGGCCTTGGTAGGGCTGGAGAACCGCTGACCAGCCATTAGGTAAGTTAAGGCTGAATAAAGGGTGATACAGGTTTTGTGACGTTTTGACTTGGACTGAGATGAAGTTCATGGGGGGTGAACCGATGAACTGGGCTACAAATCGGTTCACGGGTCGGTTGTACAAGTCTAACGGCTGAGCAATTTGCTGAATTTGCCCTGCATTCATGACGGCAATGCGATCGCCCATGGTCATCGCTTCCGTTTGATCGTGGGTGACATAAACCGTAGTGGTGCCAAGTTGTCGCTGTAGCTTCACAATCTGGGCTCGGGTTTGAGTTCGCAGTTTGGCATCCAAATTAGAGAGGGGTTCATCCATTAAAAAGACCTGGGGATCACGAGCCATTGCTCGCCCCAAAGCCACACGCTGCTTTTGTCCTCCAGACAGTTGTTTCGGTAGGCGATCAAGTAAATCCTCGATTTGTAAAACTTCAGCTACTTGTTGAACAGTTTGCTCAATTATTTTTTCCTGTTTAGAGCGATACCTCAGGAACTTGGGTAAAACTCTCGTTGTTACCCCTAAGCCCGATTCCAGCTTTTTACGCACAACCGCAACAGGAGATCGTCGCTTTTGCCCATGCTGGGACTGGGTACGGCGCAGCCCAAATGCCAAATTGTTATAGACGCTCATGTGGGGGTAAAGGGCATAGCTTTGAAACACCATGGCAATGTCTCGAGCTTTAGGGGGGAGGTGATTAATTTTGCGATCGCCAATCCAGATACTGCCCCCGGTTAATTCTTCCAGCCCTGCAATCAGTCGCAATAGGGTGCTCTTGCCACATCCCGATGGCCCCACCAGTACCATAAATTCACCATCTTCAACTGTGAGATTAATGCGGCGCAATACGGTAACGGTATCGGTTTTGGTATCGCGCTCAGTTGCAGTCGGGGCAGACGTTTGATCGACTGATATCAACCCAGGCTCAACGGGCGTTAGCTGGGCTGTGCGATCGCCTTTACGAGCCGGGAAACTTTTATAGACATCCTCAAACACAACCTGAGCCACGACAAAATCGCAATCAATTACATCGCTCTCAGCCTATTGTGCTGCTCGATAAGAGTCAAGGGAATTCTCCGGTCAACCAGAAGGATTTGTTAAGATTCCTTCAGGGAAATCCATGACTGTGTCTGCATGCTGCTGACCGCCCAATTATTACTGAGTTACCAGCGTTGTCACCGACAAGCGTATCTGGATGTCTATGGAGACAAAACTCAAAAATCTGCTCCCAGCGATTTTCTCAACAAACTGCGGCAGGATCGCCTAGAGCATCAGCAGCAGTTCTTTGCCTCCTATGAGTGGGTCCAACCGGAATATCCACAATATGACTGGCAAGCAGGGGGGCAAGCAACTTTGGCCCTCATGCAAGCTGGCGTTCCGTATATTCGGCAAGGGGTGCTGTGGGTGGAGCAAGGCAATGGGGTTGCCTATCAAAGCATCCCCGATCTCCTCACCAAAACTGAGGGAGCATCCCTGTTTGGGGATTGGATTTATGTACCGACGGATATTCGCTTGAGTAAACGCCCCAAGTTGGAATACCAAATCTTGGCAACCTTTCATGCTTACCTGCTGGCGAGTATACAAGGGGTCTGGCCAGAGGAGTCCTATTTATACCTGCGAGAGCGGGGACTCCATCCCGTTAATCTCACGATTAACCAGCCAAAGTTGGATCTGTTGCTTTCTGAGCTCTTAGAGATTATCCAGACGCAACAAGAACCAGAAGTTTTTATCGTCAGTAATCGGTGCAGTTTATGCGGATGGCTATCTCACTGCTATCAAATTGCTCAACAAGACCGACATTTATCCCTATTGCCGGGAGTCACCCCAAGTCGCTATCCCATCCTTCAATCTCACAATTTAGCGAGTGTAGAAGACTTAGCCTTTGCCAATCCCACCCAATTAGCCGAGGTAACGGGATTTGGTCCAGAGGTCGCTAACAAACTTGTTTGCCAGGCCCGGGCGTTTGCCAAACAAGCTCCTGTTATTTTCGCTGCCAATAGGGTAAGGGCAGTATCTTCACAAATTTCACCTGCGCCCATCGAACTCTATTTCGATATCGAAGCAGAACCGAGTCTCAATCTGGCCTATCTCCATGGGGTGTTGGTCGTAGATAGAGAACAACAGACTGAGACCTTTCATCCTCTCTTGGCCGACCAACCTCACCAGGAAGAGCAGGTGTGGTTGCAATTCTTAGATTTGGTTCTTGCCTATCCCCAAGCTCCGATTTATCATTTTTGTGCCTACGAAGTTCAAACGGTTGAGCGTTTAGCGGCCTTATATGGGAGCCCCGATACAATCATCCAACCTTTGGTTGAGCGGTTTATTGACCTACATGCCCTTGTTACGAACACCGTAGTGCTTCCTGTAGAAAGCTATACTCTAAAACTGATTGCTCGATGGTTAGGATTTCAATGGCGAAATAGCGAAGCGAATGGTGCCCAATCCATTTATTGGTATAGCGAATGGCTTTCGACAGGAAATCGTGATTTCCTCGATACAATTGTTGATTACAACGAAGATGATTGCCAAGCCACTTATCACATTAAAAATTGGCTGGCTGATTTTTTAGTCTTTGGGCAGGCTGCTCCTGCTTTGCATTCCCAAATATTTTGAGGCTTTAACCCGCGGTATATCGGTTTCTAGCTTTGGCCTAATTCACAGGATCGGCGGTAAGCGGCCTGAACTGCATTGATAAGGGCCGAACGGAGTCCGGCTTGTTCCAGCGCTGCCACCCCGGCGATAGTTGTCCCTCCTGGACTCGTTACCTGATCCTTGAGTTGGGCTGGGTGTAGTCCAGTTTCATCAACTAATTTGGCTGTCCCTAAAAGGGTTTGTAGGGCTAGTTGAGCTGCTATCGGTCGAGGTAAACCGACTGAAACCCCGCCATCGGTGAGGGCCTCTAGCACCAAAGCCACATAAGCTGGTCCCGAACCCGATAACCCTGTGACTGCATCCATGAGTGATTCGGGAACGGTAACCACCTGGCCAACCGCGCTAAAGAGCTGGTGGGCAAGATTTAAATGAGTTTGATCCGCATGGGCACCAGCTGCGATCGCAGATATACCTGAACCGACAGTAGCGGGCGTATTTGGCATTACTCGAACTACAGGAGATTCTGGAAAGGCAAGCTCTAATGTCCCTAAGGGCACTCCTGCCAGAATCGAAATAACTAAGCACCCAGTAGGAACAGCCGATGCCAGGGGTTTAGCCACATTTGCAAAGATCTGAGGTTTAATGGCTAACAATAACACCTGGGAGCTGGAAGCAACTACGATATTATCCGTAAAGCCCTCAATCTGATATCGAGTGACCAGATAATCTAACCGCTCATTGGCAATATCGCTGACTTTAACTTGCCGTGGAGAACAGACCTCCTGGGTGAGAAGGCGCGACAAGATTGCCTCAGCCATGACACCACCACCAATGATGCCAAGCTGATAATGAAACTGACTCACTAGGAAACCTCTAAACCATAGATGGCAGCAACAATGCTCCAGTCTACCAAAGCTGAGTCAGGATATCTAAACAAAAGGTATGCTTAATTTTGCAAAAAAAAACTAAAGGGTTTGCAGATTAGACAAATCCAGTTACCTCTATTGAGCAACAGCTTGGTTCATCTGCACATCATTATTTTTCCAGGACGCTGTCGCACTAGAGCGAGAGAAATGAGGTGTAGTAGGCGCTTCATGCACCACACCCAAGTGAGTACTCACCTGAACACAATTCGGAGTGAACAGAAATATACTGTCACCAACACGCTCTTGATGACCATCAATGGTGTAAGTTGCACCAGCAACAAAATCAACAGCTCGCTGAGCTTGGCTAGGTTCCATCATCGTTAGATTGAGGACAACAGACTTACGTTCCCGCAATGCCTGAATCACTTGGGGCATTTCCTCAAAAGCCCGTGGCTCCATCACCAAAACCTCAGTGGTCGATCCCCATAAGCGACTTGCACCTGGCATACCCACAACATTATTAGTATTAGAATTCACTTGAGACCCCTGTTCCTTTTCAGATTGACTGCTCAGCGTTTCACCCAGTTCAACGGGGTCTTCAGAGTACTCTGCTGGATAAGAATGATCTGAATACCCATCATTTTGAATTTCGTCATACTCATCAACGTAGTCATAACCGTCTTCTGATTCTGGGATGCCGACGAAATCCTTTAATCTGCCAAATAAACTACTCACGAGTTGGGCTCCATCTATTGAAGGTTTGAGGTTATTAAGAACCTGATTTCAAGAAGACTGAACAATTGTTCAATCTAAGGTCATCAAGGATTTTTTTAAGATCTTTAATTAAATTCAGATCCTTACATCAAACTTGGATTCGTTTGATTTGTCAATACCACTGTCGCCTTAATTACCAAAGCTAATCGATAGAGATAAAGATTAGCTGCTTTCGACAAATCTCATGGCATAGAAAATTTAGATTGAATTATACATCAATGACCCAATTGCAAATCACGGATTTGAGTATTGAAACTAAAGTTAAAATTAAGAAATCATTTCCTTTACATTACCTGCAAATTCGTTAGTTTTTGATGAAGGATTGCTATCAACACAGCATTTACTGTAGACAGTATCTTTGACCTGGTTAACCTGAATTCGGAATAAGCTAAAACCCTGATGCTTGCGTGGACTGAAACCTACATTGTTTCGTAGAAGTATCTCTAAAATGGGCTTAATCCGAACTGCGATTAGTTAAAGAAGGTGAGCATCAGACTAGTGTGCAAAGAAACCGTTGTTTATTGTATGCAGACCTAGACAAAAACCAAACCACAACAGAGTTCAAGGCTAACGAAGCGGTCGATCCCCAAAGATACAACGTCCTAATCTAACCATCGTTGCGCCATATTGCACCGCCAAAAGATAATCACTCGACATCCCCATGGATAGTTCATGTAATGATAATTTGCCCTCAGATTGCTTTGTAATTTCTTGTGCTAACTGTTGGATTGTGTGAAAAGCATCTAAGGATTGTTGGTGGGTTAAACCTGTAGGTAATATAGTCATCAATCCCCGCCATCGGAGATGGGAACAGGCTTGTAAGGCTTGCAGATCAGATTTAAGCTCTGCTATTACCCAACCAAATTTGTTTGGATCTGGAAGAGGTTTAACTTGCATACAGAGTTGAGGTGAGCGCTGCTCTGATTCAACTAGGCGATCAAGGCGTTGGGCCAAAGCTAAACTATCAATGGAATGAATCCAGTCAAAATGTCGAACAGCTAGCTTGGCTTTATTGCTTTGCAGATGGCCAATGAGATGCCAAGTAATATCTGATAGATCCTGCAACTCTGCTTTTTTTTGGATGGCTTCTTGCACGCGGCTTTCTCCAAAGTCACGCACACCTAAATCATAAGCCTCTCGGATCAATGCAGTAGGCATATATTTAGACACAGCAATGAGACGTACAGATTTCGGCAGGGAGCCCTGAATAGCCATGACTCGGTCCTTGAGGGTCAATGGCTGCGAAGAAGGCATTATTGAAAAGTTTGTTGATGAACAAGTTGAAGTTGATTATAGTCTTGGCGGGTTCCTGAACGTTTCAGGATTCTGAGGCGACTTTCAACAATGACTCTTGCTTCTTGTCGGGAAATAGCGGAAAACTCCAGCTCTTGCTCTGATGTCGTGACTACAAAGAACAACCGTTGGGCATAAAGGGTAGTATACAAAGCACTCTCAGCATCAATCATGCAAAGACTGAAGAGTAAACCAAAAGTTGGGTGATTCAGGTACGTTTCAGTGATCATTCGCGTTTACTTGAGATGCCTAAGAGATAGGAGTGATTCAAAGAACGTAGTCTACTCAGTAGAAAATAGCCCGTAGTCTTTGTCCCAATCGCTTGTTATTAAAGGATAGGGCAGTTCTAGACAACATCTCTATTCTTTATCCACTGTTAATGCTTGGCTCTAACAACGATTTGGAAAAGCGGATGTTAATCCATAAGCAGAAGACCGTTAGCAATGTTTGTTGATGTTGATCGTATCCTCTTTGTACAAGGACTCAAGTCTTGAGATCAAGAAATTGTCGTCTATTATACTGGACGAAATTCCATCAATTTCTATCCGTTTTGTGAGGGGATCAGCTAGCTATTTCACTTAAATCTAGATACTACCCATTCTTTAGGCAGATTGAAGAGTCAGAGAGAAAGATTCACCTACTCATTGTCTGAATAGCTTTCACTTGAGCTTTAGCTTTTTGTAAGGATTCTAGCCATTCTAGTTCTGGGTCACTATCTGCCACAATCCCCGCACCTACTTGCCCCCAAATAATAGAAGCTTGGCAGTGCTTGGCAAGTGAAGTAGGTGTAATCGGTGTGACTAGCAATGTTCGAATCAAAATATTGAGATCTAACTGACCGCGATAGTCTAAATACCCACAGGATCCATAAAATAAGCTGCGTCGGCAGGGCTCTAATTGTTCGATAATTTCGATACAACGGACCTTAGGGCAACCCGTAATCGTCCCTCCTGGAAAGACTGAGCGAATTAAGTCAACAGCAGAATAGGTGGATTTTAGCGTTCCCACAATATTGCTAACTAGATGAATTACATGACTGTAGTATTCAAGGACCAAAAATTCATCCACTGCTACCGATCCCCAGGTGCAAACTCGACCTAAATCATTGCGCTCCAGATCCACTAGCATCGTATGTTCAGCCTTCTCCTTAATATTCCCACGTAAAGCTTGAGCTAATTCTTGATCCTCCTCAGGTGTGCTCCCACGGGCACGAGTCCCAGCAATAGGGCGGGTTTCGGCTTGCTGACCGTTGAGTCGAACAAGCCGTTCAGGAGAACAACTCACAACCGATCCCCAAGGAGTATGCCAATAGCTGGCGAAGGGAGATGGATTAATTGCTTGCAACTGTTGATAAAGTTGCCAGGGATCAACGTTGGCTGTGACAGAAAATCGAGTGGATAGATTGGCTTGAAATATATCCCCAGCCTGTATATGAGCTTGGGCCTTCTGCACCATGGATTCATACTCAACTTGACTGGTTAGAAAATGATAGTTAGTGGCTTCAAAAGAGTATTCAATTCGTTGAGGGGAGAACGCAGCTAACTGTTTTTCTAAGCAATTAAGCTGTTGGGCATGGGTTGCTGCCAGCCAAAGAATTTGTCGCTGATGATCTAAGATTGCAAAGTTTTCAGGCTCATACCAAAAAGCAATCGGAAACGGTAGGTGATCAGAGTTCAGCCAAGGTAAGCGTTCAATTTCCCAAGCAAGATCATACCCAAGCCATCCGAGCCATCCGCCATGAAAGGGTAAGTCATCAGGGACATCATCTTGGCACAGAGGCATTTCAAGGTTTAGAAGCTGCTCGAGGAAAGGCAATATATGGCCTAATTCAGGGGTCCATAGATGCTGCTTGCTAGCGTCGCATCGAGGGCCACCCGCACAAATCGAGTACTGCTCCTGTGGGTGTGGATAGGGGCTTTCCAACAGGGTAGCGATCGCTTGATCAGCAAATAAAGCAGAGAATATAGCTGTTCCACTTCGTTCCATTAGCGGTTGTGATCGCCAATGCCAAGGAGTGAGTCCGTCCATGAAGGGTTTCTATTCTATTCACTTAGGGAAGGGTACCGATCCAAATTCGCAGGCCACAAACCAGGATAACTAACACTAACGCTAACTGATCAATCAACCGAATTCGAAGCTGATGCCATCTCACTTGATGGTGATTGGGGCTGGTAAAGCCTCGCACTGTCATTGCGCTCGCCACTTGCTCTGCCCGCAAGAATAAATTTTCAATCAGCCGATCGGCTAGCAGCAACCAGAGTTGGAAAGCACCCCGAATCCCTAATTTTTTCCAATTGATGGCACGGGTACGGATGGCTCGAATCAAATTTTGGATTTCTTCAAGAACGAGGGGGATAAAGCGAAGCGATAGGGTGAGAGTCAGGGTCATTTCAGTGATGGGAATACGCCATCGTTTCAGGGGTTGCAGCAAAACATCAATGGCTACGGTAATTTCTTCTGGCGCAGTGGTGAGGAGATATAGTGTCGTGCCATAAATCAGGGTAAAAAGCCAAGTGCCCAATCGCAATCCTAATTCTAGAGATCGGCGTGTGATTCTCACAGGTCCTCGATGAAAGAGCACATACCGATAGGCTGTAGGTTGAGGGAGAGAGGGAGGATCACTCTTTTCAGGTGTCTGCCAAAAGATAAATGGCTGATACCAGGGTTGGGGACTCTGGGTAGAAGAGGGCTGCTGCTGAGGGAATGTCAGTGCTTGGGTTGGCAACCTTGGCTGATAGGACACCGCTAAGCCATCAGGCATTAAGGTCGTAATTCCACCAACTAATACACATAACAGCAATAACCAACCCATTTGCTTACGCCAGACCCGTAACGGAATAGTGGCCGAAATTGTCAACAAAATCAGTCCCACAACTAAGGCAAGACGCCAGGGTAAATCCGCTAGCAATGGGGTTAGCAGAAACATCATCAGCCAAGCCAGTTTTACTCTAGGATCAAGCCGATGTAACCAAGTACGTGGTTGTTCTAGGTAGAGCCCCAGGGGAAGAGAGCGAAGCAGATCCATCTATGGCCTTCGAGACTGGTTAATCACCAGCCTATTCTAAGTGGTTTCTAATTGTAGGATGCATTTTTACACTATGTAGTAAGCAGGATCTAGGTATGGTTACGCTCATCACTTGTGTTATCTAGAAAAGGGGCAGGCTAGGCTAGCCTCGTCAAGCTCTTCCTTTCGATCGAACGAGATGAACGGACCACTATCGCTCAAGATCTAGAGGTGTGAATTGATTGATGAGGTATGAACTGGAATTTGACCATCAGAGTAGGGGGCAAAAATGGCTTGGCAATATGTCTTATTTTATAAACCCTATGGGGTACTCAGCCAGTTCACCGATCGGCAAGAAACCTCACACCCTACATTAAAAGAGTTCATTCCTATTCCAGACATCTATCCTGTCGGGCGACTGGACAGAGATAGTGAAGGCTTATTGTTACTCACGAGCCACGGCAAATTACAACACCAATTGTGTAATCCTAAATTTGGTCACCCCCGCACCTATTGGGTTCAAGTTGAGCGAATTCCAGATGCAGATGCGTTGAAAAAACTAGAGCGGGGGGTCACGATCCGCAACTATCGGACACGACCTGCTCAAGTCGCTTTATTATCGGCTCCACCTCCATTGTCCCCCCGGATTCCCCCAATTCGCTTTCGCAAACAGATTCCCACGGCTTGGCTGACGATGACACTTCATGAAGGCCGCAACCGTCAGGTCAGAAGAATGACAGCTGCTGTGGGTTTCCCCACCTTACGGTTGGTGAGAATTGCGATCGCACATCTGCAATTCGATGGGCTTCAACCAGGACAATGGCGTCACCTATCATCAACAGAAATCAAAACACTTCAATCCTTGACCCGGTTGCCCCACCTATAGCAATTGCGGCAAAGCCTAATCATTAGACACAATTAGAACAATTTTCAAGGCTCAATCTATCGTTGAGGAGATTTGCGAGTTGTATAGTGGGATCACCCATTTACAAGCTATATTTTGGCAAAGTAGATGTAACATAACTTCCGTATTTTAGCGGAGTGCAAACCGCACAATACTCGTTACCATTGCCATAGTTACTGCCCGCCACCATAGGCAAACGGACCTTTTTCGGATGATTAAATGTCCTCAGTGTAATTACCACAACATTGACGATCATCGTTTCTGTCAACAATGTGGAACGTCTCTTACTCAAAAGCACTGCGCAAGTTGTGGACATTTAGTGGATTTTGATGTAACTCACTGTCCCCAATGCGGTCATCCTACTGGAACAATCTGGTGGACCCTGATCACTCCAATGAGCCGTATCGAACAAGTGCAAGCCGTTGCAGAGCATTCCCCTACAGATACTGCTCCTGCCAGTGGGCCATATACACCTACCGTAGAAAATATTCTTGACGACGAGGAACCTTCCACAGAAGACCTATTAGACACCATTGATCGCTTAGTAGGTGATCAGTCAGGTAAGGCGATAGATTCGAAGGGACTGAATCAATCTAGTGCCCAAACTACTGCAATACAGCATCTTAATGGCCAAGATATTCCATCCATTACTGCTGTTATCCAGAATTACTTGGACCAGAATCCTCGATATCAGCTACTGGAGACGATGATTCCTCAAGAACCGCAATTTGTGGATAGTGGCTGTCTGGGGCTGAATATTCTAGACACTCAGCCTTTGCAGGTCTCTCCCCTGGCTATCATGTTGAATCAGTTGCAGAGTGCGCCCAATCTTGCTGACATGAGTAAGCCAGGAGCTATCAAGTCTTTTTTGGCAACCCAGCCTTTGCCATTTCCAGTCGTTTTGGAACCCTACTTAGCGTTAAGACAACAGTTTCCGCTCTTACTCCCTTATGTTCATGATGCTTGGCAGTCAGAACACCAGTCAGTCATTCTGTTAGAAAACCGTACTGGTTTGCCTGCTTTAAAGGAAGTCATCGCTAATGGCCAGATTAGTCCAACCCAAATTCTGCGCTGGCTAGAACAAACATTGAATTTTGCATCAGCCTGCTCCCCATGGCAGTGCATGCCTAGCGTCCTCCATAAGAATAATTTAAAGGTAGATCAAGGCCAGATACTATGCCTTCAGCAGCTTCTGTTTGAACCAGGGCAATTTCGTCCTATCAAAACTGAACAAGGCAGCACCTCAATCCAATCCCCAACATGGGATGATTTACGGTATGTTTGGCTAGATTTATTACAAGGGCTAGGGGCTTCTCTTTCTGATCAATTTCAGCCATTACTGACGAACTTGCAAACTGCTGAAAATGTTACCCAGGAAGAGCTACAAGATTATTTGAATGATTTAAGCCAACGATTACCCAGTGTGTCGCCATCTGCGGCCCCCATCCAACTTCAGCAATCTTCAATAGCTGAGACCGACGCTGCACCAACCCTCATTTTGCCTAATCAATTGGTTCATTTGGCGGCAGCGGGACAAACGGATGAAGGTCGCGATCGACATCATAATGAAGATTATTTTGTGATTGATCAACGACTTCAACAACGCTTCAGCCCCAACCAGAATCAAGTCTCAGGACAGGGACTTTATATACTCTGCGATGGTATGGGAGGACATGCAGGAGGGGAGATTGCGAGTTCTTTAGCAGTAGAAACGCTGACTCAATATTTCCAGACCCATTGGCAGACTGAGTTTCCCGATACTGATATGTTGAAGGATGCCATTTATGCAGCTAATCATGCTCTATTTCAGGTGAATGAGGAAAAGGCGGGGAGTAACCGCATGGGCACAACGTTAGTCATGGCCTTGATTCAGGACACTCATATCCAAGTTGCTCATGTTGGTGATAGTCGTTTATACCGTCTCACTCATCAATCAGGCTTAGAACAAATTACGGTTGACCATGAGGTGGGGCAAAGAGAGATTCAACAAGGAACCGATCCAGCGGTCGCCTACGCTCGGCCAGATGCTTATCAACTCACCCAAGCCTTGGGTCCCAGAGAGAATGAAGCACTGAACCCAGATATTCAACTGCTAACCGCGACTGAAGACACTCTACTGTTGATTTGCTCGGATGGTTTAACAGATAATCAGCTCCTGGAAGTGCATTGCGACCAATATTTACTCCCCATGCTGAACTCTCAAATCTCGTTGCAAAAAGGGGTAAATGAGTTAGTCTTGCTAGCCAATGAACATAATGGTCACGACAATATCACGGTCATTGCCATCTTGATGAGAGTACAACCTCAGAGAGCCTCACTGATTTGTTAGCGTAATCCTCGAATAATCTTGACCCATTAATTTTGCAGTGTGGTTACATTAACCCTTCTTGATCCCACCAATAAGTCTCCTATCAGACAATGGCTGTTCACCACGTCTAAGCAGATTAATATTGGCCGTTCTTCCGATAATCACATTGTCTTAAGAGACATTCTTGTGTCTCGCTATCATCTTGAACTGCATCTGATCAAGCACTTAGAATCATCCTTCATTTGGCAGCTCAACAGCCTGGGCAGCAATGGGACGTTTGTCAACGGTAAATTGACAAACCAAGTGGAGATCAAAGATGACACAATTATTCAACTAGGATTGACGGGACCAATTCTGCGTTTTCAGCAACAACTTCCCAATCAGGTTGAAGTCAAATATCAGACTGTCGCCACTCAAGCCCAGAGCCAATCCTGCTCACATGTGGGTAACATACCGGGCAATCTTTTTTGCGTTCATTGCGGTCAACCTCTCAATATTCTCCAGACGATTGGTCCTTATCAGATCTTGAAAGTCATAGGCATAGGCGGAATGGGCACCACTTTTTTAGTGCAGTTCCAGGATGATATGAGCAAAAAAACCCAGCTTCAAGTGCTCAAGGAAATGAATGCTGATATGGAGGCCATTCCCAAAGCACAGGAATTATTTAAAAGAGAAGCTCGCATATTGCGATCGCTTAAGCATCCCGGCATTCCTCGTTTGTATGATTTTTTTACAGAGAATGCTAAGCAGTACCTAGTAATGGAGCTGATCCATGGCCAGGACCTTAATCGGTGGGTAAATCAGCGAGGGCCAATTCCCCCTCCACAGGCATTGCACTGGATGATCCAGGCCTGTGACATCCTGGACTACATTCATCATCATGATCCGCCGATTATTCATCGAGATCTGAAACCTGGTAACATCCTCGTTCGGAATCGAGATAGTCAGGTCTTTATTATTGATTTTGGTGCTGTCAAGGAAGCAAGCTTAGTACCGGGCACCCGAATCGCGGTCGAGGGGTACAGTGCCCCAGAGCAAGGGTTAGGACGTCCGACTACTCAATCCGATCTTTATGGAATCGGGGCTACCCTTTTATTTTTGATAACAGGGCAAAGCCCCCTGCAATTCTATAAAAATTTAGGTCAAGGCTATCGCATTGAGCTGGCCAATATCCTCAGTATTCCAACTCAGATCAAAACAGTCATTGAAAAAGTCACTCACCCTCATCCTGATCGTCGGTTTCAAAGTGCGCGAGAACTCCAGCAGGCTCTGCAAAGCTGTCTTTAGTCAATTTTTGCGCTACCGTCTCGCAAGTATCAGACCTTGAGCATTACTAATTGGCTCCTAGCGATCTGACTCAAAGAGCCCCCTGAACCAATTGCTCCTTTTATCTACGAGGAAGGTGATGGTCCAGAAGTCTGCTCAATATAGATCTAATAGACTATAGACGTTAGATTAATATCTGTATTAAACGGTTGACAGTCCAACTTTGGACAAGAGAGACACGAGAATGTTCAATCGCAGGCAATTTTTGTTGACGGCTGGTGGCGCGATGGGGTGGGTCGTCTGGGCAGAGCACCAGCTCCCCCTGATGGCTCAGCCCAAGTTTTCTGCCTATCCCTTCAGCTTAGGAGTAGCTTCGGGTGACCCGGAACCCCATAGTGTAGTGTTATGGACTCGCATTGCACCTGACCCCTTGGCCGGAAAACCAATGCCTACCGTTTCGTTCCCCGTTCAGTGGAGGATTGCAACTGATGCCCAGATGACACAGGTTGTCCAAAAGGGAACAGTCCAAGCGGTTCCTGAATGGGGGCATTCTGTCCATGTTGTGGCTGAGAACTTGTCACCAGAGCAGTGGTATTGGTACCAGTTTCAAGTGGGAGACGAAATGAGTCCCATCGGTCGGACTCGAACGATGCCTGCACCGGGCTCACAGATAGAGGGACTCAAATTCGCCTACGTCTCTTGCCAAAACTACGAACATGGCTATTACACGGCTTATCAGCACTTGGCTCAAGAAGACTTAGATTTAGTGCTGCACTTGGGAGACTACATCTATGGTGGAGATCCAAAATCTGGTCGTCCCAGGCAACATGTGGGTTCTAATCCAGTCGATCTAGAAACGTATCGGTGGCGTTACGCACTATACAAAAGCGATCCACAGCTACAAGCCGTTCATGCAGCTTTTCCCTTTATCTGTATTTGGGATGATCATGAAGTCGAAAACGATTATGCCAAGGATCAGTCCCAGAACTTTGCCGATCCAGTCGTTTTTCGGCGGCGTCGGCAGGCGGCCTATCAAGCCTATTACGAACACTTGCCCTTACGCCCTACAGCGCAACCCCAAGGCCGACATTTACAACTTTATCGGCGTTTTCGCTTTGGCGACTTAGCTGAATTCCACTGCTTAGACACTCGTCAATATCGAGATGATCAAGCCTGTGATCAAAATGGGAAAGGCGGTGGTCAAATTGTCTTCAATTGTGATGAACGCCTCGACCCAAATCGCTCGCTGCTAGGAGTTGAGCAAGAACGTTGGCTCCTCGAAGGGTTAAAACAATCTTCCTCTCGCTGGACTGTCATTGCTCAGCAAATGTTGATGGCCGAACTAAAACAGGGCATAGCACCCTTGATAGGTCACTGGTCTGATGGCTGGGATGGTTATGCGCCCACTCGCGATCGCATTCTCCAAGGCATTACCCAATACCAACCTGCTAACCCGGTGGTGATTGGTGGAGATATTCACTCATTTTGGGTGACGGATTTAAAATCTAATTTTCAAGATCCGCAATCTCCCATTCTTGCAACTGAGTTTGTGGGAACCTCGATCAGCTCTGGCGGTCCGAATCCAGATTTATTTACCTTAGCGCTGAAAGTTAATCCCCATGTTAAGTTCTTTGAGAGCCGATATCGAGGGTATATGGTTTGTATTGTCACCCATGATCAATGGACGGCACATTTACGGGTGGTGGATCAGGTGGAGACACCAGGGGCTCCTGTTCGCACGTTAGCGTCCTTTCAGATCAAGAACGGTCAACCAGGCGCTCAACGGATTGAAGGATAACGTCAAAGTCTCTTAGCAACCCGCTCTGCGTCGCACCGCAAGCCAAAACGGACTTACTCGGATTTTTCTTGAGCTTTTTTACCTTTTTTAGCAGCGGTAACGGTATTGGCTGACACTTCCGCCCCTGTATCCAACTTTTCTCTAACCTGCTGAGTGAGAGATGCGGTAAACTCTGGATTATCCTGCATATAGCGAACGGTATTGTCACGGCCTTGACCAATATTTTCACCGTTGTAGCTATACCAAGCCCCTTTACGGACGAGAATGTCGGTTTCTTCAGCCATGTCTAATAGGCAACCGAGGGTAGAAATGCCTTGACCAAAAATGATGTCAAATTCCCCAATCCGAAAGGGAGGCGCCACTTTATTTTTGACAACTTTGACTTTGGCACGAATCCCAAACTCTTCTGTCCCTTTTTTTAGGGTTTGAATGCGCCGAATGTCTAACCGAATGGAAGCATAGAACTTGAGGGCGTTACCCCCTGTGGTGACTTCAGGATTGCCATAGGTCACACCGATTTTTTGGCGCAGTTGGTTAAGAAACACGACCGTACAGCCTGTACGACCAATGTTGCCGGTAATTTTGCGCAGGGCCTGACTCATGAGACGAGCTTGCAGTCCCATATGGGAATCTCCCATATCCCCCTCAATTTCAGCCCGAGGAACTAAGGCGGCTACGGAGTCAATGACAACAATATCAACGGCAGTGGAGCGGACCAGTTGATCGACAATTTCTAAGGCCGACTCCCCGGTATCGGGCTGGGCAACAAGTAGGTTTTCCGTATCCACCCCAACGGCTGAAGCATAGGTGGGGTCAAGGGCATGTTCAGCATCGACAAAAGCGGCAATGCCGCCGGACCGTTGCACTTCTGCGATCGCATGCAAGGCCAAGGTTGTTTTACCCGAACTTTCAGGGCCATAAATTTCGATGACACGGCCTTTGGGAAGCCCGCCTCCCAGCGCCAAGTCGAGGGTTAAGGCACCACTAGAAATCGTCTCCACTTTCATGCGAGTGGCATCCCCCAAACGCATAATGGAACCCTTGCCAAAGGTACGTTCGATTTGATTCAGCACTACTCCTAGTGCTTTTTCTTTCTCAGAGTGAGTGGGACTATCGGGGGCCATGAACACCTCAAATAAAATTAGATTTGGCACACATCACATTATTGTTCACCATACCAAGAGGTTGATTGGTCATAGTAGATATCTGCAAGACGCTCTTGATTGATGCCAAGGATCAACTTGAAAAGACATTAAAAGAGCTGAAAGCTGCCCTTTACATCGCTTCTGAGAGTTGTAGACACACTCAAAGTAGTCCAGATCTAGAGGTAACTGCTCTTGAGAACTACCTCAACGCAGCCTGAGTCAAGCTCGAAGCAAGGATCAGAACTCCTCCATCCTATTGACATGCACTTTGTAAAAAATATCTCCATCTTAATCACGTGCATATTCTTCCTCACGATGATAACGATTTTACGTTCGTATCTTGTAGCTACTGATAAAGTACCTTTTAAACGCCCAGTTTTAAGGTTTTAAGCAGATGAAAGAGAAAAACGGACTGATTATCACTCTTTTTATTCTGTTTGCAACGGGTCTGGCCATTAGCTATGGTTTTGGCGTTAGAGCCCAATACTTACCCTTTACCGCAGAAATTGGATTTAGCGAAAATCAATTGCAATTCCTACGAGGGTGGCTAATTTTAGCCTGGATTGTTGGGATTTTGTTACCGATTATTCTGCTCATCCAAGCTTGGAAGCAACCTTCTGCAAGGTCATTCTGGGGGGGATACCTCGTGACATTATTGGTTCAGATCATCTCTGAGAGTATCCTTAGCCAGTGGTTAGTGCCAAGTGTTGTCGTACCTATTGGCTTTTTCTACACAGCTTTTCGCCTGTGGCAACTTGTGAATGGATTCGGAAAGTTAACTGGGTCTCGTATGACTTTGGTAGGCTTTCGCCTCATAGCTCTGTTCTGGGCTGCTAACTTAATAATGTTAACGGTCGTACCTCTACCAAACGTGAGTTCGACGCTAGACAATAGCCGCAGGCAAAGCTTTTAGTTCCTCAGGAGTCAAATCTAGCGACGGTTTCATTGGATGATAGGAGTAAGCAA
>JANQPU010000200.1 GCA_028285315.1 Acaryochloris sp. IP29b_bin.176
TCCTGGCCCATACGGTGTGCTGTTTTCTCAACCACCAAGCGGGGCGGGAGTTGCTGCACTTTGACACGCTTGTCATTGATTAGTCGCACATCGCCTTACCCAATATTTTGAAGATGTGCTCAAAAGTAAATTCTGATAGCTTTTTAGTCCATACTGATATTAAGAATACTCCCTGAATGGCTGCTCCTTGCTGCACAAGAATAAGCGCCTAGAGCAAAAATAGGTGATTTCACGCATCTGTTCTGAGTTAGAAACGGTCCATCCTAAGAATGAGGGCATGCACCTGAAAAAGTTGTTCTAGATCAAATCTGCCACTTGCCATCTTGCTGAGCTGGTAACTGCCAACGCTCTGACTATTAACTACCAAATCAGTTAGTCTATGACCTATACTTCCAGTTTTCCAACGCCCACCCAACAGGATAAGCCACAGGTCGCCCCTGCAAAAGTGCTGCAGAAGGTTATTTCTGAGCAACGGTCGGGCCGCATCACTATCACTGATTCCCGTGATCCGTCGATTAGCTGGCGGGTGTATTTAGGTGGTGGGCAGATGCATTTTGCAGAGAGCACGATGGGACATGCCGAGCGTTTGCCTTACGTGCTTAAAAAGCAGCTTCCCGACTTTAATTTGTCTGAGTCGCTACCAAATAATACGTCTGAGTATTCCTATCTGTGTAAGTATTGGCAGGCGAATAACTTACCCCTTAATTTCTTTCGCAAACTGCTTGCGATGCTGACCCAAGAAGCGTTAATGCAGTTCTTAGCGCTGCCCCAAGGCTACTTGGAATTTGAGCCTAACGTTGGTTTAGATCCGCTACTTTTGTCTGCTCCTTTCCGACAGTTGGTTCTACCTGTTCGGGATCAAATTAATCAATGGGCACAGTTACAGGTCGTCATTGGCTCTCCGTTCCAAAAGCCTCGCTTAGAGAATCCAGATCAATTCCTAAAATTAGCTTGGCAAGAAAATGGAAATGGCCGATACTTGCAAAATATCGTCAATCTGCTAGAGCAAGATCTATGCTTTTACGAACTGGCAGCTCAGACAGAGATGGATGTGTTGACCCTTGCCACTGAGCTAGCGCCCATGGTCCAATCTGGGGCCATTAGTTTGCACCCCTATCAAGTCATTGAAGAAAAGGCCCGCCCCGTTGTTGCCTGTGTAGATGACAGCCAAACTATTCAGCAATTCGTGAAACTGTCTTTAGAAGCAGAAGGCTTTGAAGTACTGCAATTGATGGATCCTAAGCAGGCGTTAACGGTGCTAATAGAGCAGCAACCCAATGTTATCTTAATGGACATTGAAATGCCGAAGATGGATGGCTATGAGCTGTGTCGCATGGTTCGCCAAGTCGATATGCTTAAGGAAATTCCGGTCGTGATGTTGACGGGGCGAGAAGGCATTATTGACCGCATGCGAGCCCGCATGTCTGGATGTACTGCTTATTTGACCAAGCCGTTTAACCCCCAAGAATTGCTGGCTTTGGTACAAAAACTGGCTGCTGAAGGGGCAGCAGTTCCCCAGGTGTAACCACCTGTCAACCTTTCACGGTAGCTATTGCAGTAGGTTGCCATTAGGCTGGAACCACAATTTTGGATGGTGGTGCTATGAGGAACTCGCTGTTTAAACTCCTGCTGGTCGGCTTGTGTCTAACGGCCTGTCAACTGCAAGCCAGCACAGCGCCTTCCTCAACGTCACCTCCCGATCAGGACAAAATTGCAGCTTTACAAACTAAGTTTGAGCAAGAAATGAAAGCTAAGCTTGCTCAAAAAAATATTGATGACTATAGCTTTAATGAGATTTCTGAGATTGCCTTAAAAGCCTCTCAGAAAGTGTATGGTGCCCATCCACAACTGATGAAACAGCAAGTGTTGTTTGATTTGCAACAGCTTCCTACATTAGATGACAAGGTCTTATCTGACTATGAAGTAAAGGAATCCCTGAATCTCAGGGCAATCCTGAAGGCTATATCCAGTGTTTCCAACCTACGGTCTGAGGTAAATGATGGTGATTATCTGCCCCTGTTCTATGGCAGGAAGCCTAGATACATCGCCCAGGCTGTCAAAAATATCTTGTTTGCTAGACATCTGGGCGCGAAGCAATTGGGTCAGCGAACCATGATCAGCCAGTTTATGCCAGATAAGATCTACTACCTGCAAGCGGATGACCAGTCGCGATTAGTGGTTCAGACCTTCGAAGACGATATCGTTATGATTACAGTTCGAGTGACTGAGTCAGGACTGCTGAAACCTTTGAGAGCAGAATGGATGCAGCCCAAAAACGCGAAGAATCGACCTGCCTAGCTATCTCAAACTATTGCCAACCCGCTAAGTTAGAAATGAGTTGCCGATTGAGGTGGTCTGGGGTGGAGGTAGGCGGCGAGGAAGCCTCTGTTTCTCGACAGACCAGCACTGAACAAGGCGCATGGTGCATGACGTAATTACTCACACTGCCCAATAACCACTCACTGAGACCGGCCCGTCCTCTGCTCCCTAGCAAAATTAAGTCCGCCTGACATTCTTTGGCAACTTCACAGATGATTTCACCTGGAGATCCTTGTTTTTGGGTGGTTTCAACAGAGATCCCTGCTAACTCTGCTTCTTCTGCTTGAGCCTGAAGAATATCCCGTGCTGTTTGGATATATTGCTCCCATTGTTGCTGATAGACCTTAATCGAGGTTGCAGATAATCCTGGATAGTAATACAGGCTAGGGAAGGATGTTGGCGTGTCAGGAGCGTCCTGATCATCGGTGGATAACACATGTAACAGCATCAGATTGGCTTTGGTTGTGGTAGCCAAATCCAGGGCTTGATCAAACACTGCAAGAGCGGTTTCTGAGTGATCGAGGGCAACTAAAATTTTGTGAAACATAACGAATACCTCCAGGGACGGTATGGGAATGGCAAGTGACTAGGAATGCTTAGACCTGAACGAGTGCGCTTCTGCTTGAGCGATGACTAGTAACGTTTTGAGCATGGAGTCTGGATTAAGGCTGATGGAGTCAATCCCTTGTTCAACTAAAAAATGGGCAAATTCTGGGTAATCGCTAGGGGCTTGGCCACAGATGCCCACTTTGCAGTTATGTTGTTTAGCTTGATCAATGACCTGGCGAATGAGCGACTGCACTCCTTCATGACGTTCATCGAACAGATGAGCGACTAAAGCTGAATCTCGATCGATGCCCAGGGCTAATTGGGTTAGATCGTTGGAGCCAATCGAAAATCCGTCAAACACCTGACTGAATTGATCGGCCAAAATCACATTACTGGGAACTTCACACATGACATAGATTTGGAGATTGTTCTGACCGCGCTCCAAACCATATTTCGCCATTTCAGCGATCACCTTCCGCCCTTCTTCTGGTGTGCGGCAAAAGGGAACCATGGGAATCACATTGGTCAACCCCATCTCCTCTCGCACTCTCTTTAGGGCTTTACATTCCAAGCCAAACGCATCTCGAAAGATTTCATCATAGTAGCGGGAGGCCCCTCGCCATCCCAGCATAGGATTTTCTTCCTGGGGCTCAAATTGCTTGCCTCCCAGTAAGTTTGCATATTCATTACTCTTGAAGTCTGAGAGTCTGACGACAACAGGTTTAGGATAAAAGGCTGCTGCGATCATACCCACACCATGGGCAAGCCGATCGACAAAAAAGTCAGGTTTGTAGGGGTAATGACGAGTCAGCTTGGCAATTTCTTGCTGGGCGAGTGGATCTTCCAGTTGATCAAAATGGAGTAAGGCCAGGGGGTGGGCTTTGATGTGATTGGCAATGATAAATTCCAATCGTGCTAGACCAACGCCATCACAGGGTAAGGCTGCTAATCTAAAGGCTTGTTCTGGATTGCCCACGTTCAGCAGAATTTGGGTTTGGGTTTTAGGCAATTGTTCTAGAGGCGTCTCCAGGACTGAAAAAGAGATGAGCCCATCGTAGACTCGACCTTCCTCACCCTCACAACAAGAAACCGTTACCATCCGACCGTTGGGGATTTGGCGAGTAGCATTACCACAGCCGACGATGGCAGGAATTCCTAGCTCTCGAGCGATGATGGCGGCATGGCAGGTGCGTCCCCCTTGATTGGTGACAATGGCCGCAGCTTGCTTCATAATCGGTTCCCAATCGGGATCTGTTTTATGGGTAACCAATACTTCTCCTGGCTGGAAGGCACTGATTTGATTGACATTCTGAATGACCCGAACATGCCCCTGGCCAAGCATTTCCCCAACGGCTCGACCGGTACTGAGCACTGAGCCTGTTTCGTCGAGTTGGTAGGTTTTGAGCAGGTTGTCAGATTTCTGAGACTGAACCGTTTCTGGTCGGGCTTGGACCACATAGAGTTCCCCAGTGAATCCATCTTGTGCCCATTCAATGTCCATGGGGGTGTAGGTGCCCCGCACGGTTGAATAATGGTCTTCAATTTGGCAGGCCCATTGCGCAAGGGTCAGAATCTCAGTGTTGGTTAGGGTGAATTTCTGGCGATCGCACTCTGGTACTGGCACATTCTTGGTGAGTTTACTCCCCTCCTGGTCATAAACCATTTTGATTTCTTTACTGCCGAGCCGTTTGGATAAAATCGGCTGATAGCCCTGTTTGAGCGTCGGTTTAAACACCAAATACTCGTCAGGATTGACGGCCCCTTGGACCACGTTTTCCCCAAGTCCGTAAGCCGCCGTGATCAATACCGCATTGTCAAATCCTGTTTCCGTATCGATGGAGAACATCACGCCAGAGGTACCCGTGTCCGATCTCACCATTTGCTGCACCCCCACGGCCAAGGCCACCTCAAAATGATCAAATCCCTTGATGGTGCGATAGGAAATGGCGCGATCGGTGAATAGCGAGGCAAAACATTTATGGCAGGCTTCTAATACTCCACGAACACCTTGAACATTGAGGTAAGTTTCCTGTTGACCAGCAAAACTGGCGTCGGGTAAATCTTCGGCAGTCGCACTAGAGCGAACAGCAACATCTAAAGACAGACTCCCGCCAGAGTGCTCACACAGCCTAGAATATGCTGAGCTGATAGCCTGTTCTAGCTGAGGCGGGAAAGGGGTATCCAGAATGAGTTCTCTGATCTGCCGACCTCGATGCCGGAGTTGGGCAATATCTTCAACATCCACGTCCAATAAGAATTGACGAAGTTGGGATTCGATTTGAGATTGTTGAATAAAGAGTTGATAAGCATGAGCTGTAGTAGCAAAACCCATCGGGACGTTCACACCATGCCCCCTGAGTTGCTGGATCATCTCTCCTAATGAAGCGTTCTTACCTCCCACCAGAGGGATATCGTTAATGCCTACCTGATCCAACCAAAGAACTAAAGACTGCTGTCTAGTTTTGGCCTGTAGATGGGGGGGAGAGGTATACAGCATTATTATTTCCCGCTTTGGACGGAGGACGGGATCAGAGGAATCCATGCCTTCTTTATATAGAGACAATTTGAGAAACTTGTGAGGATCGTCTGCAAGAAAAAGCCTAGAGCGCTGACAGGGACTTAATTCGTGCGCACAATATATTCCCTAATCCAGTAACAATTCTGGTAACAGCCATAGGTCAGGCGAGAGGTCTGAGATACATTGAGACAAATCGATCACATTCAAAATTTATGCTCTTTAGAGATGCTAGAGACTTCCAAATCTTATTTCTCAGCTTGTTTTTGGTACTAGGGATTGGGACTAAAGACTGGACTTTACGACCGGAGATGATCGTAGTTGCGATCGCAACCACAATTCTGGTCCAAGTTCTAACTTCTCTGCTGACCTATCTGTATCTACAGCGAACCCAACCCACGGACCGGATCTTTAATCCCTCAATCCGTAGCGCCTTAATTACGGCTTTGGGGCTCAGCTTGTTGCTGCGAACTGACCACTGGACCACGATGTTCTTGGCGGCAGCGTTGGCGATTCTCAGTAAATTTATCTGCAAATGGAACGACAAACATTTTTTTAACCCGGCCAACTTTGGCATTATTGCGGCGTTAGTGTTGACCTCTGATGCCTGGGTCTCTCCAGGACAATGGGGAGAGGTCGGCTGGTACGGCCTCTTGTTTATGGGGGCTGGCGGCTTGGTCCTCCATCGTGTGGGTCGGTGGGATACCTCCGTGATGTTTCTGTTCACCTACGCCACCTGTCTCTCCCTGCGAGACGTGTGGCTAGGATGGAGTTGGGATGTTTGGTATCACAGTTTATCCAGTGGATCCTTGATCTTATTTGCCCTGTTTATGCTGACTGATCCCCGCTCTATCCCGGATGCCCGTATCGCCCGCTTACTGTGGTCTGGCGGTATTGCGGGGGTCACGTTTGGGTTGCAAACCCAGTTTTTCTTGTCCACGGGGATCTTCTGGGCGTTGTTTGGTTTGGCTCCCTTGACGGTTCTCTTTGATCAAATTTGGAGTGCGCCTCGCTTCACTTGGAACACTGCAACGATCCCCACAGACCTTATGCTTACCGAGCAACCTGCCCCAGCAAAAGAATTGGGTGGGCTGCACACCTCCCCACCCATAACCCAGCGTTAATCTTGAAATCTCATTGGCAACCTGGTCTTAACCTAAGAATGATATTGATATCGGTGCCAGAATAATCTTGCTTTTTTCTGGAGATCCAAGTTGCGGTCTGTCCTAAGCAGAATTCTGAGTGTTATGATTGCATCACAAATAAATCCTTGAGGAAAATGACCCTGTATGACGTCGACACCTATTTCACCGGTGGTGCTAGTCATATTAGATGGTTGGGGTTACCAAGAGAATTCAGATGGTAATGCTATCGCTGCCGCCAATACCCCAATTATTGACAGCCTTTGGAAAGCCTATCCCAGCACTTTCATTCAAACCTCAGGTAAAGCCGTAGGCTTGCCAGCAGGTCAGATGGGCAATTCTGAAGTGGGCCACCTGAATTTAGGAGCAGGCCGCACCGTCCCCCAAGAACTTGTCCGCATTGCTGATGCGATCGAAGATGGTAGCTTGACGACCAATCCCGCTTTGGTGAACGTTTGTCATCAAGTGTCCCAAGCAAATAGCAAATTGCATTTGATCGGGTTGTGCTCCCAAGGAGGCGTTCATGCCCATTCTGAGCATTTGTTAGCGTTGCTTAAACTTGCTAAAGAGAAAAATGTTCCGCAGGTTTGTATTCATGCCATTTTGGACGGGCGTGATACCCCTCCCAAAAGTGGCAAAGAAGAAATCCAACTTTTACAGCAACAGATTGCCCATATTGGTGTTGGTCAAATTGTCACCTTGAGTGGACGCTATTTTGCCATGGATCGCGATCGACGTTGGGATCGGGTTCAGCAGGCGTATGAGGTGATGGTCAACGATAAGGTTTCGATCCCTAGGGACTGGTCTCCCCTAGATGCGATCATGGATGCCTATGATCACAAAACTACGGATGAGTTCATTCCGCCGACCCGAATCGCCCCTGGTGCAATCGAGCCAGAAGATGGCATCATTTTCTTTAATTTCCGACCTGATCGAGCCCGTCAATTGACTCAGGCCCTAGTTGATCCCAACTTCGATGGGTTTGAGCGGGAGCAGATTAAGCACCTGCACTTTGTCACGTTCACTCAATATGATCCCGATCTGCCGACGGATGTCGCCTTTAAACCCCAAAACCTAGACAACATTTTGGGCGAGATTGTCTCTAACCACGGCTTGAAGCAACTGCGATTGGCAGAGACGGAGAAGTATGCCCATGTCACCTATTTCTTCAATGGCGGTATTGAAGATCCCTTGCCAGGAGAGGATAGGATTTTGGTCCCCAGTCCAATGGTGACCACCTATGACCAGGCTCCTGCCATGTCAGCTAGTAAGGTGACTGAAGAAGCGATCGCAGCCTTAGAAAAACGCCACTATTCTTTGGTGGTGATTAACTATGCCAATACCGATATGGTGGGCCATACTGGCATAATGGATGCCACGATTAAAGCGGTAGAGACGGTGGATCAGTGTTTAGGGAAACTGCTAAACCAGGTGATTAATGTCGGTGGCACGCTGTTGATTACGGCCGACCATGGTAATGCGGAACGGATGTGGGATGAGAACGGTAACCCCTGGACAGCCCATACGACAAACCCTGTGCCCTTGATTTTGGTGGAAGGGGAAGGCCGCAAGATTCCAGGTCATGGCACTGAAGTCCAGCTGCGAGCAGATGGCCGCTTGGCCGATATTGCCCCCACCATTTTGGATATTTTGCAACTTCCCAAACCGGAAGAGATGACGGGATCAACCTTAATTCAGGCGGCGGATTTTGAAGTCCGCTCCAACAAGAGCCCTGTCCGGATCCGTCTCTAAGCGTTATACTTTTTGAGTATGCCTAGCCCATGTTGTGGGTTGGCCTCGCTGTGCGGTGATTGAGCTGCCATGAGTGTTTTTATCGTTTACTAGGGTTTCAGTTGGATGCTGACTAACGTGGTTCAAGGTGTGTGGTTCTTCTCTGCGGTCGCTCTTATTGCCTTGGTACTCTTACATAGTCCTAAAGGGGACGGCTTGGGAGGGATTGGTGGTCAAGCCCAACTGTTTACCAGTGCTAAGAGTGCAGAAAAAACCCTCAATCGGATCACTTGGACCCTCACCCTATTATTTATGGGGTTGACGGTGGTTCTCAGCGCAGGCTGGCTCGGTTAAACCGTTATTGTGAATTATGATGCGGTGGCCTAGTCTGAGGAATTGGCCTGCAGTTATTGGCTTAGGTCTGTTGGGTCTTTTAGCTGCTACTTTTGTACATCTAGGATTTGTTCAGCCGAGTCATGCTACGCTCCAAGCCCCTGCTGCCCAGATTCACCCATTGCCAGCGGCTTTAGAGCAGTGGCGGGATCCCCAGCAACAAGGGGACTATTTCGATCAGATTAAAGTGACCCGTGTGGGATATTTGGTCTGGAGCCACTTCCCCGTCAAAGTGTATGTCCAGCCCGCCCCTGAGTCCTTGCCCTTAATCCAGGAGAAATGGCCCCAGGCTGTTGATCAGGCAATCCAAGACTGGCAGGCTTATTTCCCGCTCGAAATCACGCCTGATATCAGCCAAGCCGATATCGTCATCTCAGCGGTTGATCCCACCCAACGCAGTCAAGGTCGCATTCGCTCAGCAGAAACTCGCTTTAAGCTCTATGTGGATGAGCAGCAGCGGTTGTCTCATCGCTATACGATTCAAGTGCGTACCAACCAAACTCAGACTTATATCGCTGCTGCTGTGCGGCATGAACTGGGGCATGCATTGGGCATTTGGGGCCATAGTCCCTTAGAAACTGATGCTCTCTATTTTGCTCAAGTTCGTACACCGGCTCCTATCTCTGCTAGAGATATGAATACCCTCAAGCGGGTCTATCAGCAACCGACTCGACTGGGCTGGCCTGTGCAATCCTCGGATGCTCCCTCTGCACCTTAGCGGGCTATACTCTCAGTGCGATGCTGGTCTGAGAAAACTGTGGATTTATATCAACAAGGGTTACGTCCTCTCTTATTTTCGGTTTTGAAGGCCGATCCAGAAACGGTCCATCGTCAATTGATGCGGACTTGTGCCTGGTTGGATCAGAAAGCGGATCAAGGATTGGGGCAAGGGCTGCAAAAAAGGTTAGCGTCTACTCTACGAGTAGATGATCCGCGTCTCTCTCAATCCCTGTGGGGACTTTCCTTTGCGAATCCCATTGGATTGGCAGCAGGGTTTGATAAAGATGGGGTGGCAACCAATGTTTGGCCCCATTTGGGTTTTGGATTTGCAGAAGCCGGAACCGTGACGTTCCATGCCCAACCCGGAAACCCTCAGCCCCGTTTGTTTCGTTTACCTGAAGATCAAGCTGCCCTGAATCGAATGGGATTTAATAATCAAGGCGCAGCCCAGATGGCGAAGGTGATTGCCGCTTCGCAGGATCGCCAAGACCGTTCCTATCCCCTAGGGATTAATTTGGGTAAGTCGAAGGTGACGCCTTTAGAGCAAGCGGTAGATGACTATGTGGAAAGTTTTCGCCTGCTGAAATTCTATGGGGACTATTTTGTAGTGAATGTAAGTTCGCCTAATACACCGGGGTTGCGATCGCTACAAGCAGTTGAACAGTTGGCCCCCATTTTGGCAGGTCTGCAGGCCGAGAATACAGAGGCGAAGCCTCTGCTGATCAAGATTGCCCCAGATCTAGAGTGGGAAGATATTGCCGCGATTGTAGATTTGGCTCAAGCGCATCAGCTTGCAGGCATTATTGCCACAAATACAACGATTCGGCGGGATCTAAAAACAGAGCGGATTGCCGCTACGGGAAATGCTCCCAGTGAAGAAGCCGGGGGGATTAGTGGTGCCCCAGTGCGATCTCGTTCAACAGACGTGATTCGATTTATTCATCAACAGACTCAAGGCCAACTGCCGATTATTGGTGTAGGTGGCATCTTTACGGCTGAGGATGCTTGGGAAAAACTCTGTGCAGGGGCTAGCCTATTACAGGTCTATACGGGGTGGGTGTATGAAGGCCCCTGGATGGTACGCCGGATTTTGGAAGGTTTACTGACAAAAATGCAAGAGGAAGGGATTCAGCAAATTTCTGAGATTGTTGGCAAATTATAGGTGCATTGTCGGTAATTAGTAGGTTTAAGCATCTGAACATTTGGACATTTAAATTTCAAAGACATAATGCTGTTTTTGGGAGCTAAGTGCATAGAATTGAGCCTTTGTTGTTTTCTTGCCTATTTCATATACCAAAATAGATTTTCAACGAATGATTCAGAGTAAAAATGAAGCTACGATACAGAAGTAGATCAGTTAGGCTGGAGTTCAGCAAGATGCCCCAAGATTAGCGCTGTCATGCAATACGATGCCAAAACGAAATATTCAATGTTGTATTTGTGGTGAGCACATCGAAGAGACTCGATGGGAGCCACTTTCTATATCAATTCGTGAAAGGGGAAATAGTGGGTCTCAATATCTCTGGTCTCATGTAGACTGTTTCCTCCATAAGCTGCATCAATCAATACAATTTTTATCTCTCCAAGATCGGAAAGATATTTATGATTTGTGGAAAAAGGAGCAAGTCCAAGATCTAGAAATCGGTCAACTGATTGATGGACCGATAGAGCGGATTAAAGACTCTTGGGTTAGCGTCCACTTAGGTGATGGCTTTAATGCTTTACTTCATATTTCCAATATTTCCCAGATGGAAGTTGAACATCCTAGCGAAGTCTTTAGTAAAGGTGATTGGGTGAGAGCTGTCATCATTGATTTAGACAAGGAAAAAGGGCGCGTCTCACTTTCAACAAGCGCTTTAGAGCCAGAACCTGGAGATATGCTTCGAGACCCAAAGGAGGTGTATGAAAGCGCAGGAGAAATGGCTGATAGATATTGCAGAAATATCTTCGGTAAAGAAAGAGTTCCCAATACAAGCTTTGCAACACTGACCGATGAAGAGCAAGATATGATCTACCAGTGTTTAAAGGCAGCCGTTGAAGGACCATTTTTCCCTGATAACGAGTTTCCAACTCTGTTTGGGGTGACTAAAGATGATGTTGTAAGGCTGATTGCCTTATGGCCTGACATCAATCATGCTCAAAGTCTTACAAAAGTTGCGATCAACAATTCCATGAACAACTTGCTTGGATATCCGCACAAGAAATTTGATATCTGGCACGAATATATATCCGTTGACCCTGCACAATTAGCAGTGATTTTTCAGAAGTGGAGAAATGAGGATAGCTTCGATTCAAGTGGTCGAGGCCACTTCAATAGGATGATGTAAGTAGCTGCTCATCATATTCTCTTAACCAGGCTTAGAGATTTGATCGGAAAATAGGAGCTTTAAGAACCGTCAACCCATTGAATGAGCGTTTGTCGCTGAAGTCGTTGCTGGTAGCAAATCGAACAATAAAGCTTCCACTCGGCAAAGTTACTGGCTTTTTCAGTCCATCCTCTTTCTGACTCAAGCACCTGATCACAATCCTTGCACCATGCTTGGGCAGGTTCATCCTCTTCAGCGGAGATAGCGTAATAGCCAAGGCTATTTTTCTCACATAAATGAGTACAAATGATGCCGTACTTACTGGGACCGTGTAAGTCACAATGAATTAGCTGTGGAGGCGTTTCAGTCATTTCGTAAGTTTTCTTGTACGGAAGAATTTACACCAGCATCTTATAGATCAACCAACTGATGAAGCTGCTGAAAGAGCTGCTCTACCTTTTTCAGATCTTTATTACCTGGTGCTTGTTCTACCCCGCTGGATAAATCAATCCCTGGTGGCGTTAGAGCTGTTACAGCTTGATTCACATTATCTGGCGTCAGGCCCCCTGCGAGAAACCAAGGCAGCTTTGGTGTAAAAGTCTTGAGCAGTGTCCAATCCCAAGTATGTCCCGTCCCGCCCAAGGCTTGGGGGGTATAGGCATCGAGGAGCAGGGTATTCGCAATGGCTTCATAGGGAGGGATCTGAGTGAGTGTGCCAGCGCTACGAACCTGAAACGCTTTGATCAATTCAACCTCGGGCAGTTTTGCTTTGACCTGCTGGCAGAACGCTGGTGATTCGTCTCCGTGGAGTTGGACTCCGGTTAACTGGCCGACTTCTACGGTTTGTTGAATCAGGTCTAGATCTGCATTGGCAAACACACCAATCCGGCTCAGGGGCTCTCCCTTCAGAGTTTGTGCGGGTAACGCTTGGGTAATCGCCTGAATCTGCTGGGGCGTTACGTAGCGGGGAGACTGGGAGACACAGATAAATCCGAGGGCATCGGCACCTAGGGCTGCGATCGCAACCCCTTGATCCGGTTGAGTAATACCACAAATTTTGACTCGCATTGGTTCCCACACATCCGTTGTATTTCTTTCAACATAAGGTGGGATCAGTTTTATAGCGAAATGTTAACTCTTGACACAAAACAAAATTTTGCGACAGTTCAATTTTTATAATTCTGTCAGCGACGTTACAGAGTTTCAGATTTAGTCCGTATCGCTGTTTTTAGGAGAACAATTTTGATGCATCCCATACTTTTGACGACCTTCGAAAGTCATCCCTGGACAGTTAACACGGGGATACTCATGCTGTTTATTAATTTGCTCATGGTGTTCTTGGGACGATATACCATTAAATATCCAGGTCAAGGTCCGGCCTTGCCCTTTGCTGTACCGGAAGCCATGAAGGACTTTGGCGTACCCGAAATGTTGGCTACAGGCGTCTTTGCCCATTGGATTGGTGCAGGTATGATCTTAGGTCTACGTTCTGCTGGAGCCCTCTAAACCTTCCCTCGTATTGTCTTTATTGGTAATAGTCACTCTCCCCGTTGTTTACCCCAGCAAAGGTTGGATTGCGGGGATTTTTGCTGGTAAAACGGCTTTAACCTTTTGTTCTCAGAACATGCGACTGTAGGGATAGTTGAGATCAACTGTTGCCAATATGCCGTTTCGTCATTTACCTCGACGAGCACTAGGATTTTTCCCAACGCCGATTGTCGAGCTATCTCGACTGTCTGAATATCTGGGCGGGCCTAAAATTTTGATGAAGCGAGACGATCAGACAGGCTTGGCTTTAGGGGGCAACAAGACCCGCAAGCTGGAATTTTTGATAGCAGAAGCACTGCGCCAAAACTGCGATTGCGTGATTACCGCAGGGGCGGCTCAATCGAATCATTGTCGGCAAACGGCGGCAGCAGCAGCAATGGTTGGTCTAGAGTGTCATCTGGTTTTAGGGGGAACTCCACCTGAGCAGATCAATGGGAATTTGTTGTTGGATGAGCTTTTGGGTGCCCAAATTCATTGGACAGGGGCTGATCGAAAAGGAGAGCAATTGGGTGCGATCGCATCCCAGCTACATGCCCAAGGTAAACGCCCCTACTTGATTCCCTATGGCGGCTCGAATGCCCTTGGTGCCGTCGGCTTTGTGGCTGCGATGGCTGAACTTCAGCAGCAGCTTCTTGACATGGAGCAATCCGTCGATGCGATCGTGTTTGCCTCTAGTTCTGGTGGGACGCAAGCGGGCCTAACAGTGGGTCAATCACTCTTGGCAATGGATGTGGAGTTGGTAGGGATTCGCATTGACAAGGATGATAAGGAACAATTGAGCTATAACGAACAATTAGCTGAATTGGCTACTTCAACAGCACAAATCCTCCAAAGATCAAATTGCCACTTCCAACCATCGGACTTTCGAGTGGAAACAGCTTATTTGGGTGCAGGGTATGGCATTGTTGGTGAATTGGAGCGGTCGGCTATTAACTTAGTGTCGCAAACAGAAGGGATTCTTTTGGATCCGGTTTATACAGGTCGAGCAATGGGAGGGTTGTTAGATTTGCTCCAAACACGGCACTTCCATCCTCAACAAACCGTTCTGTTTTGGCATACAGGTGGTCTCCCAGCCCTGTTTGAACCAGCTCTTTCATTGAAAAGAGAGTAGTTTGATAACGTTTGTTTCGATATGTCCCTCATCAAGCAGTCATTCCTATTCAGTCATCAATGCAAACTTTTTGGGGATAATAGGGTGGTTGAGTGCGTTGCCAGTAAAGACTTTGGCTGGTTTAATGCTGCCCAAACTTGAGACACCTTCCTGTATCTCTTCTATCATTCATCGGAGCAAAATAGCCGAGTAGCTGATTGAGCTATCGCTTCCTGATATGAGCAGCGTCAATCTCTAAGAACCGCACCGGACCCAAGGTAGTGTCTATGACCTGAATATCTCAAGTGAGATTAACTTGATGAGGTGGCTGTCGTTTCTGCTGGTAACCGTCGAGACACAACAGCAAAAAAGGGATCACTCCCTCCTAAACCCATCCAAGACAACAGAGTAGATTGGGGTGTCTGATTGGATATCACTTGAGGGTCACTCAAACCTGCCACTGAGCCCATATAAGATTGCACCAATTGTACCCGCTGATCATCAGTACCGTCCCGCCAAGCCTGAATTGCTTTTTGATAAAACATGCGGTTGGAGAAACTCACAATCACCACGCCACTAGGCTTGAGCACTCGGTGAATTTCACTAAAAATAGCTTCAGGGTATTGCAAGTACTGCACAGAAACCGCAATCAATACAGCATCGAAGGTTTGATCGGCTTGAGGGAGCTGTAACTCTTGGTTGAGATTCTGAATAAAGAAATCATCAAAGCGGGGGTTCTTTGCCAGCTCTTCAGCATTTAAGCCATGACCAACGACTTTCGTAAACTGGATCTCTTCTGGTAGGTGGGACACCCAGCTACTCATCAAATCTAAGATGGTAAAACCCGGCTGGAGCTGCTGCCGGTATAGATCGGTCAGTTGTTGAATAAATCCAGTATCGACATGGGTGACAAAGCGCGGGTAATCGTAGAAAAACGTATCATCAGCATCATCTAACTTTGTCCGTTGATGGGGTTGAAGCAACATAGGCAAAGGCAAGATACACTCCGAAAATTGGCCTGAACCGCTGTTCTTCACAATCCAGTTCAGACTTTAGACTTATAGCAGTCGCCACTTTTTGCAAGACACGCAAATGATGAGAATAAACTGTTATAGTTAGCCCCTTGTCCTCGATAAAATGGCGACTGCTATACATCAAAGTGTAAAAGAATATGATTCTGTAGTGTGTTTTGCCCCTGTTATCAGGCAGGAATGCTGGTTCCTGATGGAGAGTTTATTGTAGTGATAACGGTCTAGAGACGCTTACACAGCAGTAGCCGCTTGGATGAAGAGAAAAATAAATTAGACCAAGCAGGCGGGCTATCTACAAGTTGATATCCCGCTTTCGCATAAAGACGACGGGCAGGGGTATTGTCATCCATCACATGGAGATAGAGACGATGATGTCCCCACTGACGTACCATTTCTTCGCACGCAAATAGCAGTTGTTTCCCCACCCCTTGACAACGACATTGAGGAGCCACCGCTAGATTGGAGATGTAGGGGACCGATGGGGTAAGGGGTAACCAGGGTGACAGAGACTTAAGGGTAACCTCAACGGTACCAATTAACTCCGATTCGGACGGTGACCCCTGAACCACTTGGGCTCCAATCAAACTTGTAAAAGGCATGAGGCGAACACTGTAACGGGATTGGAGATCGTGGAAAATACCCATTTGCAGAATGGGATTAAACCAGGATTGCCATCCTTCCTGAGGATAGAAACATTGGCTGAGGAGGGCAGCTACATCGGATAAATCCCTGTGTTTCAGGGTGCGCAGCCGAAAAGACGCATCAAGCCGACTGATATATCGGGCACCGTCAATGGCGGAGCCTTTGGAATGAAAAATACCTAAATCTGCCACGAATTCTATAGAAGCTGCACGAAACAATTTGAGTCTGAAAGTGTAAATGCCATTATAAGGCCATCAAAGTCGGGAAACCCTTACGTTTATTTACGGGGTTTCTGAGCCTTCTTTGGATGTACTGGCAGCCGTCCCGTCATCCGTCTCGACGTCCAGCTCACTTAAAGCGGCTTGCATCTCAGGGGTCGCAAACACAACTTTTGTATCAGCAATGAGCTTTTCGCCCCAGAGATTTTCTTCCAAGAAGGCCACTTTGCTATAGCGACCATCTAACTGCAGCGCTGACTTGGCTAAGGACAGCCCTTCTTCTTTATTCCCTTTGACATAAGTGGCAATAGCAAGGGCTAACTGAGGTTCACCCGACTTCTCATCAATCTCAATGGCGGCTTGCCACTGTTTCATGGCACGATTGACATCGCCCTTTTCGTAATGAACTAAGCCAATATTATTGATAGCAGGCCAAAACTTTTCGTTCTGGTCTAAAGATTTTTCATATTGTTTGATGGCATCTTTCAACTTCCCCATCTTGTAAAAGGTATTGCCTAAATCAAATAGTGCTTCGGGAACATCTGGCTTGATTTTGAGGCCCATTGTCAATAACTGGGCCGCCTGTTCATATTTCTCTTGGCTGAAATAGGCAGAGCCTAAACTAAAGTGAACCCCTGCATTTTTGTCATTCAAGGATCTGGATTTTTCTAATGCTGAAATCCCTTGATCGACTTGCTTTTGGCTAAGGTATAACCCCCCTAGCAAAGCCCAGGCGTCCGCCGACTTAGGCGCCAGTTGAGTGGCTAACTTGACACGGGCTAGGGCAGGTTCAACTTGCTGAAATTGGCTCAGATAGACAGCCTCTTTGAACAAGACGAGTCCCGTTTGTTCAAGCTGCTTGGAGTCTATTTTAAGGGTACGAGGTGCAACGGCTTGCCCTAGGGCGGGTTGAGCAATAGTGCCAAGACCAGCAGCTAGGAAAAGCGAAATCAGGGTTGAACGTTGAAGCACAGCAAATGCCCAAATATAACGTATTCATAAGCTAGCTTAGCTCAGATTTTCAGTGCTTGACTGAAACAGTTACAGACTATTGAGTCTAAAAATGGAGCGATCATATCGATCACCTCGCCTAGAGTTACGATTTGCCAACCGAGCCATCTATTTTTGCCGTTATGATCCGGCTGTTAGACTTAAGTTAAGTCTTGTACACATTACAATCTGCGACGAGGATAACTTGGTGGATAGTCAAACGATGCGCGATCGCATTGCCTTATTAGAAGTAAAACGGGGGGTATTGGTGCAGTTGCTGGATCAACCAGATTTAGGCACCCTCAGAATTGACGTCAACCAGGCTTTGGAAGAAATGGATGACCTGATTGATGAATTTAAGAAAACCTTTCCTGCCAATGCATAGACCTACTAGACCTGGATGCCCCTGACCCCCAACGTAACGACCAATCCTTGCCCGCAAATTTATAGCGAAATTATTGATGTGCGATCGCCCGCCGAATATGCGGAAGATCATCTCCCTGGAGCCATCAATTTGCCGGTTCTCAATAACCAGGAACGGGCTGAGGTGGGAACGCTATACAAGCAAGTGTCGGCATTTGTGGCTCGTAAGCAGGGGGCGGCTCTTGTGGCCCAAAATCTCTCTTATCACTTGAGTCACCACTTTGCAGATAAACCAAAGGGATATCATCCGTTTATTTACTGCTGGCGCGGAGGACAGCGATCGCACAGTATGGCCTTGGTCCTAACCCAGGTAGGATGGCAAACCACCTTGCTAGATGGGGGATACAAGACTTATCGCACCTATGTGCGAGAGCAATTAGAGCAGGTGCCGCATCGCTTTTCGTATCGCATTTTATGCGGGCTAACGGGCACAGCTAAAACTGAGATTTTACAGAGACTCTCTCAAGCCCAGGCGCAAGTCTTGGACTTGGAGGGCTTGGCTAATCATCGAGGGTCTTTGCTAGGGGCAGCCGAAACCTCTAAACAGCCCTCCCAGAAGAAATTTGAGTCAGATTTACTCTCGGTTCTGCAAACGTTCGATCCGACCCAACCCGTTTGGATCGAAGCGGAAAGTAGCAAAATTGGTGAACGCTTTGTACCCACGGCCCTATGGGACCAAATGAAAACCGCTCCTTGCCTTGAGATCCAAACCCCTATGAGCAGTCGAGTGGAATGGTTGCTCTCCCATTACGAGCATTTCATGCACAACCCCTGTTTATTGAAAGACAAACTGAATCAGCTTCAGCGTAGTTATGGCAAGGCTCGACTTCAGCACTGGCATGAACTGATTGATGGTCAGCAGTGGTCAGCACTTGTGCGATCGCTGCTTGAAGAACATTACGATCCGGCCTATCGTCGTTCCATGAAACGGCAGTATGCCAATATTCAGCAGAGCTATGACCTGCCCGATTTATCAGCCATTTCCTTACAAGAATTTGCCCAAAAGCTAGCCGAAACACGGTAGTAGACTTCCCTTCAATCATCCTGGCCTTGCGACACAGATATGTGAGCAAGATCATCTCTTCCTATGACTGAGATCATCTGTTTGCTGTAACGAGCGTCCTAGGATTGGACTGACACATCGAGAAATTTAGACCTTGCGAACCAAGAGTTATTCAGATATTGAAGGTTTAGATTTCGGGGGAGTAGCCAATCATAACAGCGCTATCTTGGCATCCCAGGCCCTCAACCCATAACTAGACGTTGCCAATCAAACGGTGAAAGCCCCCATTGAAAGAACCATCCCTCACCTACGTCCTGGTTTTTATCTCAACAATTAACACTTACCTGATATGAATTACTCTGAGACCTTTCTCAATTTGCTGAAAGACCGTCAATCCTTCCTGCAAGAAATTCACGATGGCAAACGACTCAATAGTAAAATTTCGGCTTTATTACTCTGTAGTTTCTGCTGCTTTGCCATCTATGGCAGTATTGTCGGCTCCTTTCATAGCCCCATGCAGGCCGTGTCATCTGCGATCAAACTACCGGCACTTTATCTAATTACATTAGTAGTTTGCTTGCCTGCACTTTACATTTTTAATGCTCTCTTTGGGTCAAAGAAAACGCTGACACAGCACTTCACCTATGTGCTGAGTGCGGCCTCCGTTATCTCCATTCTGCTCTGTGGATTTGCTCCCATCACCCTCTTTTTCATTATTACCATTTCGCCTATCAAAGACTATGCCTTCTACCTACTCTTAAATGTGGTGATTTTTGCCCTTACCGGGGTGTTTGGAGTCACCTTTCTGTATCAGGCGATGCGTCCTGCTGATAAAGATAGTGCCAACTACAAGCTTAGACTCACGATCTTGAGACTCTGGTTGGGACTTTATGGTGTGGTGGGGAGTCAATTGGGATGGATTTTGAGACCATTCTTCGGTTCTCCAGGACAGTTCGAATGGTTTCGCGCCCGAGAAGGTAATTTTATTACTGGAGTTTGGAATACTCTGATCAATCTTCTGGATGGTGCTGGATAGCGGCTATGACCCCGGCGTTAGAAGACTTGTGGATCTCTGCTCTTGAAATTGAACGTCTGAGCGGCCTAGAAGTTAGTGACCATATCCTCAATGGCTTCCTGTGGGGGGCCTATCGGCTGCCGATATGGTCTCCGAGACGTCTATTGGTGGTGGTAACGACGGAATCTTTGGTTCTGGGACTCATGCTGATTTTTGCAACCCCCCTCGGTCTGGGATTCTCGCGAGGATCAACTTCAGATCACGCTGTTTTGGCGTGGATAGGTGCGATCTCACTTTCTCTCTGGATTATTCGCCAGGTAAGAATGTGGTTTAAAGCTCAACATCTGCGGAGCTTTATGCGATTGCTAGATGAAGTAGATCATTACCATCAAGTGTTGCAGGCCGTCGATTTGTTTGAGCAATTAAGTGGTGCCGAGCAGATGCAACCTATGCTTATGGAAGCCCTCCATAAAGCACGAGAAAGTTTAATTGCAGGTCTGATGACGGAGAAAATCCTGCGGCAAAATCATGGGCTACTATCTCGTCGCCAAGCGCTGTTGGACAATATTGAGCAAAATCTCATGACTTTGCAGTCGATAGAACTACAGCATCAAGCCCAAAACTACAGTGATATTTTGAATCAAGCCGTCGATATCAGTATCCGAGTGCAAGATGAGGTAAACAAACTATCCCATCTAGAATCAAGCCGTTGACCAACAAGGTGGCCAGATTCTTAGTTCGCTGATTGTTGCAGCCATTGGTCTAAGCGGGGAAATTCATCCTCGATGGTCAACTTGCTCCGTTCATTCGTTGAATCTTCATCTGTTGTGAATGAACCATATTCAAGACCTGCCATGAGCAAATGTCGGAAATCGCTTTTATCTGCTGGGTTCATGCCTGTGAGCAGGCTTAGCACTTTCTCTTCACCCAGTTGGTAGGTAACTTTTGCCAAGACTTCGCCATGCCAATAACAGAAGGACGCTCCTCCACAGTCAAACTTTATGAGGGTCTTAAAGGCTTTCGAGTTGCCCTTGATAGATTCTTGAATCAAGGTTTTATAGGCGTTCTGTTCTTGGGTATCAAAAAAGTTAAGCAGCTTTTGGCTAAT
Organism: Acaryochloris sp. IP29b_bin.176; assembly: GCA_028285315.1. Taxonomy (GTDB): domain Bacteria; phylum Cyanobacteriota; class Cyanobacteriia; order Thermosynechococcales; family Thermosynechococcaceae; genus Acaryochloris. The sequence goes on from JANQPU010000200.1 coordinate 20,744, forward strand.
GGGGATGTCTGAAGCCTGTAGGGGGCTACTCGCTAACCACATACTGGCAACTAACACTCCCAATGCATACATGACTGGGCCAAATAACACAGTGGAGACCTCTTGCTTCTCCGACCGTTATAACAGTGGGATATAAAAAGGGCTACTGTAATTTCCTCAGTAAATTACGGGTGATTCTATACCGTCTAGTGTCTCCTTGTTGCTGAAAGAGATCGGCCGCTATTTTTAGATCCTCGATCGCACTAGTGATATCATTCAGCTTGCTTTTGGCACTGCCCCGGTTGTAGTAGCTATCGGCGGGGCTATCACTATTCCCCCAACCAGAATTAATCCTTAAGGCTTGGGTATAGTCTTCAATGGCTGCTTTATATCGCTTGAGGGCATGCTTGGCCTTACCACGGGCACTGTAGGCAAAAGAGCTTTGTGGATCTAGGCGAATGGTTTCGGTACAGTCTGCGATCGCACCTTCGGCATCTTTCAATTTCAGTTTGGCTTCCCCTCGATTGCAATAGGCAAAGGGGCTCTCAGGATTAAGGCGGATGGCCTCTGTGAAATCTTGAATGGCCCTGCGACTGTTCCCTAACTTGTATTTGGCTACCCCTCGGTTATTGAAGGTATCCGAGTTCTCGGGATTGAGACGGATGGCTTCGGAATAGTCTTCGATAGCTCCAGCATGATTATTCAATGCCGCTTTAGAAATTCCGCGCTGTAAATAGGCTGGCTCGTATTGAGGATTAAGGCGAATGGCTTGGCTATAGTCTTCAATCGCCGCGCGGTGCTCTTGGAGAGTAGATTTGACATTGCCGCGATTAAAAAAGGCCAGAGTGAACTGAGGATTGGTTTGGATGGCTTGGTTGTAGTCTTCGATTGCTGCCTCATAGTCTTTACGGGCGAATTTCACATTCCCACGACCATTGAAGGCATAGGCATTGTCTGGGTCATGCCTTAGGGTTTCTTCGTAGTCTTTCAGAGCCTCTGAATATTGTTCTAAGGCATATTTGGCATTGCCCCGCCCCAAATAGGCTTGGACATTATCAGGACTGAGACGAATCGCTTCAGAATAATCTGCGATCGCAGCTTCATAATCTTGCCGATTATACTTGGCATCCCCTCGGCGAATAAACGCTGTGGCACTTTCTCCTGATGTTTCAGAGGAGGGGGTGCGTGTGGCAAGCATGTAGGTGACCCCTGCCAAACTCCCTAGGAGCACGAATGCGATCGCAGTGCCTATCCAGATCTTCCGAGATTTGCCAATCTGGCTGAACCCCTTGGAGAGATTAGGGGGATGACGGGTTAAGCCTTCTAAGAGTTCCTGGGCCGACTGGTACCGTTGGCTAGGATCTGGATGCAGCAATTGGGTCAGGGTGGCTTGTAGCTCTGAACTACAGGATGAATTCACATGAGCCTGCCAATTCTGGCTCCAGGTCTGTCCTTGGGTTTGAATCAGTGTTGAAGGGGATATACCACTGAGAAGATGAAAGCAAGTCGCGCCTAACCCATATAGATCACTCACCGGGCTAGCTTGTCCCCGCAGTTGTTCAGGTGGTCTATAGCCAATAGAACGACTGCTGGTTGGCCGCTGTAAGGCTTGCGTTTCGTTTAAAAACTGGGCAATTCCAAAATCAATCAGGATGTAGTGCCCCCGAATATCTTGGAGAATATTTTCTGGTTTCAGATCTCTATGCACCACGCCTTGATCATGCACCACCTGCAGCACAGGCAACAGATCCAAGAGCAAGTTGCGAATTTGGACTTCGCTGAACGTTCCTTGTTGCAACTGTTCGAGTAAGGTTTTTCCCTCAATTAACTGGTGAACCAGATAGAGATACTCGCCTTCTTGGAAGTAGGCGAGTAAATCCGGGAGCTGGGGATGATGGCCTAACGCTTGCAACTGCTTGGCTTCATTCTGAAATAGTTGAACCGCATTAGGATTTGCGCCTAAGGTTTTCAGGGTTAGTTGCTTGACGATGCATGGAGTGTTGAGCTGATCGATATCCTTCGCCAGGTAGGTCTTACCCCATCGCCCAGACCCCAGCGGTTTTACGAGCTTGTAGTGTTTGTGCAAGAACTGAACTAAGGCAGTACCGCATTGCTGACAATACTTGTGAGTGTCAGGGTTGAGAGGCTTCGTGCACTCAGGATTCAGACAACATGTCATAAAGCAGCAATCTTCCGGGAATTAATGGCCTCAAACAGTTGTCAGAGCATATTCAGTATCGGATAAAGACCTTCATCAGAGCAAACTCATTTCCTCCAATGCGGTCAAATCGCTATTTTCCCCCACCGCTTAAAAGCACGAGAAGACAGCCCATCAATGGTAATTCTCAAAAGTAAGTGATCGGCTGTTTGAGCAATTCTAAAAACAAGTCAGAAGATATGGCTGTTATTTTTAGCATTAATGCTATAACTCCCAAATTAATTCGATCGGTATAAAAAATATCTGAGATCTGAATCAATCACTTCATTAGTAATTTTCAAGATTTAAAAAATATTGAGAAGAAGTATATTGGCAATGATCTAGTTTATCTGCTCTTGTTAAAAATCGGAAAAATAGTATATTCAAAGTGCAACCGGATTCACTTATGATCGAATTTGGAAATCGTGTTCTACTTTATTTTGCTCTAGAAGGAGCTATGTCTATGAAGGTTAAGCATTTTATAAATCTTCACAAAGGGACTACTTTTATCTTTGTTTTAGGGCTAATGTTTATTTATCAAAATTTCAGCTTAGGACCGTGGGTTTATTTAGCGCTTCATGGCTCCTATGGTATTTTATGGCTCTTGAAAGATAGACTTTTCCCTGATAAGCGCTGGGAGGAAGAGTTTCCTTTGGCTATAAATCTGATTGGATTTGCGGTGATAAGTTTATATTGGGTGGCACCCTTTATCTTAGTCAGTCATCAAGTTGAACCCCCTCTTCCTCTGCTATCAGCAGCAATTACGCTCAATATGTTTGGAATCTTCCTTCATTTTTGTAGTGATGCGCAAAAATTCTATACTCTCAAGTATCAGCCTGGATTAATTACTGAAGGCTTCTTCGCTCGCTGCCGAAATACTAATTATCTTGGTGAAATTTTTATTTATTTAGCATTTGCAATGCTAACGATGCACTGGCTACCCTTTTTGATTCTAGGAGGATTTATTGTAGCTATTTTTATCCCCAATATGCTTAAAAAAGAACAATCTCTATCTCGATATCCTGGATTTGATGAATATCGAGCTAAGTCTGGATTACTATTCCCTATATTTACGGGATATCATAGCCAGGATACAGCACCCTCACCTAAGATTTAGATATTGTGTGAAGAATAGAGTTTTTTCCTCAAACAAAAGATTTACCTTCACTTTGCAGAACAAAATCTTTTTAAATAGAGCAAGGAAGCAGAGTAGGTTAGTATTGCGCTAAATGAACGAAATACAGTCGTTCCCATTAATTCCCGACTTGCTTCGCTTCCGCAGCTTGAAGCCGTCTCAGTTCTCGCAGAGCATTTTGTTGACGTTGATCACCCCGTTTCTGATAGAGATTGGCCGCAGTTTGAAAATCGGCCTTCGCTCCTTCAATATCATCCTGAACTTCCTTCACAAATCCGCGATTGAAGTAGGCAACCGCATAGTTTGGGTCTAATCGGATTGCCATATTGTAGTCCTGGAGAGCCTCTTGATAATTCTTGCGGTTGTATTGGGCTAAGCCTCGACCGTTGTAGGCGTCCTCAAGCTGGTCATTCAACTGGATCGCTTGATCAAAATCAGCCAGCTCACCCTGCCAATCGCCTAGCTTGCCTTTGGCATGAGCGCGGCCATTATAGGCATTGGCATTATCCCCATCGAGGCGAATCGCGTCATCATAGTCTGCTAGGGCGGCGCGATAGTTGCCTAGCTCATAGTACGTTCGGCCCCGAGATCGCAACGTATCTGCTCGGTTCGGATCAATGCGTAGAGCTTGATCGTAGTCTGACAGCGCTCCCTGCAAATTCTTGAGGTTGTATTTGGATAGTCCCCGATTGTGATAAACATTGGCATATTGAGGATTGAGGCGAATGGCCTGGTTGTAGTCTTCAATAGCACCTTGATAGTCTTGCAGGGCATGTTTAGCAAGACCCCGATTACCGTAGGTATTAGAGTGTCGATCGTCTAGTTTGAGTGCCTCGTCATAGTCCGATAGCGCAGCTTGATAGTCCTGGAGGGCGTATTTGGCTAACCCTCGCTCATTAAAGGCATCGGCATTCTGGGCATCCAGGCGAATGGACTCGTCATAATCTGCGATCGCACCTTTATAATCCCCCGCTCGATACTTCTCGTACCCACTACGGAGCAGGGCTTCTGCCTGGCTCATGGGCGATATGGATACGGTATCGTTGGCCCGTATCGCTACATATCCAATCCCAAATAGACTGACTAAACCGAGAAATGCGATCGCAGCCCACATTTTGCCAGACAGTTGGGGGATATGGGGGGGTAGATAAGATTGAGCCGGTAACGTGATTTTTTGCTGTTGCGGTAAGACAGGCGCAGCCTTCAGATCTTGCAAAACTTCATTGGCAGACTGATAGCGTTGAGCAGGCTCGATTTGCAGCAGCTTATCGAGAATTTTCTGGAGATCAGGACTTAAGGGTTGAGCAATATATTGCTGCCAGTTTTCACTCCAGAGGTAATTAAATTCTAAGGATAGGTGATAGGGAGACACATGGCTGAGTAGATGAAAACAGCTCGATCCCAAACCGTACAAATCTCCCACTGGTGTTGCTCGACCCCGCTGAATCTGCTCAGGAGACGCGTAGCCCGGTGAGCCGACAATGGTGCCAGCCCCAGCATGAGCCATTGCCGTTTGCTTCAGCAGTTTCGCCACGCCAAAATCAATCAGCACATGCTGACCATCCCGCCGTCGCATAATATTGTCCGGCTTTAAATCGCGATGAATGACCCCTTGATCGTGCAGACTTTGCAATACGGGCAATACATCCAGTAGGACCTGTCGGATTTTTTGCTCATCAAAGGTCCCCTCCTTTTCCAGTAGTTCAATTAAATTCAAGCCATCCACATACTGCTGAACCAAATACAAATTCTGACCTTCTTGAAAGTAGGCCGTCAGCTTCGGGATTTGTGGATGATGCCCCAACTGCTTAAGCTGTCGGGCTTCGCTGGCAAACATATCGATGGCTTTTTGCTGTTCCCAAGCTTCCGTCGCCTGATAGGTGAGCTTCTTGACCACACAAGGCTCATTCAGCCGATCCGTATCTTCAGCCAGATAGGTATTGCCAAATCCACCTCGGCCGAGGGGTTTAATCACCTTAAAGCGATCGCGCAACAAATGAACGATAGGCGTGCCACATTGCTGACAAAACTTGTGGGAATCCGGATTAATCGGCTTTTTGCAGTCAGGATTTAGGCAGCAAACCATTTTTATTCTCTGGGGCTAGAGTTTGCGGGTCTCAGGGGAACACAGTACTCTATCGTTAATTTAACGCTGCCCTATGCATTTTGCAGGATTCAGAATCAAAAAATTGCAGTCTGTATTATGTCTGGGGAACGTAGTCGTGGCTAATAAACCAATCGACCGCTTCTTGAAGTGCCTGTCGGACTGGGGTTTGGGGCAGTCCCAACTCCTGAATAGCTTTAGTAGGATTATAAAACATCATTTGCTTCGCCATTTGTACCCCGGCTAGGGGCACAGAGGGGGTTTTGCCCATCGCCGCTAGAACCACTTCATCGATCCAGGCGGTGGTCAGGGGAATCCATGCAGGAATCTCGCCTTTGGGAGCGGACAACCCCGTTAATTCAGCCAGCACATCTAGCATTTCTTTCAGGGTCATATTCTGATTGCCCAGAATATAGCGCTCTCCCGTTTTTCCCTTTTCTAGGGCCAGCAAATGGCCGCGAACCACGTCTTGCACATGGATAAGGTTCAACCCCGTATTCAAATAAAAGGGCATCTGCCGCCGCAGAAACCGCAAAATCATATCGCCTGTGGGTGTGGGTTTAATATCCCAAGGGCCAATGGGGGTGCTGGGATTGACAATCACGATGTCCTGGCCCATTTGGACGGCTTTGTAGGCTTCCTGCTCTGCCCAATATTTCGACTTTTTATAGTCACCGATCAGCTTCTCCACCGGACTCTGATAGGTTTCATCGGCACTATTCCCTGCTTTCACGCCAATAGCTGCTACTGAGCTGGTGTAAACAGTGCGTTCAATCCCGGCGTCTCGGGCTGCTTGCAGCAGATTGCGAGTGCCCTCCACATTGCTCTGCCAAAGCTGTTCGCGGTCGGCTCGCCACAGGCTGTAATGGGCCGCAACATGAAAGAGTATCTGACACCCTTGTAATTTTTGACTCAAGTCGTCATCTGTAAGCCGTCCAGTCACTTGCTCCACGTCTAACCCCGCTAGGTTCGTCAGATCGCTTTGGGGCCTGACTAGTACGCGTACTTGATGGCCTTCCGACAACAGTAAACGGACTAGATTAGCGCCGACGAATCCGGTTGCACCAGTTACAAAAACATTTAATTTGGCCATAACTAAGGCTCTTTGCCACTTCAGATAGTCTAGTAGGGGTAAACAAGGTTAGTTTTTTACCTTACAGGCATAGGCAAAGAAAACAATTTTTCTACAAGTCTAACGTCCGATACATGCACTATATCGTGAAATTCTCAACCGAAGTTTTTGAAAGATTGGATAATTCCCCTGAAGCTAGGATTATCTCATGTGGATTCAATAATGCCATTATTTTGGCTTTATCAGGTTTTTGGCGGACAATATCATCAGAACAAAATTTATTATCCACTTATGAAAAAAATTAATTCAAATCAAAAAATATCATCTCAGGTTTTGATGGACTATCTAAATTGCAAGTACAAAGCTTATCTAAGAATCTCCAAAGAAAATGAAGAGATCACTAATTTCCAGGTTTTAAACAAAGAAATTATTGACTTAACTAGACAACAATACAAAAAGATCTTCTGCCAGAAACCAACTACTTCATTTGGAGACTTTTCTACAGAGTCTTACGTTTCATCACGGACTCTAAAGAAGAGATTTAATAAACTATTTAATATAAAGATTGTGGATAAAGATCTAGAGGCGACAATTGATGTTATTGAACAAATATCATATAAACCTCCTATATATGTGCCAATTTCTATTTTGTCAGACTATAAAGTATCAAAAAATGATAAACTTTTATTGGCTTTCAATAGTTTTATTCTGAGTCAATCACTAAATAAGAATATAGAATTTGGAAAAATATTCTATGGATATCCATTAAAGTCACTAAAAGTAAATATAAAACCTTTATTTGATTCTATTTTAACTATTGTTGATGATATTAGAAAATTTATTTTTGAGAAAAAAGAACCAAATCATATACTTAATAATCATTGTGAAATATGCATCTTTAAACAAAACTGCTATCAGAAAGCTCTTGATAATGACAATCTAAGCTTACTAAAAGTTTTAAGAAATAAAGATATTCAGAAATTAAGGGAAAAAGGTATGTTTACAATATTTCAACTATCCCATACTTTTAGGCCAAGGCGAAGAATAAAGAAGAGGACACGAAACTCAAAGACTAGACATATCCCTGCCCTAAAAGCTTTAGCTATTAGAGAGAAAAAAGTCTATATATATAAAGAAGTAGAAATCCCAAAAACAAGAGTTAGAGTTTATTTCGATGTAGAAGGAGATCCCGATAGAAATTTATTTTACTTATTAGGTATACTAGTAGACAAAGGGAGTTCACTAGAAAAAAAGTCTTACTGGATTGGCAATGAATCAAACAAGGATCAAATAGCAGAAGACTTCTTAGATTACTTTGATCAACTTAGTGAATTCACTATATTCCACTATGGCAGCTATGAGATAAAATTCCTTAAATTTCTGCTAAAGAGTCTAATCAAAAGAAGAGAGAAGTCAATAGAAAGAATTATTGATAATAGCATAAATGTGTTGTCAATAGTTTACACATCAATTTATTTTCCAACCTATTCTAATGGCCTGAAAGAAATATCTGGTTACTTGAGTTTTGAATATTCAGAACCTAATTCGTCAGGTTTATATAGTATTTTATGGAGGAGACTATGGGAGGTGGATTATGATGAAGAGCTATATAAAAAATTAATTTTATATAATATGGAAGACTGCTTTGCATTAAAGAAGCTGACAGAATTTATTTTTGCCATATCGAATGATGAAAAGATTTCTAATCCTGAATTCTCTTCTATAGAAATTACATCAAATTTTTACAATGAAATCTCACAAAGATATGGAGGCTATAATTTTGGATCTCATAAATTTGCTTTAGATAATTTTGACTTTGTCAATAAACGTGCTTATTTTGACTATCAAAGAAATAAAGTTTTTTTCAGAACTGATAAAAGATTGAAGAAGATCAATAAAAAAAATAAAAAAGGAGTGAGATTCAAGAGAAAAGTAAATCAAGAAAAATGTATCAACCCATCAAGAATTTGCCCAAATTGTGGTTCAACAGATACTTATAAGCAGAATACTAATTTTTATAAGATCGTTGTTGACTTAAAGTTCTTCACTGGCGGAATTAAGAGGTGGATCACAAAGTACATTGGCTATTATGGCAAATGTAGGAAATGCAAAAAACAATATCTTCCTAATAAGTACAAGAAAATAAGAGTTAAATACGGTCATAATTTAATAAGTTGGGTTATTTATCAAAATATTGTCAATAAGATTAGTTTTGAGAAAATCGAAAAGACATTAGCAGATAGTTTTCAGATATCAATAGGTACAGTTGGCTCTGGCAACTCTTATTACTTCAAAAAAATTGCCGCAAATTATTATCAAATATCTTATGATGAAATAGCTCGAAGGATTCAAGACTGGAGTATTATTCATGCTGATGAGACTAGAGCTAGTATAAGAGGTGAAAATGGTTATGTATGGGTTTTTACAAACATGACTGAGGTATACTTTTTATATACTAATGATAGAAAAACTGATTTTATTCCAGATCTCATTCAAGGCTTTAGTGGTGTTTTGATATCCGATTTTTATAAAGGTTATGAAAGTATTGGTTGTGAACAACAGAAGTGTTTAATTCACATCATGAGAGATGTTAATGATACTCTGTTTAAGCATCAACAAGATGAGGACCTGATACTTATTTCTCAGGGTTTTTCTGATCTATTACGAACAATCATTGAAACAATAGATAAATATGGGCTTAAAAAAAGACATTTGAATAAACACAAGAAAGATGTTGATAAGTTTTACCGAATGTTGTGCAATAAATCATGGGAATCTGAGATTGCGATAAAATTCAAAGAAAGATTTCAAAAACAGAGAGGTAAGTTATTTCTATTTCTTGATAAGGATGGCGTGCCTTGGAACAATAATAATGCTGAACACGCCTTTAAGCACTTTTCAACCTATCGACGAGATACTAATGGAGTATTTACAGAGGAAGGTCTTCAAAGATATCTCATCTTGCTAAGTATATATGAAACATGTAAGTATCAAGGTGTTAATTTTCTTGACTTTCTTTTATCAAAAGAGAAGAATATATATAAATATTTAGGAGAGAAATAATTCTTTCAAGCTGTATTTAAAATGCTCAAAAGTTAGGTTGCTTAATAAATCGTTCAAGGTTTAATTGGAGCGGCAAGCAATAAATTTTGACTGCATCTTCGATTTCTTTGTTTCTGCTCAACTCTAACGATATCTTTTTTTATTTATATTGGCTCACTCAACAGAGACAAAATCTTTAACTTAAGGCCCATGCAAAAAAGAGGGATTGGAAGGTTTCGGTGTGATCAGTCCATCTTCTACATAGACCACCCGATCGGCGATATCCATAATCCGAGGGTCATGGGTCACCATGAGGACCGTACAGCCTTCTTCCTTGGCTAATTTTCGCAGCAGTTCCATGATCGTATGGCCTCGCTGAGAGTCTAGGGCAGCCGTGGGTTCATCTGCCAGAATCAGCTTGGGATTTCCCGCTAACGCTCTTGCTGCTGCCCACCCGATAGATTGCAGCGGGAACTTCAATTTTATTGGCTAGCCCAACTTGTTTCAGCAATCTTAGGGAGTCTTGTCTAACTACACGACTTTGGCTGCTCTTCAAACGGGTCTATCAATCAACCCGTTTTTATCACTAAGGCTGAAAAGCCCTTCCCGCAGGGGTTAGTAAGCCAATTATTGGTGCTTGCTATCAAAAGACCTAGCAAGCATGGAGCAAAAAAGTGATTCACACAGTTGACAATATATTAAGTTACTGTTACATTTATTTACATAAGGTTACATCACACATGATTTTACGGAGTCCAAGATTATGAATTCATCCAACAACTTTTTTGGTTTCAATCCCTTTGCAGAAGCTTGGAGTGGCCGCCTAGCTATGGTCGGCATTTACATTGCCTTGATCATTGAACTCGTCACTGGTAAGGGTGTCCTACACTTCTGGGGATTGATGTAAGTTCTGAAGTTGCCAAGCCTAGAACTCTCTTCCCGACTGCCGAAGGAAAATTTAAAGAACGGAGATTTTTCCGTCCAAGCAGCTTCAACATTTTCAGCCGTTCAAGCTTAATAAACTCTTCTCAAACCCAGCCAAAAAGGCTGGTTTTTTTTATAGATGTTGCCGCTGCCGGTTGGAAGAGGGAAGGGCAGCAATTCACTGCCAGCACCATAGAAAGTTCGCATTTTAGTTGACAAAACTTTACATAAAGTTTACATTAATTCATGTAAATCATTTTCTACTACGGAGTCAAACACCATGAGCATCAAGAATCAGACTTGGGGTTTTAACAGCTTTGCAGAGACTTTCAGTGGCCGCTTAGCCATGTGGGGCTTTTTCGTTGCCTTGGTCACCGAGGCCTTAACCGGAAAAGGAATCCTTGGACAACTGACTGCATTTTTCTTCTTTATTAACTAATAACGACTTGCGCCTAACTCATCATCCTGAATTACCTCTATCATTTGACCCCAGTTGTGAACTGGGGTTATTTTTTTTCTCCGTCTCTTCCATCCTTGAATCCTCCCCACGATGAAATCAAGCAACAGCAGACGGAACAACTCGACCAAGAACCTACACTACCGGAATGAGCAGAACAAGCTGAAATGTCTGTTTCTCAGCTTCAGACAGACCTGAAGCTAGGTCAAACTGCCAACCGAAAGATGGTTGAGTCCAATTTGCGATTGGTCGTCTCCATTGCCAAGAAAGATAACAAAGCCAAGCTCGAATTTCTCGCTCTGATTCAAGAAGGCACGATTGGCTTGCGACGAGGCGTAGAGAAATTCGACCCTACCAAAGGCTATCGATTTTCTACCTATGCCTATTAGTGGATTCGACAAACCATAACTCGGACAATTGCCGATCAAGAGCGAACCATTCGTTTACCAATCCATATCAATGAAAAGTTAAGCAAGTAACGTAAAGTTAAACGCCAATTCTCCCTCAAGCTCCATCGTGACCCGATTATTGCGAAGTTAGCAGCGGCAATGGACCTTTCCCCGGAGAGAGTTGAAGCCTTCTGGAGTTATGATCGCCATTCGATTTCTTTGGATATACAGATTGGCGATCAGCAAAGGGAGAGCGACTTAATGTGAGCAGAGAATGGGTGCGTCGGGTTGAGCGAGAAGCATTCCAACTGCTTCGGTCTCAGAAAAGGGGTCTTGCAAGAGTATATGGCGTCCTAACCTAGAGCCCCTCAAACATCCTTCTATCTTTCAAGCTGCTCTTCTATCAAAGAGCAGCTTTTTTGTTTTACATAAATTTATAAAAATAATCGCCCCAGAAATTTCGTGACTTCATCACAGCAATCCTTAATCTACAAATCCATGACTAAATTGACCTTAAATCTCTATAAAATCAATTTTTTATATCTTTAAGTGCCTATATCTCGTCTTTAAGGTTCAATAAATTGATTTACAGTTTAATAACCAAATATTTCTAAGTTAAATTCAATTATCATAAAAAACTAAATATGTAAATTTATTTGATATAACGTTACAAACTAGTTAATATAATTTACATAACGTTACAAAAAGGAGTTCATCATGTTTGCCCCTCTCATCATCCTAGTCCGCAACATTGTTGGTCAGCCCAAATTTGTAAAGCTAAGAGGTAAAGCCATCGCTATGCACTCTAAAGCAATTACTAATGTCTGCAACCAAATAGGTATTGATCGGAGTCGCCGTCAAGGTTGGATTCGACTAGCTCGTGACAATGGCAAACGCCTTGGACTCCTAGCCTAAAGAGTCAGCGCAGTAGTGGGTGAATGTTATCCCCACCTCAAGATCTAAGCCTTGCTTTTCTTTAACTTACATTTAGCTGTTCTGCAACCAAGTAATGCCCTTTCAAAACAGCTCAGTATTTCTTCACTGCTCGACAATTTGGTGATTGGACCTAGGTAGATTAAGGGCGTTTTTCACCAAACGTTGAGCCACACACCACTTTTTAAATAAGGGCCTTCTCATGCCTGTTAATGACAAACCACGACGTCCTAATCCCTTTAGAACGATTTTACTGTTACTGCCCTTGGGCCTATTAGTTTTAAATCTAGTTTTGACCTTCGGTAACGGTCCACGAGTTTCCAAAGTGCCCTATAGCTTCTTCCTTGAGCAAGTCCAAGATGGAGAGGTAGCTCGGGTCTCCGTTGGCCAAGATATCATCCGCTATCAACTCAAAGGCATGGAGGGAAATGCAGGTCAGGTGCAAGAAACGACCCCTATTTTCGACTTAGAGTTGCCTAAGTTACTTGAAGCCAACGATGTCGAATTCGCCGCCACTCCTCCTGCTGGAAATCGCTGGTTCACCACTCTTTTGAGCTGGGTCATTCCCCCAGTTATCTTCGTCGCCATCTTCCAATTCTTCAGCCGGGGCGGCATCGGTGGTGGGGGTCCCCAAGGTGCCCTTTCCGTCACCAAGAACAAAGCCAAAGTCTATGTTGAAGGCGATGACAACAAAGTCACCTTTAATGACGTTGCTGGTGTGGAAGAATCTAATACCAAACTGTGCCTGCAAGCGTAATTTTCAAATCTGTGAAATTCTCTCCTAGCCTACTTTAGTCACTAATCAAAATTACACTCTTGGAGACTTATTG
>JANQPU010000242.1 GCA_028285315.1 Acaryochloris sp. IP29b_bin.176
TGAGCTGGAGATACATCATTTGCAGCCCATCTTTTTTCTTGTCTATCTGGTTATTGCCCAAGTAGCAAGGTGTTCACGGGACATGTCGCCCTCTCAGGGCTAGATGCCTTTTCACCTACACTGGCTCGCAAAGCCCCCCGAGTCATCCTGTATGAAGGCATCAACAAACTCCAAACCCGTGATGAAATTCTTGGTAAGCGTGGATATGCAGTTGGCTTTAGAGGCTTGGTAAATTTTGTGCACAATTCAGCTCCTAGAAATCGGTTTATTGAAGAAGTTGTACGAGAAGAAACCAAGATGTTCCCTAAACAGGCTATAAGGGAACTCATTGCGAATGCCTTAGTACATCAGGACTTTTTAGCTACAGGAGCTTCAGTCATGATCGAGATGTACGACGATCGCCTAGAAATCTCTAATCCTGGTATTCCTGATATACCTGCTGAACGCTTTATTGACGAATACCGTTCCCGCAATGAACAACTCGCTGATATCATGCGCCGTTTTGGTATTTGCGAAGAAAAAGGTAGTGGGATCGATAAAGTTATTGACGCTGCAGAGGTTTATCAGCTTCCAGCTCCAGATTTTCGTGTAGGTGAGACTCGCACAACAGCTGTACTATTTGCCTATCAGGATTTCTCTGACATGAGCAAATCAGACCGCATTAGAGCTTGTTATCAGCACTGTTGCTTGCTATATGTCAGCAATCGTCAGATGTCTAACCAAACTCTTCGAGAGCGCTTTCGTCTAAGTTCTAACCAAACTGGGGCTGCATCAAACATTATCAGGGCAACCAAGGATACTGGGTTGATCAAATCAGATACCTCCGAATCTGAATCTACCCGGTATGCTCGTTACTTGCCATTTTGGGCATAGAAGTGCTTCAAAGCAATTCAATATTTATCCATCACAAGGGCTGTAACCCTTACTAAATCAAGAAAAAAGTGCTTCAAAGCAAAAAATGCAACCATAAACATGTGCAGAAGGTAGATGAAAATTAGTGAATTGATTGAATGGTTTGAAGGCTGGGCCAACCCGTCCTGGCAGGAGAAGTGGGATAACTGCGGTTGGCAGCTTGAACCTGGCATTTTGGATCAACCGGCTCGGGTGCTGGTCTGCTTAACGCCTACCTTAGCGGTGATGGAAGAAGCGATCGCACTTCAGCAGCAGGGCACACCTGTCAATTTAATTTTTGCCCATCATCCTCTGATTTTTGGTCCCCTGAAATCGGTGCAGAAGGGTGATGCCATCGGTGATATGGTTCGCCTCTCGATCACCCATCAAATTGGGGTTTACAGTGCCCATACCAATTTTGATCAGGTCACAGATGGCACGGCTGACGTATTGTCTCAACTTTTAGAGCTACAAGCTGCGGAGCCAGTGGAGCCGACGCAGGATGGCTTGGGATACGGTCGCGTGGGCAATCTTCAGCCTGCTCTGACGCTACAACAGCTTCTCGCCAAGATTCAATCCATGCTGAAAACCTCAGATTTACTGGTATCACCCACGGCAGATCGCCAGCAGCAAATTGAGCGGGTAGCGGTATTGGGTGGTTCTGGGGCCAGCTATATCTCAGCAGTCAGCCAGACGGGAGCCCAAGCCTATCTGACATCGGACTGTAAGTTTCATCAGTTTCAAGAGAGTCGCGATCGCAACCTGATCCTGATTGATGCTGGGCACTATGCTACAGAGCGGCCTGCCTGTGAACGCTTAGCGGAAAAGTTTACCGACAAGGGGGTTGAGTGGGCAAAACTGAGCCAATCAGACGAAGATTTTCGCACCTTTTGGACTTTAAACAATAAAGCCTTCTAAACTAACAGCTTCAGGTGAAATTCAAGGGTTAAATAACCTCATGGGGCGGGAGTTTAACAATCGTAAACCAAAACTCCTCCATTAACTTGACCACTTTGGTCAGCCCCTCCAAGCCCACAGGCTTAGTTACGTAAGCATTAGCCCCGATCTGGTAGCTTTTAAGAATATCTTCATCCGCGCTAGATGTTGTGAGCACAACAACGGGAATTTGTTTGAGATGCTCATCTACTTCCATTTCCTTTAAGACCTCACGGCCATCTTTGCGAGGCAAATTGAGATCTAGAAGCACTAGGTCAGGAGTATTGGCCTTTTGGAAGGACCCCTCTTGGCGAAGATAGGACATCGCCTCAATCCCATCTCGGACCACATTCATTTTGAGGGTTACCTTGGATTGTTTAAAAGCCTCTAGGGTGAGTTCGATATCCCCTTCATCATCTTCTACCAACAAAATTTCAATCACTAGATGCTCCCCCCACAGTCAAAAAATGAAGAATTATCTAGTATTGTAAATTATTTTGGTGGATAACTTTTTTCTGTGGTGTTTCACCATCAAACAGGAATTATACAAGTCAAAAAGCAATGATCTCTGGGAGTGATAACAGATTGGATCATTCGGATTGAATATCACAAGGTATGGGCAGTGTGAAAGAGAAGGTTGACCCCCGACCTCCTTGGGAATTGACCCAAATTTTGCCTCCGTGGCGTTCGACAATTTTCTTGCATATTGCCAAACCAATCCCCGTTCCTGAATACTCGTCCCGACGATGCAAGCGTTGGAAAATAATAAAAATTCGCTCTGCAAATTGCGGATCGATGCCAATGCCATTGTCTTGCACAGATATCGTCCAAGTCTCATCGGCCTGAGTGGCCCAAATGTGAACAGTGGGAACATCAGCTTGGCAATATTTAATGGCATTGGCAATCAGATTTTGCATTAGCTGTCGCATTTGAGTGGGATCGGCACAGATAGTCGGTAAAGCATCAACTGAAATGTTCGCGTTTTTGCTCTCTATGACTGTTCCTAAGTCCGCTATCACCTGCTGTGTAACGGCTCCTAGATTGGTTGCTTTCAGATTAAGTTCAATTCGACCGACACGGGAATAATTTAAGAGATCATCAATCAGCCCTTGCATCCGAATGACTCCATCCGTGATATATCCGATATAGCGATCGGCAGACTCATCTAGCTGGCCTTGATAGCGTTCGGCGAGCAACTCGGTGAAACTCTTGACTTTGCGTAATGGTTCTTGCAAATCATGAGATGCTACATAGGCAAATTGGCCCAACTCCTGGTTGGACCGTATGAGATCAACATTTGATTGCTGAAGTTGCTGCTCTGTGTTTTTAAGAGTAGTGATATCCGTATGAGCACCCAACATTCTTATGGGCTTTCCAGCTTGATCGCGAATTGCTAGACCGCGGCATCGTACCCATACAGTTGAGCCATTTTTGTGCCGATAACGAACAATCTGATCATAGGGATAGCTAGGATCACTGCAATGGCGGCTAAAATTTGAGATTGCTAATTCTCGATCTTTGGGATGTATGATATTTTGCCAACTACTGGCTAAATGGGGCATCTCTTCTGGTTGATAGCCCAGTAAATTCCAGAACTGCGGACTCATCCATTCATGGTCAGGATTTTCTAGATCCCAATACCATATCCCGTCGAGTGATCCATTTTGTAAGAATTCAAAGAGGCTGGCATCTTTTTGCACCAAATCATAAAGTTCTTGCTGCAGATAATGCGTTTCAGACAATTGGTTCATAGTAGATGAGATAGACTGCTATTTTGTCGATTCATTTAGAGCGCTGGAAATAACTGGAAGTCCCGAGGTAAGGGCATCTTAAAGCGGTAATAAGAGACTGCCTAACTAGTAGGCCATAATCTCTAAAACCACCGGATAAGTGCTGGGGAAAAATCAACTTTAAATCCATATGAGTACTGAGTAAGCACGATTTAAGCTCAAGC
>JANQPU010000243.1 GCA_028285315.1 Acaryochloris sp. IP29b_bin.176
GACGCGGAGATCCTAAATGGGTATTAAGGAGGAGGTCTACTTTGAAGGGGGACCTCATATTGGTGATTTAATCTTAAATTCTTTCTTAGCTTTAACGATTTTTTTCATACCACTAACGATTGGGGCGATTGTTAGAGCCATTTGGCTGCGGTTTCGCATCACGAGTCGACGAGTGACGGTCAATGGTGGTTGGTTTGGCCGTAGCCGTACAGATATTGTATATTCCGAAGTTTCTGAAGTATCTGTGATTCCCAGAGGGTTAGGCTTTTGGGGTGATATGTTGATTGTGCTGAAAGATGGCAGCCGCATCGAATTGAAATCTCTGCCAAAATTTAGAGAAATTGCCGCATACATTGAAGAAAAGGTGGATGCCAAGTCTCAGGCAAAAGCCACAGTTGCGAGTGGCTCCGCATCATAGAATCTGATTTGACAATCTAAGAATTAAACATTTGTTGCTCAGATGAGTATGATGGAAAGGATTGTCTCAGTTTGATCTCAACCTTAAAATAGTGTTGAGGTTGTCTGACTTTCACCCAAGGTATGCCCTACCAGTAAGCTTATGCTTGTTTTGAATGTGTAGGGACTCTTTATTTTCTGAGATAGTGGGAGACTCTAATATCAGTCAACTCAGTATTTTGCTAATTTCTGCGCTTAGGTCGGCTATACACGAATGAACTTTATTGGATTTATCTCGGACAACATCATGTTGCCGATCCTGGATTTTTTCTACGGGATCGTGCCTAGCTATGGATTGGCCATCGTTGCTCTGACGTTGGTGATTCGTTCTGTTTTGTATCCGGTGAGTGCAGGACAAATTCGCAATATGCGGCGAATGAAAGTCTCGCAGCCTGTGATGCAAAAGCGCCAAAAGGAGATTCAAGAGCGCTACAAGGATGATCCAGCCAAGTTACAAGAGGAACAAACCAAGCTTTTTAAGGAATTTGGTAATCCTCTGGCAGGATGTTTTCCGCTGTTGATTCAAATGCCGATTCTGTTTGCGCTGTTTGCGACGTTGAGAGGATCGCCTTTTGCCAACGTTAACTACTCTGTGAACTTGAAAATTCTGCCCCAAGATAAGATTGCAGAAGTTCAGCCTGAGCCATTTACCACCAAGCCACAGAATATCTTTGTTGCTGAGCAAACTCACTATCCGGTGGTGGGTATTGTGCCTTCTGGAAAAGAATTAGGGGTTGGTCAGTCAACTGATTTTCAGTTTCAGACAGTTGGTGGCAAGTCCCTTCAAGACATCATTCCTGAATCCGAGACTGACAATATTGCTCCCACCTGGAAGGTGATGAAAGGTGAAGATCGGGTCAGCATTGATGAGAAAGGCCACATTGTGGCGTTGCAGCCAGGAGATGTCACCATTCAAGGAACGCTAACCGGGATTGCAGCGGAAAAAGGGTTCTTGTTTATCAAAGCTTTAGGCCGCGTGGGTGCTGTCGAAGGTGAAATCTTTACAACAACGGACGAAGGTGCTCAGTTTAATGCGGATGCTATCCATTGGGATATCTTGCTGATGGTTATTGGGTTTGGTGTCTCGCTGTACATCAACCAGTTGCTATCGGGGCAAGGTGGGGACTCTGCCTCGCAGCAGCAGGCGATTAACAAGTATATGCCTGTGATGTTTTCAGGGATGTTTTTGTTCTTCCCCTTGCCTGCCGGGGTACTGCTATATATGCTTCTAGCCAATATTTTCCAGACCGTTCAAAGCTATTTCTTATCGAAAGAGCCTTTGCCCGAAAATTTGCAAAAGATTGTGGATGAACAGGAGAGGAAGAAGGCTAAAGAAGAGCGAGCTTCTAAGGTCGCTGCTAAGGATGGTGAACGGGGTGCGCTGCCCTTTGAGCCTGAGTATTCTAAAAAGAAAGCATCGAGTTGACCTGAGTGTATGAGTAGTGAGCCGACTGTTCAGCAAGGACAAGAATGGTTGTCCAATTTGCTAGGGCATTTGGGCGTTGAGGCCCAAATCAGTGGTGATAAGCCAGACATTGCGCAGACGAAATTTAAGGATTTTGGAGGGTTCTGGCTCACAATTGATGACAGCAGCTTGTCACCCGATCAAGTCGACTTGCTCATTGGCAACGATGGTCGGATGTTGGATGCGATTCAATATTTGATTAATTCCACCTTGAATCTTGGTAAGGATAAGGATGCGAGAACAGCCTATACGATTGAGATGTCCGATTTTCGCACTAATCGCTATGAAGAGCTGACTCAACTCGCAGAGCAGGCGGCTCAATTGGTGAGAGAAACGGGACAAGAGTATGTGATGCCGCCAATTAACTCAGCAGAGCGGCGGTTAGTGCATACGATTTTGTTCGATGAGTCGGACTTGGAGACCTTTAGTCGCGGTCAAGAGCCAGATCGTCGTTTAGTAGTAACGTTGGCGACGGGCGCAGACGAGGGTGTAAAGGAAGAGTAGATAAACGAGGGATGAGGCTCCCCGAGATGGACAAGGTTTACATCCCAGACATCGAAAATGCTCCACAACAGACGATTGTTGTGGACGTTGATGAGTTTTTACCTAAGCTTATTTCACTGACGGCTGTGCAAGGGCAAATCACCTTAGTCCACCAGGGGAATTATTTGCAGGTAAGCAGTCAGGCGAAAACAATTGTGACACTGAATTGCGATCGCTGTTTGCAACAGTATAATCATCGGCTGGCTGTGGATGCATCAGAGATGATATGGCTCTCGACAGAAGTGCCTGAAACGACGGAGCCAGGCTTAGAAGTTGAAGTGACCCTTGACGAACCGGTAGAGACTTTGTCGCCCCGAGGATCCTTTAGTCCGGAAGATTGGCTGTATCAGCAGCTCAGTTTACAATTACCTCATCGGCAACTTTGTGATCAATACTGTGAAGGCTTGCTGCAAGAGGTAGAAAAGATTGAGCAACCCGTCGATCGGCGTTGGGCAGCTCTGGAGTCTCTGAAAGAGCAAATGCAAGGACACTAAAGCGTTTCTTGTTCACAGGCTCCAATGTTGACCCAACTGCTGGAGCCATCAGCCCAATGCTCTTTCTTCCAAATGGGAGCATTGTGTTTGAGGGTGTCAATGGCATACTGACAGGCGGCAAAGGCTTCTGCCCGGTGAGGGCAGCCAATCGCTACGAGGACGCTAATCTCGCCAATTTGTAAATGACCGGTGCGATGGTGAATGGCGATCCGGTTTACCTCTGGCCAACGTTGACGAATCTCGGTAGCAATGGTCTGAAAGACTTTCAGAGCCATGGGTTTATAGGCTTGATATTCAAGGGAGAGCACCTCTTTGCCGTCCGTTTTGTCGCGAACCGTACCGCTCATAACCACGACAGCGCCGTTATGGGGATGATCGGCGAGGCGATATAGTTCCTCTAAGTTAAGAGGGGCAAACGTAATCAGAAAGTGATCGTTGGCAGGAGCGACAGAAGAAGTCATTACTGGAGAAGGGCGCTGCTTTTCTATCATGACTGATTAATCGGTTGATGGAGCATGAGTCATGAAAGGAGCAGGGCCATCAGCAACTAGATCAAGATGAAACACCTGGGCAAACTGATTGAGCAGAGTTGTGGTTACCTTGGTGCTGTCTAGATGGTGGATAAACTGTGCTAAGTTGCCAACGGCTCGATTGTGGATGCCGCAAGGAACAATTTGGTCAAAACCAGACAGATCGGCATTGATATTGAGGGAGAAGCCATGCATCGTAATCCAGCGACTGACTTTGATACCAATAGCCGCGACTTTGTGATTGTCTAACCATACCCCGGTGAGGCCAGGAATGCGTTCTGCTTCCAAGTCATAGATGCTTAACGTGCGGATAATCACTTCTTCAAGTTGCCGGAGATACCAATGCAAATCCGGGTGATGGTGTTTGAGGTTGAGGATGGGATAGCCAACCAGCTGACCGGGGCAATGGTAAGTAACTTCTCCCCCGCGTTCAATCCGGTGCAGTGTGTGGGTTGATTGGTCAGGGTTAAATTTAAGAAAATCTAAACTTGCGCCCTGCCCCAAGGTATAGACAGGCGGATGCTCCAACAAGATAAATGTATCGGGAAGTTGAGGATGGTAAATGCGATCGCGCACCAGCTGCCGCTGCCAATCCCAGGCTTTTTGATAGTCCACCTGACCCAGTTGATAGAGCCAACAGGGACGTTTAGGGTAAGCGTTGTTAGAATCTTTAACTGATTTTTGAGGTGAAATCAAGGGTATTTTCGAGTAATCTGATGGCGATAGCATTTAAGAATTATCAAGGGATGCAAAGCAAGTTGAAGACAAGAGACAACGCTCCCCTTTGCAGAATACAAAGTGTTAGGGTGAGGTTAACACTGATATTAGGGGAGGCAACCCTATGAAGCTTGTTATTCATGGCAAAAATATTGAGATCACCGAAGCAATTCGTGAGTATGTCCACCAAAAGATAGAAAAGGCTGCCAATCATTATCAGAATTTGACTACAGAAATCGATGTGCATTTGTCGGTTGCTCGCAATCCTAGAATAACGACTAAGCAAACTGCGGAAGTCACCCTATTTGTCAATGGTTCCGTCATTCGAGCAGAGGAAAGCTCGGAAAATCTATATGCCAGTATTGACCTGGTTGCTGATAAAATTGCCCGTCAGCTCCGCAAGTACAAAGAGAAGCGCCAGACCAAAGGGCCTAATCGCTCGAAAGCCATTCGCCAAGATGTGGAAGAGCAACCGTTAATTGGGGATTTGACGCGCGATCGCACCCCTGAATTACCGGAGGAAGTCGTTCGATGTAAATACTTTGCCATGTCGCCCATGTCGGTGCATGAAGCCCTTGAGCAACTGGACTTAGTGGATCATGATTTCTACGTCTTTGAAAATGCTGAAACTGGCCAAATCAACGTTATCTATGAGCGTAATCATGGTGGCTACGGCGTGATTCAGCCTCGTCAGGGTAATCCTGCCAGCAGCAATGGCCGTGTGAAGCAAGCTGATTATCAACCTGTGTAATCTGTCTTGGGTTCCTCTCTTTCAACCCCTGCTTTGCCAGGGGTTTAGTGCTGTTTATGGCCAGCCTGCCCCCTCAAGATTCAGAGAGGAATTTCGGCAAAGCCTCCTATTTGAGTACAATATTGCGGTTGCTTGAGTTGCATCTTGTCCCAGGATTAGGCAGTCTATGAGTACACTCACTCGCCTTCCAGCTGATTACATCAACATGCAAATTTATGCAGACTTCTGACCCCCAACCCTCTAATGGTGGATTTCGTTCCCTGATGGATAATCGAGCCTTTGTGGTGCTGTGGGCGGGGCAGATTATTTCACAGTTAGCTGACAAATTTTTTTTTGTACTCCTGATTACACTGGTCGGCGATTATCAACCTCCAGAAAATATTGAGAACTCCATGCGGTCATCGGTGATGATTGCCAATACTTTGCCAGCAGTGTTTTTTGGGTCTGCAGCTGGAATTTTTGTAGATCGATGGTCTAAGAAGCAGATTCTGTGGACCACGACCTTGATGCGAGGCTTGCTGACCTTGGTGATTATTGTCTTGCCAAAATCCCTGCCGTTCTTTCCGCTATTGCTAACAGTGGCATTTTTGGAGTCGATCTTGACCCAGTTTTTTGCACCAGCCGAGCAGGCCGCTATTCCTGTGTTGGTCAAGCCGCGCCATCTGATGCCAGCCAATGCGTTGTTCACGACCACCATGATGGGCTCCTTAGTCGTAGGATTTGCTGTTGGTGATCCCCTACTGAGCTGGTCGCAAAATTGGGGAGGCGTCAATGGTCGAGAGTATTTGGTGGGTGGGCTATATGTATTATCGGCAATCGTTCTAGGGATCCTGTTGCCGCTGCGAGAGAGAAAACATAACGAAGTAGTGGCCTTACACCCCTTCAGCGATTTGAAATTGGGCTTTGCCTATCTCCGTAAAAATCGTTTGATTAGTAATGCAATGGTGCAGCTGACGATGCTGTACTGTGTTTTTGCAGCGCTATCGGTCCTGTCGATTGGTCTGGCTGAAAAAGTTGGGTTTGAGAAGCCCAGTCAGTTTGGCTTTTTGTTGGCTGCTGCTGGGGTTGGGCTGGTGATTGGAGCGGGGGTTCTCGGTCAATGGGGAGACCGATTTCACCATTTGCCGCTACCTCTGTTTGGATTCATCAGTATGGGAGTAGTGCTGGTGCTGTTCTCGTTTATCCATAAAGACTTATTCGGCATTGATCTCAGTATTGCCTTGAGCTTGAGCTTAAGCATGTTGCTGGGGCTCGGAGCAGCAATGATTGGCGTGCCCATGCAAACCTTGATTCAAGTGAAGACACCGCCGGATATGCGGGGTAAGGTCTTTGGCTTTCAAAACAATGTAGTCAATATTGCCTTGAGTGTGCCCTTGGCAATAGCCGGTATTTTAGCGGACGTTTTGGGGCTGCGACGGGTGCTGATCGCGATGGGGATCACGGTCGTGGTGGCGGGTTTCTTAGTTTGGCGCAGTACCCGAAAAGTTCTTCAGGACGTGATTTAAAGTCTTTGGTTGTAAACTCTTCCGAGATTTCTCTCGACAGGTTGAAGTCACTCCGCTTACACTATATAGATCTACAAGATTTTCACTTCTAAACGGGCGATTAATTCCCTTTTTGCAATTGGATCTGAATGTGAGGTTCTCCTGTGCGTGCAACCGGAGCTTTTGCTTTAATCGATAGTCTGAAAAATCACGGCGTCAACCATATCTTTGGCTATCCTGGTGGTGCGATTTTGCCCATCTATGATGAGGTCTATCGGGCAGAACAGCGTGGTGATCTGCAGCATATTTTGGTCCGGCATGAGCAAGGGGCTTCCCATGCTGCCGATGGCTATGCCAGAGCCACGGGGCAAGTGGGCGTTTGCTTTGGCACTTCTGGCCCAGGGGCAACAAACTTGGTGACCGGCATTGCCACGGCCCATATGGATTCGATTCCGATGGTGGTGATTACAGGGCAGGTGCCTCGGCCAGCCATTGGTAGTGATGCGTTTCAAGAAACTGATATTTTCGGCATCACTCTACCATTAGTGAAGCATTCCTATGTCGTCCGCGATCCCGCTGATATGGCTCGGGTGGTGGCGGAAGCCTTCCATATTGCCGGGACAGGACGACCAGGGCCAGTCTTGATTGATGTGCCCAAGGATGTAGGTCTACAAGAGTTTGACTATATCCCTGTGCAGCCAGGCACGGTCAGTCTGAAGGGCTATCGACCCACGGTCAAAGGCAATCCCCGCCAGATTAAACAAGCGCTAGAACTGATTCGGTGGTCTAAATCCCCCTTAATGTACGTTGGTGGTGGAGCAATTTCGTCAGGTGCTCATGCCGAGCTGAAGGAACTAGCCGAGTGGTTTCATATTCCTGTGACCACCACTTTAATGGGGAAAGGCTCCTTTGATGAATCTCATCCGTTATCCGTAGGTATGCTGGGAATGCATGGCACTGCCTATGCCAATTTTGCAGTGAGTGAATGCGATCTGTTGATTGCAGTGGGTGCTCGTTTTGATGATCGCGTCACAGGCAAGCTGGATGAATTCGCTTCTAGAGCGAAGGTAATTCATATCGATATTGATCCAGCGGAAGTGGGTAAAAACCGCGCACCTACAGTTCCGATTGTAGGGAGTGTGAAGCCCATCTTAATTGAAATGTTGAAGTTGGCAAAGCAGTCACAACCAGTTGATCCGGCACAAACCCAAGAATGGCGATCGCGAGTGGAGCGTTGGCGACGAGATTACCCATTAATGGTGCCGAGACCTGTGGACAAGCTATCCCCCCAAGAGGTGATTTTTGAACTGCGGCAACAGGCCCCCGATGCCTACTACACAACTGATGTGGGCCAACATCAAATGTGGGCGGCCCAGTTTCTGAAAAATGGACCCCGGCAATGGGTGACCAGTGGTGGTCTGGGAACGATGGGCTATGGCCTGCCTGCAGCAATGGGCGTGCAAGTAGCGCTTCCTGATCATCAAGTCATCTGTATCAGTGGCGATGCCAGCTTCCAGATGAATTTGCAGGAATTGGCGACCCTGGCTCAGTATGGAATTAATGTCAAAACGGTAATTATTAATAATTTTTGGCAGGGGATGGTGCGTCAGTGGCAGCAAGCCTTCTTTGGCGAACGCTACTCTAACTCCAATATGGAAGCGGGAATGCCCAATTTTGAAAAGTTAGCTGCGGCGTTTGGTGTCAAAGGCGGTGTCCTACGAGAACGCGGTCAAATGGAAAGCGCTATTGCCGAAATGTTAGCCTTCGATGGCCCTTATCTTTTAGATGCTCAGGTGACGCGAGATGAAAACTGCTATCCGATGGTGGCACCGGGTAAGAGCAATGCCCAGATGCTAGGATTGCCAGATCAAAAGACCTTGGAAAAGGCAGCAGAGCTGATTTACTGTAGTAGCTGTGGGGCCAAAAATACCTCAACGCATCGTTTTTGTCCTGAATGCGGGACTAAACTGTAGGCATGGATTTGCAGCAGCAGGTGCAAGCACTGATTGATGAAGCTCCAACAGATGGAGGAATGCCTGCTGCCATTCGGATTATTGCACCGCTGCTGCACGATTTGGCTGAGCAGCGCTTACAACATGAGCAGTATTATGTTCTGCAAAATTTGCAAGGCAATTGGCAACTCACAACGTTGCAGCATCGGCAGCGGCCTGGATTAGAGAAAACGGTGGTCTATGCGTTTGCCAATTTGCAGGATGCGACTCGATCAAGCCGCTCGGCGGAGCTGGTGGCGCTACCGATACCTGTGATTCCCTTGCTGTTTCAGTTGTTGGCGTTGGAGCCTGTGGATAGCCTTCTCTTTTTAGAAACGGTGGGTGATTTGGATCGGGGAGAAGAACTGACGCGTCAAGAACTACAGCAGTTGGTGCAGGAAGCACTAAGGCAAAACCAACCTTCTCCCCCGATGGATATTGCTTAAACCTTGAGATAGAAAACGGCTACGCTCAGCCATAGCCTTTTAGAAGCAACTGAGAATTGGAAACCGACATCCTACACCAGACCCCCTAGCTCCCCAATATTGGAGGGAAACGCCAAGAACTAGCTTTCTCCCCGCAGCATTAGAGGTTTGGGAGGGCCGAATGTAGAGAATGAAACTTTGTTGCAAGATCTCAAGAAAGAAATATGAGTAACTTTCACAAGAATTGAGACCTTTTTGCTAGATCTCGAAATAAGTGATTTGAGCCAATGGATGACGCAGAGAATTTAGAAATTTCAACGAGCGAACAAGTATGGCTGATCTCGATAAAGTCATGTGACAAAGAGCGAGACGGACAATTTATCCGAGAACTCACTAGTAGGCCATAATCTCTAAAACCACCGGATAAGTGCTGGGGAAAAATCAACTTTAAATCCATATGAGTACTGAGTAAGCACGATTTAAGCTCAAGC
>JANQPU010000256.1 GCA_028285315.1 Acaryochloris sp. IP29b_bin.176
TTACCTTTTGCCATTATTTCCTCTTTAATTAGCCGATGTTGTGTATATCCCCTCTCAAGAAGCACAAGTCTTCTTCAATATTGGCTATGGGGTTCGACATTGAGTCATTCCATAGGATCAGAGACTCAGCACATTATAGGAGAAAAAAACCGAACACATTGGTATAGATGGAATTTATATCCATATTTGCAAGGTCTTTCCTCATTTTTTTATGAATCGTCAGCGTTTTTTGATATTAGCCATAGCAATTATACTTATTGCAACATCTTGGTTGGGAGTGATCAAAGCCCGTGCAGGGCTGGTGGTTCGGTCTTTGACCGCTAATGATATTCCCATGATTTTTATGGCACCAAAGAATAGTGAGCCCGTTCCTGGTGTTCTGATTGCTCACGGCTTTGCGGGGTCTAAACAACTCATGTTGGGGTATGGCTACACCTTTGCCCAAGCAGGCTATGCCAGTCTTCTGTGGGATTTTAGCGGCCATGGTGCCAATCCGGCCCCCTTGAATATGGAAACCTTGCAACCGGACCTGGAGGTTGCTTATCAAGCCCTTACTGAACAGCCAGAAGTGGATCCAGAACGACTGGCGATTTTAGGGCATTCTATGGGGAGCAGTGCGGTGATGACGGCCAGTATCGAACAACGCGATCGCTTTGATGCAACCATCGCCGTTTCTCCAACGCGGGCGGACGTAACTTCTGATCGCCCCGCTAATTTACAACTGCAAGCAGGCAGTGGAGAAGGACCATTCATTGAGAGCGCCAAAACCCTCTTGCAAACAGCCGGAGGAGAAAATCGAAACTTAGCTGAGGGCAAGGGGCGATCGCTCATTGTTGTTCCCAACGTCGAGCATATTACGATCTTGTTCAGCAATATCAGTCACCAAAGTGCCCTTGAATGGTTAAATCAAACTTTTAATCAATTCAACAACAGCAGCTACGTGGATCGACGCATGGGCTGGTATGGCTTGCATCTCATCGGTGGATTGATGGCCATTGCAGCCATTGTGCCCACCTTCGCACCCTCTACTCCTCGACCAACATCCCTAAAACTCTGGCAAAACTGGGGAGGGCTCCTAGCTGCGCCTTTAACCGCTACTGCTGGAGTGAGTCTTATGAGCAGGGGAGTGGAGTTAGAAAATTTAGGCGGGTTAAAAGTTGGAGGGGCTCTAGGAATTTGGTTTTTGCTAGGTGGCCTGGCCTGGCTGGGAGTCCAACGTCAATGGCCGTTCAGTATTCGGCGTAAAGGCCACCTTCCCTCACCTAAGGTCTTTGGAATAGGGGTACTAGTGTTTATCCTGTTGTGGCTGGCTTTTGGGGCAATGGCTCAAGTGGTTTGGCTACAATGGTGGTTAATCCCGGCCCGCTTGCTGTTATGGCCGATATTGTCTCTGGCCTGTTTACCTTGGTTTTTGGCATCAGGTCTTGCCCAACAGGGTATCGGCACAGGCAAGCGCATCCTATG
Source organism: Acaryochloris sp. IP29b_bin.176 (assembly GCA_028285315.1). Classification (GTDB taxonomy): domain Bacteria; phylum Cyanobacteriota; class Cyanobacteriia; order Thermosynechococcales; family Thermosynechococcaceae; genus Acaryochloris. The sequence goes on from JANQPU010000256.1 coordinate 1,465, forward strand.
GTGGTTAGGCCAAAATATTGTGCTGATTGGGGGATTAATCCTGACGATCAGCGTGTTGCCTCAACTGGGCTTTATTTTTTTGCTGTTGCCCATCTTCCCGATTGTTTTTGGCATCTTATCTTTTGCCGCAGCTCAAGTTAAAGATGCTTGGAGTTATGGGGTTGGGGGTGCATTATTTTTTGGTTGGACTTTGGCGGCTGCGTTTCCGCTGGTTGCATAAGGACCTTATGACTTTGAGTAGATTCCTAGGGTTGTTCCGTTTAACCGGGCTTCGGCTTCGCTCAGCCCTCGACTAACTGAAATAGTGATATTTCCAGCCTGTTTCTAAACTGACTACCCCAGAGCAACATCTAAGTACATCATGACTACAAACCCCAACATGATGCCGAGGGTACCTTCCTGTTGAATACCTTTGCGACTGGTTTCAGGGATAATTTCATCGCTAATGACAAACAGCATGGCTCCCGCAGCGAAGGCCATTGCCCAGGGCAATAGAGGTTGGGCCAAGCTGATGATGCTAGCGCCAACAACACCACCCACAGGTTCAACCAAACCCGTGAGGAATGCCACTCCCAAGGCATAAATCGATGAATAGTCTAGAGACCGCAGCGCAACAGCTACAACCAGACCCTCTGGCATATTTTGGAGACCAATACCAATGGCAAGGGCAATCCCACTTGACAGCGAGCCGCCACTGAAACCCACCCCTACCGCCATTCCTTCGGGGAAATTATGTAGGGTAATAGCGACTACAAATAGCCAGATACGCGCCAAATTAGAGGTTGAAGGGCCTTCTTGACCTTTGAAGAAATGCTCATGGGGGAAATTATTGTGGGCTAACCAGAGGAACCCACCCCCTAGCAAAATTCCCAACACCATGATTAATGCAGCCTTTGTTTCGGTATTCCCTTGACCTATCGCTAGATCTGTTCCCGGAACGATGAGGGAAAAGGCCGTAGCTGCTAACATCACGCCCCCACCAAATCCTAGAAAAATACCTTGCAGGCGATCTGTCAAAGTTTTGACGAATAACACGGGTAATGCACCGACGCTTGTCGCCATCCCAGCTACCAAGCTGGCGACTGCCCCCATCACAATCAGATTCATTAAACTTGAAGCCCCGAAAAACCTAGCGTTTGTGAATGTTCTGGGTAGAGTTCCATCACTTTAGAAATGGGCATCCGTGACAGTGCAGCCAAAGTGAGGGAAGAGGCATGACCTCGGTCTAAATGTTCTGCTCCCGCACAGGCAATCATAGCGGCATTATCGGTACAGAGCGAGAGGGGCGGAAACAGAATTTGGAGCTGCTTCTCCTGGGCTGCTGCCAATAACTGATGTCGGAGGCAACTATTAGCTGCAACTCCCCCACCCACAGCAATGGTCGATAAATCATAGTCCAAAGCACAGTTGATGGTGCGTCGAGTCAATGCTTGAGCAACAGTAAATTGAAAGCTGGCAGCGATATCTGCGACAGGCACTTCTTGGCCTTGCTGCCGCAAGGATTCAACCAATCGTAGGACAGCTGTTTTTAAACCACTGAAACTAGAGTCATAGGGATGAAAGCCACCCTCTGGCAAAGAAATTTTTCCTTCAGGCAGGGCAAAGGCATGGGGATTTCCTGATGCAGAAATGCGATCGATGGCGGGTCCACCGGGATAGCCCAAGTCCAACAGACGCGCAACTTTGTCAAAGGCTTCACCAGCCGCATCATCTCGGGTTTGGCCGAGGGTGTGATATTGCCCACAGTCTTCAACTTTAATCAAGCTGGTATGTCCCCCTGACACTAGTAAGCAGAGAAAGGGCGGCGATAAATCGGGATTCTGGAGGTAGGAGGCATGAATATGCCCTTCTAAATGGTGAATGCCAATGAGGGGTTTGTAGTGCAGCATTGCTAGGGTCTTCGCAGCGGTTAAACCAACTAAGAGGGCTCCAACGAGGCCAGGTGCACAGGTGGCCGCTATCCCATCAATCTCACTCCAATCGATATTAGCTTGGCACAAGGCTTCAGTAACGACAGCATTAATGGATTCCACATGTTGACGGGAGGCTACCTCTGGCACCACCCCCCCATAGGGCCGATGAATTTCGATTTGGGATGCAACAATATTACTTAAAATGTGACGTTTTTTTACAACTGCAGCGGCAGTTTCATCACAACTCGTTTCAATTGCTAAAACTGTTGCCATAAACTGGTAACTT
>JANQPU010000258.1 GCA_028285315.1 Acaryochloris sp. IP29b_bin.176
CCAACAATACCCGTTACCATCTCTTGCACCCGACCGTCGGGGTAAATGACAAACTCAAGGGTTTCCATGCTTTATGCACCACCGAAGACTATATGAGCGGGAAAAGCTCAGTGCCCATCGCACCGAACTGAGTAAGTTGTTGTAATAAACCGTTATCAATTTAGGACGAATTATAACAAAAGTTCTTGGTCGTGAGAGCAATGACTTGAAATTAGTTTCTAAGAAGACTCAAAATGCGTCAAGCCTTAGGGTGTAACATTTTGTAGCAGCTATACAAAATGCGCGAACCGAAGTGATGATGTCAGTCACTCTCAACTCACATTCATCTTTGACACCTATTTTCGCCCATTGTATTAAGCCCTCCATGACCGGCATAAGGTTTGGTGGCAGGGACTTATATTGCTTTTGGAATGAATAGTAACAATCTCCTAGATAAAACCGTAACGCACCAGGGAAAATTGATCATTCACACATCGACTTTTGATAAGAAAAATAAAGAAATGTCTCTTGCTTAACAAAATCAATACCAATAAACTCAGGGCAATATCCCCAAGTGATGGAGGTAATGGCTCCATCACAGTAAAAGTTAGAATGCTTTTTGCCAGCCCACGGTCAGCAACCAATCTGTTTCGAGTTGGGGACCGTCGAGAGATTGATATACGGGTAGGGCAAATTCTATGGCCAAACGATGACCTGCTAGGGCTCCTTTATTGACTAGAAAGTTCAACCCCAGACCAACATCTAAGCGGGTTCCACCTCTGCGGTTGGGATCAGCGGTTGGAATGATGACAGGATTCAAGCGCGGATCGGCACCAGAAATATTCCCCCAGGTATTCCCATTGAGTCGTACAGAAGTGCTGAACCAGTTATTCCAACGGCGGGCTCCCCATCCAGTGATATTGAGGCGATTGCCCAGTCGATAGCTATTGCCATTTGTCCCCAGCCGGATCGTCCCCAAGGCTTGTCCTCCCCAAGACCATCCCTCTGATTGTCCTAAGTAAGTGATCCCAGGATGTAAATCAAAGGTATCTGAGCCGAGCTGCATGGGATAGGGCAGTACTTGATTAAGACCTGCAGGCGTGTCATCTCTTTGGTTGGTCGATCCAGTCGGAAAACTGATCCCAGCATTCAAGTGAATGCGCTGTCGATCTTGATCCAGGATTTTGTACAATCCCATCAATCGAATATCCCCAAAGCCATTGGATTGAGTTGTGAAACGAGTCCCCATGCGCGTGATATGTTCCATACTTTTAAACACATAGGGCGCCATCAAGCTTAGGGTGAGTTCATCAGTGGGTGCAACCATGACTCCCAACATGTGCATATCTGTCGTCATTTCTGTCGGCGTCACCGGAAACTGTTGAAGAACTTGAGCTGGGGTTAGATCCGTAGTGCCATCTCGATTACCCGCCATATCCATCCGCATGAAACGGTAGGAGAACATAACTTCGCCAGCCTTATGGGTATGATCGCCCATAACACCGATGGGCGCATGACCATCTGAACGACCTGAGCGCCACAGATTATTCGAAGTTGATTCTGTTTTGTCTGAGGATTCTGTCTGTCCCGAATCATTATCACTCTCAGAGGATTGTTCCATCTCTGCTGGCTCATTATCCAGGCGATCTGCCATTTGCAGGAGGGGTGTATCAGCGGCAGAAATGACATCCCAGTCCTGAGGACGATGGATCGATTTCGCGTCTAGCTGATCGATGTTCTGAAGATCAGATTTAGAGAAGACCGTTTGATCAGCATCAACCTGGAGAGAGAACAGTTCTGACACGCCTACCAGCTTTGGTTGGGGTTGTTCTGATCTGAGGTCTTCAGCAACACAGGGATTTATTCCAAGCAGAATAGTTAACACCACTGTACTAGAGGACAGTAATGTCTGTGGGGAACACCAAGGGGAATTGACTTTCAAAGCAAATCCTATGTTTTGTAGATAAAGTTAACTCGGTATTCTCTTGAAATCCTTTGATGGCGTCAAAAGACCAGCCGTCTTACTTCGACAATTGGTCAAACATGGAAGTCACTCATATGAAATAAATCAGTCACTTTTGTGAGCTAATTCGCCCGTGATGTTTTTTGCGGTCCACTCTTCGGCTCCATCACACTAATTGTTGGGCATAAAGACTGGCATAGCGAGACGTGCCATTGGCTATAAGCTGTTGGTGCGTTCCTGATTCGACAATATGACCCTGTTCAACCACAAAAATACGATCCGCATTGAGAACGGTTGTGAGGCGATGGGCAATGAGGATGACGGTGCGATGATCGCAGGTCGGTCTTTGACCATCGCACATTAGATTCTCCAAGGCAGTTTGAACCAGGGCTTCCGACTCCGTATCCAAAGCGGAGGTGGCCTCATCCAAAATCAAAATGCGGGGATTATGAAAGACGGCTCGGGCGATCGCGATTCGCTGTCGCTGCCCCCCCGAAAGTGTCGTGCCTTGTTCCCCTAAATAGGTATGAAGTCCCTGGGGCAGTTGCTGAATAAAGTCGCTAGCATTTGCAACTTCAGCGGCTTTCTGGACCTGTGCTAAATCAAAGTCAACGTGACCGTAGGCAATATTTTGGCAAATCGTACCTGAAAACAAATGGGTATGCTGAGACACGATACCGATTTGCTGATACAAACTCTGGCGAGTGACAAATTGCAGATCCATCCCATCAATCAGAATTTGGCCTGCAGCGGGCTGGTACAGGCGTAACAACAGATGAGCCAATGTCGATTTCCCCACACCAGATGGACCAATAAGGGCCACAGTCTCTCCTGCTCGCACCTGAAAACTCAGATCTTGTAGGACAGGTTGTTGCGGTTGATAGGCAAAGGAGACTTGCCGAAATTCCACCTCACCTCTAATTTGGGGCAAAGGCTGAGCATGTTTCGGTTCAGGGTGAGGCGGCAGATTGAGTAGGGCTTGGACACGATCGATGGAGGTTTCTCCCTGCTTGAATTTGTTGTAGTTTTCGGTGATCAGGTTGATCGGATCAATTAGTAAAACAGCAGCTGCAACAAAGCTAATAAATTGGCTGGGGGTAAGCTGCCCCAAACTGATCTGTCATCCGCCAAGTAGAAAGAGTAGCGACACTGCGATCGCTTCAATCATCCCCACAATCGGATACTGAATCGCCTTGATCCGCTCGACCGCGAATGTCGCTTGACGGCTTTGCCGAGCCACCTGCATAAAGCGCTCCATTTCATAGTCTTCGGCTCCATAGGCTTTCACCACCGCCATACTACTGAGGGTTTCAGTCAGGAGGCTAGCCAAGTTTGCCACTTGAGTTTGGCTTCGACGGGCAAAGGCTAACAATCGCTCCCCAAACCAACCAATCACCCAGCCCACTAATGGAGCCAATACCAAGGCAGCAGCGGTCAACGGCCAGTTGAGATAGATCATGTAGGCCAGGACCGCTACTAGTTGGAGGGCACAGGGTAGCGATTGATGGAACAGTTGGTTGAGAATCTCACCAATTCGATCAATATCTTCCGTTAAGCGATAGACCAAATCTCCAGTGGCTGCCTGTTGGAAATAGGGCAGTTCTTGCTGTTGTAGCTGAGCATAAACTCGGCGACGGAGGTTCAACGTGATATCAAAGGCCACCTGGGCCATTAATACATCTTGGCTATATTCAAACCCGCCCCGAATCACGAAAAACAGGCCGACGACGACAGGTAAATAAAGGAGTGCCTGCAAGTTTTGATCGCCCACGTACTGGGCAGCTTGGCCAATCAGGAAGGCAATCATGGGCATGGATAGTACATAGATCAACGTGCAGACCAAGGCAAGAGCCAAGAATCGCCAATACGCCATTACATGAGGGAAAAGTGCTAAATAGGAAAAGCGAGATTTCAACACCAATTCAGTCCATGACAGCAGCAATGAGCAGTAGCCCAGTAGGATAGAGGAAACAAACCTGTAGCTTAAGGTAGTTGGGTACAGCTTGTAAGATCAAACCGAGAACCCCTGCTCGACTCATTGGCATTTTCTGAGCCAGCGTAGAAACTGACGATTGAGATTAACCCATGACATCTCCCAAGCCTTCGCCGTCTAAGACCTTTCTAGGTAATGTGACGCAGGTGGTTCGCACCATTCAAGCTAAAGCAGATCTGTCTAAACTCACCCTGAAGCGCAATGCCCGCGTTCCAGAGTTGAGAATCAATTCTGGTGAAGGGGAGCCCCAGAGCTATCCCCTGATTAGCGATCGCTATATCATTGGCCGCAGTGCCCGCACCTGTGACATTGTGGTTCGCAACCCCATTGTCAGCCAGGTTCATGCCTCCATTCAGCGGGATGCCAAACGGCGTAATTTTGTGATTCGGGATGAACAATCCACCAACGGCATTTTTCGCCGAAAACGTCGCGTCGACTCCCATCTGCTCCGGCATAAGGATGTCTTTACCCTTGGGCCTGCTGCCTTAGAAGCTGCGGTTAGCGTCGAATACATTGATCCGCCTCCCTGGTATGTACGAGGGATGCGTTATCTGCTTTACGGTAGTGCCGGAGTGGTTGGTCTCACCTTGATTTTGGTGGCCGCAGAATGGCAGAAATTCACGGTTAGGCCGCTACCCACTTCTAATCAAGGTCCCATCGTTGTCCTGTCTCGGAACCAAACTCCCCTGGCTCGACGGCGTGAAACAGTGCATGGCGAGTTAAAAAAACTCTCTGATTTTTCACCCCATATTATTGATGCTCTATTGGCGTCTGAAGATAGTCGCTACTACTGGCATATGGGCGTAGATCCCATTGGGATAGTGAGAGCGGTAATCACCAATTTTTCCGCTGGGGGGGTGAAAGAAGGCGCTAGCACCATTACCCAACAGTTGGCCCGTAGCCTGTTTCGGAGCTATGTCGGGAGTGTAGAAGACAATACCCTCAGTCGCAAGTTTCGAGAAGCGGTCGTCGCCCTCAAGCTTGAGACCTATTACAGCAAAGACTTTTTATTATTGACCTACTTAAATAAGGTTTACTTAGGCATCTATGCCAATGGATTTGAAGATGCCGCTCGCTTTTACTTTGACAAACCTGCTAAGGACCTGAGCATTGCGGAGTCCGCTACTTTGGTTGGCATTTTACCAGCGCCCAATGCCTTCAATCCGGTTCAGGATTACAACGCTGCCCTAGAATTTCGCAACCGGGTCATTACTCGGATGGCCCAGCAAGGTCGCATCAGCCCCACAGAAGCCGATCGTGCTCGCCGTTCCCGAATCGAGATTAGCCCCAAAGCCCGCGAAGAACTGCAAAGTATCAAGGCGCCCTACTATTACAGTTATGTGTTTGATGAGTTAGAGGAATTGCTAGGCTCTAGCTTGGCCCAAGAAGGAAATTTTATTGTTACCACCAATTTGGATTTAGCGACTCAAAACACGGCTGAGCAAACCCTGACCAATGCGGTAGCAACCTCTGGATCAACCTTTGGCTATTCCCAAGGGGCTATTGTTACGCTGGATTATGAAGCGGGAGAAATTATTGCTTTAGTAGGGGGGACAGACTATAGCAAAAGTCAGTTCAATCGGGCCACCCAAGCCCAGCGGCAGCCGGGATCGACCTTCAAGCTATTTGGTTACACGGCTGCTGTAGATGCCAATATCTCCCCTAATAAAGCCTATTCTTGCGCACCATTCACTTGGCAAGGACAAACCTATACGGGCTGCCAAAATGGCGGTAGTGGTAATATTGATATGTTTCGGGGGTTTGCCCTTTCTGAGAATGTGGTTGCCCTCCGAGTCGCCCAAGATGTGGGTCTTGCCAGAGTGATTCAAACGGCCCGCCAGTTGGGAATTACCTCACCCTTGCAGGCGGTTCCTGCGTTGGTGTTAGGACAAAGCGAGGTTACTCCTTTAGAACTGACTCGGGCCTTTGCGATCGTCGCTAACCGTGGTCGTCGCAATACGCCAAGAGCGATTCGCCAAGTTTTTGATGCAGGGGATTGCCAAGACTCCAGTTCCATCTCGACCTGCCGAGTGATCTATGATGGCACCCAAACGACCAGTACTCAGGTGTTGGATCCGGGCGTTGCTGTTGTCATGCAAGATATGATGCGTCAGGTCGTTCAATCTGGGACGGGGCGAGGTGCAGCTATTGTTCAGGGAGCCTCAGGCAAAACAGGTACCACCAATCTGGGGCGAGATTTATGGTTTGTGGGCTATGTTCCCCGTCGCAATTTATTGACCGGCATTTGGTTGGGAAATGATAACAATAGTCCTACGTCTGGTAGTAGTGCCCAAGCTGCTGCTGTTTGGGGAGACTATATGCGACAAGTGGTGAATTAAAGAGTGGGGATCACCTGCTTCGAATTTTAGCTACCTCGCTGGCGGAATCCTAAATCTCTAGGCGCTTCAAATCCCTGGCGAATTAAAGTCAGTGCGGAAGTAATTCTGAAAGTTATATTAAGATATGTTATGTATTTTTACAAAAAACCTTAAGATCTTAAGTACTTTCTCCTTCTTAATCACTCTTTTGGAAGACCCTGCAATTAACGAAGAACAAATACTCAATCCCAACCTGAGTGCTCAAAAAGCATTATTGATTGTGTTGGCCTGGGCTCTTGCGATCTCAGTCATTATTGCTGGTGTCTATCAAATTCGCTTGTCGGATCCTTATGTGCGAGATGTTTTGAACCATCACGGTCAAGTTACCCAGGGAAATGCCATCTTTCAATTGAACTGTTCAGGCTGTCATGGTTCTACGGGTGCTGGCAAGGTAGGTCCCAGCTTACAAAGGGTCACGGCCCATCGCTCCCAGGTGGGCTTAATTGATCAAATTACTAGTGGCAAAACCCCACCGATGCCGAAGTTTCAAGCTAGCCCTCAGGAAATGGCAGATTTACTGGAATATTTGAAGACGCTCTAACTGCTCTCCTTGCGTGTTTGGACAACAGCTTGGCGAAACCCCAAAACAATCAAGACATTAGACAAAACCAAGAAAATTTCAGCAGAGCCATGTAAAAAATCGACATTGGCCAATGAGACCCCGTAAACCTTAAGGGCATAAATGCCTGCGGGAACTGTAACTGCAATAAACAATAACGTCAGATAAAAGCCGATGAGTGCCAAACGAGGGGCCTGACCTGAGCGAGTCAGAAACCATAAAAACCCTAAGTAGGGTAGCAAAGAGACGGCAAATAGAGTGTCTTTGGAAGGCATTGCGTAATTTGTTTCCTACGAGTCTGGATTGGGCTGGCGCTGGGACCAGAGAAGGCCGGCAGCACCGCAGAGCGTAATGTTGCCAATGACGGTCATTGATGCTTGTAACGTCACTAACCATTCCAAGTCAGTGGAATTGTCAAAGAAATGCCAAGTACAGGCACACATTGCTCCTACGAGGGCGGGCAGCATGGCCAGGGCAAACCAACGCCATGCCAGATTTTGAGTCACTTCGCTATAGGTCCAAATCAGCCAAATTGCCATGATCCATTCGATCACGCTGGAGACGTGAATAATCCAAGTGGGAATAGAGAGAGCGTGCATAACCCATTCATGAATAAGTGGCTGTCTAGGATAATCTTACAGAAGATTAGATTGGGAGGGGTCTGAAACCGATGCGGGCAATTTTAAGTGGTTACTATGGTTTCGGCAATGGTGGAGATGAAGCCTTACTGGCGACGCTATTGCAAATGTTGCCGGAACATGTATCACCCCTGGTACTGTCTGCAAATCCGAGGCAAACGGCTCGGCAATATCAGGTGGAAGCGTGCGATCGCAACCATTCCATCCGCGTCTTTCAGGCTATGCGCCAAGCCCAAGCCTTTATTTGGGGCGGGGGCAGTCTGATTCAAGATGCCACCAGTGCCCTGAGCCCGGTCTATTACATGGGTCTGATGGGATTAGCCCAAGGACTCGGGTTAAAAACGATTGCCTGGGCGCAAGGCATTGGCCCCCTCAAACGTAAGAGCACCCAAATCCTGGCTCGACGAGCTTTTCGCAACTGCTCAGTCGTCAGCGTTCGCGATCAAGCCTCGGCTCAATATATAAAAGATTGGGGCATTCCCTACGAAATCGCGCCCGATCCAGTTTGGAATTTAGCGGCAAAACCCGTGGGCTGGGTGGATAAGCTGCCGTCGCCTAAGGTGGCCTTGGTGTTAAGGTCGCATCCTCAACTCACCCCTACTCGTCTGCAAAAGCTAACCACAGCTCTCCTTAAATTCCAAGCTCAAACTCAAACCCACATTCTGATCGTCCCCTTTCAAGCGACGCAGGATCTAGAGATTGCCCAATCGATTCACGACCAAATCGCTGACCATAGTTCGCTTATTCGTCTCACCCATCCTAATGACCTCAAAGGTGTCTTCCAAACTGTCGACATGACCATTGCCATGCGCTTACATGGGCTTATCATGGCCGCCGCAGAAGGCAACCGCTGTTTTGCCCTTAGCTATGACCCTAAGGTTCTCCAATTTATGCAGGCCCAACATTGCCCTGGCTGGGATTTAGATCAAATCCCCGATGATCCAGAGGTGATTTGCCAAAGTTGGCTAGAGCATTTCCACAAGGGAGCTGCATTGTCGAGGGATGAGATTTGCGATCGCATCGAGCAAGCCAAAATCCACCAGCAAGTCTTACGAGAAGCCTTGCTCTGACAAATTCAAACTTTCTATAAGACTATCCCTGACACTAACGTTTTCTAGGTGGAGCAATCCTAAGAGGCATATTCGAGGTCGCTCAAGTCTATCCTTGCCGTTTATTTTTGTTGTTGTCTAGACAAT
>JANQPU010000274.1 GCA_028285315.1 Acaryochloris sp. IP29b_bin.176
ATTGTTTGAGTATCCCTGATCGTCATACCCAAGATCTCAAAATGTCTTGATGTCGCTCAACTGTGGACTAGATCTGTAACCCTGAAATGAACAGTGCCATCAGGTGTCTGATGACGAACTTGAAGATCTAAGTCGCGCTCATCGTTTTCTTGCAATGTCAGTATCATAGATGTACCTCATCTTTGGTGAGTAGAGAGCGCTTTAGTTTGATAGACGGGGCGCTCTCTTTGACTCCATGATTATAACATTTGGCGTTATATATTAGCATAAAATTTAGTACTTATGATCTCAAGAGTCATAATAATAACTGATAATTATGGTTAGCTTGTATTTATTGTGGTAGGTCTGATGCTATAAATATCAAGTGTGATATGAGTTAAGCCAATGATCCGCTGGAAACTGCGAGAGGTAATGGCCCGTAAGAAGGTGACGAACCGTGACCTCGCCAAAGCAATGGAGATGCATGAAGGCTCTATTAGTCGGCTGAAGTCTGCCGATGAAATGCCGAGGGTTGATGGTAAAACGCTAGATCGGCTTTGTGAGGCTCTGGATTGCGTGTTAGAAGATTTGATTGAACAAGAGAACACTGCTTAACTGTGTCTTCAGACTTTAAGCAAGACTCCGGCCTATCCAAATCACCTTACCCAGAACTGCAAAATCTGTAGACTCATCACTCAGGTCTACTGCGAAGGGCGGATAAGCTGAATTATCAGAGGTCACCATTACCTGTCCTTTGGGTTGGCGCTGCAGTCGTTTGACCATCAGTAATCCATCGAACCGCAACACATAAATTCCATCTCGAATTTGTTCAACGTTGGAATTCACGAGCAGCGTATCTCCGCTCATCATGGTCGGCTGCATGGAATCCCCCTGAACCACAATCATATTCACAATCGAAGGATCCACCCGTAACTCATGGCGAAGCCAATCGCGATCAACGGCTATCACGCCAGATTCAGGCTCTAAGTCCACAAATGACCCTGGCCCTGCAGAGGCGGTGAGATCATAACGAGGAATATGGACATAGTTAGTATCAGCAGACTGTTTGCCCACTAACAGCCAGACAGGGTTGACGTTGTAGTGCTCACAGATACGGGCGACGACTTCAGCATCGGGTAAACGGTCCTCTTTCTCATAGCGGATAACCGTCCGTTTACTCACGCCAATACTTTCGGCAAAGTCCTGTTGTGAGAGATTTCCCCGCAGCTCCACTAATCGCTCACCAATGCCTGCAGACAGGCGATCGCCAGTAATTACATCCTCTGTTTGCCGAGCCATCGCAGGTTCTCAATGCATTGCTTTCACCCCCTTAGCGTACAAAAGACTGCAATAAAAATCAACAGAAAAGTGACCGAATGGTCACCTGAATCGCTAAAGATTTATTTTGTTCTGTTATAGTACTAATGTTCTATTATATTTCCTCGCGTAGCTCTGGTGATGACGTCTGCATCTCTATTGGGGCCAATTTCTGCATTACCGGATAATTTGGCGCTGGTTGCCGTTGGCGGCAACAAAGCACCCTATCTTCCCAATTGGCAGAAAACACCGCTCAGCAAAGGGCAGCTTCAGTCAGAGATTGCTTCAGGACGATGCAAGGCTGTAGGTGTGCTGTGTGGTCGTCCCTCTGGTGGATTGCTATTTCTGGATCATGATGGCGAATCCTGCGATCGCTTAATTGAGAACCTTGCTGGGACCAGCCTTACTAAAGCACTACCTAAAACGGTTGGCATCACCTCTGGTCGGCCAGGACGCTATCAGCTGATCTACCGAGTACCGCAGCAACATTGGGGCGAAGTCACAACCCGAAAGCTAAAAACTGAAACCCCTGAAGAGCTATTGGAGTTTCGTTGGGATGGTTGTCAGTCGGTTGTCATCGGCCATCACCCTATCACCGGAGCGTATCAATATTTACCCGGACAAAGCTTTTCAGAGTGCCAGATTGCAGAAGCTCCTCAGTGGATGATCCAGTAGATGCAATCTGACGTTCAGTCCCCGAGCTGGGTAGAGTTTGAGCGTCGCTTTCAGCTCCCTATTGATGCTGCTGTTCCTTTGACAGCTTGTCTAAGCAAAGCTAGTCGCAGTCTGCTATCTGGTGTCTCTGCAGGGAATCGAGATAATGCTGGAGCCAAGCTTGCTCGTGACCTACTCGGCACCTCTGAGTACCTGAAGCACATTGGTCAGTCCTATTTCGGTGAACCTCAACAATTGCTAGCGAAATTCTGCCAGGGATGTACACCACCCTTGACGCATCGAGATTGCGATCGCATCTGGAAATCAGCTCTCAAAACCAACCCTGGCCCCAGTCTCTCTCCCGAACAAATCGAAGGCTGTATCAAAGGCTGGCAATGGCGACAGCTCCGACATCAAACATTGGAGATACCAAGCAATCACACTGCTCAACAGCAACAGAATGCTCTAGGTTCAACCTCTGAAGACACACTGACTCTGAAGGATTTACAAGCCCAGATTCGTCAGTTTCTCTCCGAAGCCCCACCAGAAACCCGACTCACAGCTCAAGTGATGCAGTGGGCCACGGCTATCAGTAAATCAGAGCGGACCCTTTGGGCCTTGGTCAACAGCATTCAGCGAGATCTAGAGCATCAGCAGACCCGGCAAGATGTTAAATGGGAAATCAACCACCTTACTCGACTCTCCAGCTATCAACCCCATTTGAGCAGCTACTTGCATCCGACCTTGGCTCAACCCTTGGACCAGCTTGCTCAATGGATGGGAACGACTAGTATGGCGATGTTGACGACGCTGCTACCCGTCGTTGGCAGCCTTTTGCCCGTTGGCACAGAGTTGGGGTTAAACTGCGGCACGGAGCATACGGTTTATCCCATTCTCTACACGGGCATTGTGGCTGAAAGTGGCACGGGCAAAAGTCCTGCTCAAAAAACGATTCTCAAGCCTTTATTTCGTCTGCAGGCTGAAGCAGAACAGCTGTATCAAGCAGATCTTGAAGACTGGGAGCAAGAGCGGCGGATGGCTAAGGATGCAGATGGTCCATCACCAGCCAAACCTCAACCCCGAGACTATTTCACTACTGATGCTACCCGTGAAGCGGTTGTCCAAATTCAAGCCAATCAACCTGACTCAGGCTTTATTGGCTGGTTCGATGAGCTATCGGGTCTGATTCGGGGCCAGAACCAATATCGCAATGGTCGGGGTGCCGATAAGGAGTCCTTACTATCGGGGCGAGATGGTAGCGCTCAGAAAGTAGACCGAGCCGGGGGCAAACGTTTATTTATTGCTCGGTCTGCCTACTCGATTACTGGCAGCACTCAGCCGGATACATTGCGCTCGCTGATGGGAGATTTCTCAGATCCCTCGGGTCAGTGGGCCAGATTTCTTTGGTGTTTTCTCCCCATTCAATCTGCTCCCTATCCTGAACAGGCTATCCGTCTGGATGTGTCAAGCCTACTCTATGGCATCTACCAGCGATTGACGGACAGTTTACCCACAACCTACCAACTCAGCCCAGAGGCGAGGAAGCTTTACATCAACTGGTACAACGAACTGGATCAGCTTCGGCTTGCTGAAGTGAGACAAAGTCTACGAGCTGTGTTTGCCAAGTTTAAAAGTGACACGGGCATCCTGGCACTGCTGTTGCATTGTGTAAACTCGGCCATTGTGGTCCAACGCCCTAATGAACAAATATCAGCGGAGACCATGCAGGCCGCGATTAATCTCAGCAAGTTTTACTTGGGTCAAGTGAGGCTAATTCACAGCGAAGGGGATGCCCTAGAAGGAGACTTGGCTCCCAACTATTGCAAGATTTTAGCCCTCTCAGAGCGCAAGGGCTGGGTGACGGCCAGGGATATTTATCGAGGACGGGCGGTATGCGATCGCAAAATGCCCCTCGACCAGATCAGAGTACTAATGCAAGAGTTGGTGACAATGGGGCTAGCCATCGCTCGTAATGCTGGCAATCGCCTGGAAATAAAGGCTTTGCAACCTCAAGTGGCTGTCACCAACCCTGGTGACAATGACCCTGAATTTGGTGACAATGACCCTGAATTTGGTGACAGTATTGGCTGGGTTGGTGACAGTAATCTCTATCTCCTTGATTATCCAGAAACCAATATCTCTACTAAGCAGATAGACGGAGAATATACCTATTCCAGGGGGCAATCCCTTCAAACGGTCACCACAGAAACCCCAACTGTCACCAAAAATCCTCCGGTTGTCACCACAAAACAGCCTATTGTCACCAAACTGTCACCAAGCTTAAAAACGCCAAAACCTATAGCTGTCAGAGGGTTTGAAGATAAGGGTGTTGGGACTGTCACCACAAAACCCACTCAATCTCAACAAGCTAGACCCCCCAGCTCTCAAACTTCAGAAATTCAGGTGGGCGATATCTGCCGCTATCGCGGACCCGATGGAGCCATTAACGTTACCTGCTGGGGCAAAGATCTGCATGTTTTAGCCATCGAGGATAGCGTTGCCACGGTCAAAGCCCAGCAATGGGTTCACACGCATCAGATTGCAGAGCGGCATTTAAAGAAGCTCAGATGAAGAATGGAGGCTGAGATGTTGCACCAAGGGTCCTGCCTATGAGAAAAGGGCGTGCAGTCATATTCAGAAGCAAGCATGCCAAAACACATCCTTGTCCACGCCCAAGGGCTAGTCTACACCTTGCTCCATCTGATGCCGAGTCCCTATCAGCAAGAGACCTTACAAGCCTTATTGGAGTTGTTTTTAGAAGCAACCGGTCAATCTTTACCCGCTCACAGCAAAGTTAAATCTGCCAGTGCCATCAGTCGATTTCTCAATCAGTATCAATGGCCCACCCGTCAAGT
>JANQPU010000291.1 GCA_028285315.1 Acaryochloris sp. IP29b_bin.176
ACATCAGATTGATAAATTCAACAATCGCGTGTCCATCAAATTTGAGTCACGCGCCGATGATATCGCCAACGTCAAAGCTGGGATGCAGGGCGGACTCAAGAGGGTCCAGCTCAGGCAGATTGTCAGGGCGGGCAACTCCATTAAGGAAGTGGCTCAGCAAACCCAGTCTGCCGAGAAGGTGAAACTGTATGAGGACCGGGTGATTGCCAAGGCCCAGCACGAGTTGAACCGAGAGAAGGTGGAATATCGGCGGGCGCAGCAAGCGGACCAGTCATTGAAACAGAGTCAAAGGCAGTCCCAGTCTCAGGATTTGGGCTTGTAGATGCAGGGCTATGACGAGTATCTGTGAAGAGGAATGAGATTCAGTTTTGATGTGTGAGAATCGCGTGTTGCAGTCGTATTTCAGCTAGTCGCTCAGCTTGATCGCTTCGTGTCCCGATTGTAAATTCACCCACTAGTGCATAGTAAACCATCCGAGCGCGTACCATTGCCTCAAATGGTGCAAAACCAATTTGCAAAAATAAGTCTTTTGTATAATCTAAACGGCGTTGATCAACTTGGGTAAGAAGATCAGCAATTTTTGAATCGTTTGTTGCCCAAGCTCGAATTGCATTTTCTACATGCCCGTCATCCTGAACAGCTAATTCAAACAGGTAGAGCAGTTTAGTTGTAGCATTGCCCCCTATTTCTTCTACCTGTTCAATAATGCTGTGGGTTTGGAGCTTTATCCATTCTTGTAAAACTGCTTCTAATAAGTCTTCTCTATTTTTGAAGTGCCAGTAAAAACTTCCCTTGGTTACACCCATGAGCTTAGCGAGTGGCTCGACTCGGACTGTCTCGACTCCGCTTTCTGCCAAAGTCTTGAGCCCCTGATTAATCCAATCTTGGCGAGTCAGCTTTGAGGACTCGTTATTCTTGACCATACGGTGACGTATTGACATTTATGAAATGAAACATTAATCTATATCCATACGGTAGCGTATTGAAGGGAGTTGTATGGCTACTTTACTCGAAGCAAATAAATCGCTCGCTCTACGCTTCGCTCAGGATGGGTGGGGCACAAATTCAAATTGGGAAAAGACGTGGGATGAGTTGATGAGTGCAGATGTTGTCTATCATTTCAACAGCGCAGCAGAACCAATTGTTGGGCTGGAGGCAAATAAAACATTCAACGAAAGCCTCTTTCAGGGATTTCCCGATATTTACCACACGATGGAGGATGTGATTGCTGAGGGTGATAAAGTTGTGTATCGCACAACGATCCAAGGAACCCATACTGGTGAGTTTTTAGGAACTCCACCAACGGGTAAATCTGTCAAAGTGAATGATTTTACCTTGCTTCGGATTGCTGGTGGTGAGATTGTGGAATGGTGGTATGAGTGCAATTTACTAGAAGTAATGCAACAGCTTGGGTTGGTTTCAGCCTGAATTCAAACTGTTGCCAGCCAGCCAACTGCCCGGCTGGAGCGGGTAGTTGGCTGATCTTGGTGATATTGCAAAGATTACTTGCAGCCGCTCGACCGGATCGTTAGATGCCAGCAAAACCGCAACTCCATCAACATACAGAATGTTGTTTTGCTGAATTCGCTATAATTCCTGCTGAGAATGGATTGTAGGTGTATCTAGCAGGAGTTTGTGAGTACTCTAGGCTAAGGGTCTGTGAAACAAGAACCTCTGCCGATATCCGAAGGATTAGAGGGAGAGCGTCAATGTAACTAAGCTTAAGAGAAATTATCAGTCCTCATACGGCCACCCATGCCATGTGTGCAGTTCAGCATTCTTGGAATGCCCAACATCTGTTGTTTTGTTGATAGAGTCTACAGCTGTTTCACTCAAGTTGCTTGTTGCTAGAAACCCCATGAAAAGGCTTATTGAACTAAATAGCCCGATCAGACAATATTTCATGAGATATCAGTCCAAATAGCGGCTCAAAAAAACAGTATCACTATAGCTAGATGAATCATCAATATTTTACGTTTGTTGAGGTCATCAACTCAGGGCAAATTAGAGCCACTACTTTGTACAACAGATCAAGATGTCTTTAGAATGCTTTAGAACCGCTAGGGACCAGAGATGCTGTGCTCACTCCTCAGAATTCTCATAAAACCCTTATAGCCTTCTCAGTGAATTATAGGGAATCCCCCAGTTCATCATCATTCCAGCTTCAGACACCCCTCGTACATTGAAGTCATTGAAGTTGGAGAACAGATATGAAACGCACTACTCGCATCGCTTTCTCGGTGTTAACAAGCTTTGCCATCCACAGCCTTGGCTTTACCTTCCCAGCCATCGCTGAAACCATCACGGTCACTCGTGGTCCCAATGGCGCAGCCCATCAGGTCAAAGCAAACCGGATTCCTCAAGACGCTCAAGTTCGACGAGAAACCCCTGCTACCGGATTTCCTAACCTCGTCACCAAAGGGCCTCACGGCGCGGCTCATATTGCCAAAACAGACTCAGACCGCAACACGACTGCCCAATCTTCAGGCACCCTCCAAGTTGTCACCCGTGGCCCGAATGGTGCAGCCCACATTGCTAACTAGCTGACTCAGCTACAAGCTGTAACGGACACCCCCCAAGAGCTGATTGCTAGCCCACCTCACACTGCAATCAGCTCTTTTCTCCGTCAATAATCCTCGGTTTTTCTCCAACAGGTCCCCTTACGACTAAGGGGATAACTCCTTAGTCGTAGGCTTTTCTTCTAAATTTCATCACCACAGCTTTAGGTATCCTCGCGTCTTATATCTCACGCCATCAATATAGAGGCTCAAACTCACTCTCCATATGAGAATTTGTCCTTCACAGGTCATCCTGCCTATCCTCTATAGGTAAACCTCGCGAGGGTTTGAAATGTCTACTTTCAAAGACCTGTACAACACCGCAAAGGAGGCTGAGGATATCGCCTTTGCCGTGTCCCCTGTCCCTCTCGGATTTATCAAGAGTGGGATTCAAAACGTGGGGGTGCCGTTAGTCGTAGCGGCTGCGGCCACCCATACCCCCTTTGTTGCCCCTCTAGCAGGCACAGCCATCAAGTGGGGGAGTGATGCCTTTCAATCTGGCACTCATTCTCTGGCACAAGAGGCTATGAGCAACTTTGGCGAATCCGTCATGTCTGGCCTGCCAGCCTTTGGTGGGATTCAAACCAGCTTTAATTGGATTTCATCAGAATCTGCTCAGGTGATATTGGCAGGTCAGGATATGGTCACTCATGCTGTGGGTGCCGTGGGTACTTCTCTTATGCTGGGTCGCACGGTGGCTAATTCAGCCGTGCTGACCTTTCAGAAAATTCGACCCATGACCATTAACGAAGTACTCGCTAAC
>JANQPU010000293.1 GCA_028285315.1 Acaryochloris sp. IP29b_bin.176
GGGCTTTGGCAACGCTGACTAGATCGCTTTGATTCAGTCCTTTCACAAAGGCTTGGCTAATATCGTCATCCAGGGCAATGTAAGCGGGTTGATTGGGTCTCAACAGACTTCCCTCGGAGGCGGGAATTTCAAAGGCGACTTCAAAACTACCGGGGTCCACCACTACAATGGGCACAGACTCAATTGCGGATTGGTAGCTGGTGGCGGATTGAACTCGGGATGGACTCCAATATTCTCCTTCTCGAATATTCAAATAAGCGACAATTCCGTTGATGGGAGATACAAGCTGCGTATCTTCTCTGGCAATCACGGTGTTCAATAATCGCGCTTGATTGGAGACCACTCCTGCCTTAGACACCACGATTTGCTCCTGGGCAGATTTAACATTTTCCTGAGCGACCTGCACCCCAACTTGAGCTTGAATGACGCGGTTGTCATAGGTATCCCGTTCAGTAGCTGGAATCACCCCTTGCTTGAATAGCGTTTGTCGTCGCTTGGCTTCTATTTTTGCTAGTTCTAGGTCGGCTTTAGCTTGTCTCAGTTTCGCTTGGGTCTGACGCAAGCTGGCAACTGCCTGCTCTTCTGTACGCTTGGCCACTTCGCGCTCAGCTGAAACAGCCCGAATATCAGAGCGATACCTGCGGTCATCAATAGTTGCAAGCAATTGACCTTTGCCTACTCTGTCGCCTTCTCGGAGAAAGCGGCCATTAACTTTGGCCAGCTGAGTGACTTCCCCACTCGATTCAAAAATCAGTTGTTTATAGCGTTCGGCTCTTACATCTCCATCAGGACTCGTAACCCAGCGCCGAATGGGGGCTAACTGAGCCCGCACCGCTCTCACTGGGAGTTTAGCGATAGAAGCCGTTTCTGATTCGGTTACTGCAGGTGATTGGGTGGTGCGGTAGAGCCGCCACCCAAATAGTCCCGCGAATACCAGCATCACGAGAATGGCAATTGGCCAAGGTGACTTCTTGCCAAAAAGCGTCCGAGTGGGGGTGGATGGACGATCTGGAGGAATTTGAGTATCTGGCTCTACCTGCGAGAATGTCTCCGTTTCAGAAAGGGATTTAATTTGATGATTAGGTGATGAGTTATCCGTCATCATGGGTTAGACCTTAGATATTACACTTGCATCTAACTTGCTATATCAAATCAACACGGGAATGTTGGTGATGCTTGATAGAACTGTTCTTGACTTAAGACTGATTTAAACTCTCATGCCATAATTCCGTTCAAAGTAGATCAGTAATCTGGCGATGATGCAATTATCATATGCTTCAGGATATAAAGATGTGAACTAACAATACGGCCATGTTTTATATCTAGTAGAACTATTAGTTATCGGAGAAAGGAATAATGCTTTTTACCATTATTCCTAATCCATACCTGGACAAATGGATAGGTACTGCGAGCTGTAAGAACTAATCAATCGGCTGTAATTCCTTTGGTGCTTCGCATCAAACACTATTGAACCCCTCCCTCGAACTTCAGCCGTGGGAGGGGTTCAAGAAAGCTGGGAGGTTAAAATTGGGTCCCGTTCGTTTGCATCAAGTTATAAAGGGCTTGCATCCGAGTTTTTGCTTCTAGCTTCGTCATAATGTTGTTGATGTGGAACTTAACGGTACTGTTACTGATAAAGAGTTTCTCCGCAATATCGCGATCTCTCAGCCCCTGTACCAGTAGCGCTATTACCTCCAGCTCTCTGTTCGAAAGCTGTTGGCAGAGTTGAGGTTCATTAAGTCCCCAGGTTGCATCTTGACTAACCTGACTTTTCCCGCTATCTCCTATAACCCTTCATTGTCAACACTTCCAGCGAATGAATCAAGACTTGTTTTGAGTGTTTGTTCGCAATAGCAGAGGGCAAATGCAAATGCTCTACGGAATAATGAGGGTTTCAAAAAGTATTGGCTAACTGTGAACTCGATTTAGGAGGATTTTTAGTCTAGCTTGGTGCTCTACAGCCCCTACCAAATAATCTTTTGAAGACTTACCGGGAAAAGTCAGCTTGACTAACAGCCTCAACAGCCTCCCGTAGTTGCTCTGTGGTGATGGACAGATTGATTTCAGCTTTCACTCCACTAGGTGTCATAACTGCTTCATGACTGACCCAAATGACGCTATCGCTGGCTTCCATTTGGTCCACCTGATCTGTTAGCAATGGCACTTGATGGTCCTTGCTCATGCAAACATTCAGCCCAGCAGCATAGGCCATTTGAGTAAGCCCCATTTGTACTAACGGCGAACCACATTGAACCCTGACCCGAAGCTCTCTAGGTTGTAGCGGAAATGTTAAAGCTATCTGTGTTGCCCCTACATTTTGGTCCGCACTGATAGTTAGGAGGCCATCGAAATATGATGCGATTAAAGATAACCGACCAAACGTTGATTGCTCCCATGCTTGTCGCCCCTCATCAAGCATCGGTGCAGATGCAATGGCCTCTAATGCCACAGCATCTGGGCCATAGGTTAGACGGCAGTATGTGCAATCGAGATCCTTGAGAATTTCAGCCAGCCTGAGAAAGAGCTGGGTTTGGGATAGAGCTAAACGTTGTTCTGTGCCCAGAACTACTACCGTAGCTTGTCCCAGAATACGGGCCAAGCCATCGGACAAAGAAGGATTATCGATGATGCTTTGAGGGGCTTTTATGTCTGAGGTCTGTAGTTTTTTCTGGTAAAGAGCAGCCAATTCTAATGCCACCGTTAACGTTGTGCAAAAACTGGATAGGATTTTAAGGAACTCTGGACTCATGG
>JANQPU010000298.1 GCA_028285315.1 Acaryochloris sp. IP29b_bin.176
TTGTTTGAGTATCCCTGATCGTCATACCCAAGATCTCAAAATGTCTTGATGTCGCTCAACTGTGGACTAGATCTGTAACCCTGAAATGAACAGTGCCACGATGATTTGCCATTTGTAGGTACGAAATCAAAAGTAACAACTGCTGTTATGCAATGAAGAGGTAGACGTTCTACGCAGATTTTCGCTTTAATTTATAAATTGAGTGAAACCAATGTCGAGGTCTAAAGCAAAAATCATCACCGACTGGAAAATTCAGATTTTAGACTGGTTATTAAATCGCTCCAAGCCGATTGAGCGTTTAAGTCCTGAACAACTACGTCAAAGGAATACATCATCGCGCCCTGCAGTGATCAATGGATTGAAGCATGGGCACAAGCTCAAACTGCCTAAAATTAGCGATCAAACGTTGGTAGGTCGGCATGGCAATATTTCAGCTAGGCTATATTATCCAAGTTTGAGATCACATCTCCCATGCGTTGTTTTCTTTCACGGGGGTGGCTGGGTAACAGGCAATCTCGACACCCATGATGCCTTCTGTCGTCAAATTGCCCACCAAAGTAGGGCATTGATCCTGTCTGTGGCGTATCGGCTGGCCCCTACATTCCCCTATCCCATTCCCTTAGAGGATTGCTACGACGCGACCTTGTGGGCGGCTCAAAACGCCCTATCTTTGGGGGCAGATGCCCAACAACTGGTTGTGATGGGCGATAGTGCGGGTGGCAATCTTGCGGCTGCAGTGTGCCTGATGGCTCGCAATCTGGGTGGTCCCAAGCTGCATGGACAAATTCTGCTGTATCCAGTGCTGGATGGCACCCTCAGCCATCCCTCCATGGATGAGTATGCGGATGCACCCGTATTGACCAAAGCTGCGATGGAATTTTTTGTCGATCAATACGCTACTTCATCCACAGACATTCAGGCCCCTTATTTTTCTCCATTGCTGGCTGAGAACTTGAGCCAGTTACCGCCTGCACTTGTGATTACTGCAGCCTATGATCCATTGCGAGACGAAGGACAAGCCTATGCTCACCGTCTACAACAGGCAGGTGTCCCCACCCAAGTGACGGATTATGCAGAGATGGTCCATGGATTTCTCAGTTTTCCTCGATTCTGCAGGGGTGCAAAACAGGCCAGAGCTGAGATTGCCCAGTATCTTCAAACAGCCGTTTTTCCCAATTGCTCCCCCACGGACAGCCGTAGCCCATTGGCAAAATCCCAACCAGACTGACGACGTTTACCTGCCATTTGCAAGGATCGGAGCAACAATGCCCCGTCACCCGTCTGTACGACAGGCCCCTGTTGAGGTGCGATATGGATGATTCTACCAGCGGGAGCCTCAGGGGCTGGTATTGTCTGAGTCAGGGCAGCTAAATCCTCCGGTAATACAGTTGTGTAGTCTTCACCAAGGGGTGCTGTTGCCATGATTTTGAGGCTAGTCTCTCGGAATTGGGTGACACAGTTGGGAGCAAACCCCCGAATCTGATTGTGCAGTGCGATCGCAGATCTAGACCAATCTAATTGGTAATCTGATTTCTGAATCAAGGGAGCATAGGTAGCCTGATCAGGATCTTGAGGGGTGGGTATGATGATCTTCTGATCCAACTGGTGCAATGTCTCTACTAACAACTCACCTGACAGATCGGCCAAGCGCACTGCCACATCCAGGGCATTTTCCAGCAGACCAATCTCGATACTTTGTTTAAGCAGCATATCGCCCGTATCCATGCCTTCATCCATGAGCATGGTTGTGATACCAGCCCTTGGTTCACCATGATAGAGCCCCCACTGAATGGGTGCGGCTCCTCGATACTTGGGGAGCAAGGAGCCATGGCTATTAATGCAGCCTAAGCGAGGCATCGCTAGGATGTCAGGCGAGAGAATTTGACCATAGGCCACAACCACGAACGCATCAGCCGTTTGCGATCGCAGCTCTGCCAAAATAGCTTGATCTTTTTTAATATTACGAGACTGCCAAATTGGCACTCCTGCCGCCACAGCCACCGACTTTACGGGAGATGGGGACACTTTACTCCCTCTACCCCGCCGTTTATCCGGCTGAGTGACAACCCCCAACACGTCTAGATCAGGTGCTTGGAGCAGACGTTCTAAACTTGGAACAGCGAACTGCGGAGTTCCCCAGTAAATAAGCTTAATCACACCGCCGTTGGCACTTGCTTACAACTTTGGCATCATACCCCAGCCAAGCAATGATGGCACCCAATCTTATCGATGAAAGCTAGGATAACTACACCATTTTTTTAGTCGTTTCTTCAGAGCCCTTCAACATTTGGCGTAGCGCTACCAGCCCTTTCTTGACTTGGCGAGAGACCGTAACAGCACTAATGCCAAGCATCTCAGCTGTTTCCTTTTGCGTTAAATCATGAAAAAAGACAAACTCCAATACATCCGAAGTCCGTTTTTCTAACTTAGATAGGGCCTGACGCAATCGGATTTGATCTTCTTGAGCCAGTTGAAAACTATGATATTGGCAATCGGGCAGCAACTCACCCAAGGACATAGATTCTTGCTCAGAATTGTGAACAGGAGCATCTAAACTCAAGACGGAGCGATTACAAGACGCCAGCTTCACTTCTTGCCACTCTTTTTGACAGATATCTAGGGCTGCTGCAACCTCAACATCTGTAGGTTGTCGTTGTAATTTATCTCTCATTTCCCGAGTGACATTAATGGCTTGCCGTTGTAGCTCGTGCCATTTTCGGGGAATCCGAACTTGCGGACTTTTATCTCGCAGGTAATGTTGAATCTCTCCGCGGATATAAGGAACTGCAAAGGAGCTAAAGGCATGTCCCTTAAACGGATCAAAACGCTCGATAGCTCGAATCAACCCGAGGGAACCCACCTGCATTAAATCATCGAAACTTTCAGTGGAATGACCCACCCAACGATGCGCTTCTTTCCTGACTAAACCCAAATTCATATGGACCAAACGATTTCGCAACCCAGTGCATGGAGATTGTTGATATTGCTGCAATAACTCCAAGCTTTCACTTTTTAAGTTTTGAGAAAGAGTTGCGGTCATGTCAATTAAAGATATGAAATTATTTTTTAGTTTGTTCAAATTAGGGATTCTCAGCAAAGAAAATCAATTCGAACCTTTCATTAACTTAAGAAGTCAAAGGATAAACGGACATCAGCAAATCCACTGAACTTTTTAGATTACTCCTTAACATTCCTTTTACATCTATTTCCTCTCTTTGTTTCTATAGGTGTAGAACAATCTATAAGCCTTTGATAATAAGGTATTGATACCAATTCACCTATTAGGTGACCTGCATAGCTAAGAGGCCATTTATAAAGTGAATCTTTAGGCAGTCAAACGACGTAGCATCACGCGAGTCATCACAGCATAGATCGTCGCTTCACTCATTTCTGGTC
>JANQPU010000299.1 GCA_028285315.1 Acaryochloris sp. IP29b_bin.176
TCCCGTCAAGTAGAAGAAATCACTCTCTTGCCGGAAGTTATATTCCACATCACTATGCATCACCGCCATCGGGGCACTGCGAAAAATTCCCGTCCCCGAACCAATGGCTTCCATCAGTTTTTGGCGGCGTTGGCGATATTCTGTTTGCATAGGACGTTCAATCAGGATAAAGAGATTCTCTATTCATTGTGCAGCAAATCGCTCAGAGATCGCTGCCTTCCTGATTGTGGGTAGCCGTATTGACTTGAGTGATGCCTAGAGGGCATTAACGACTCGTGCAAACCCAGCGCGTAATTCTACAGTTCGGGCCAAACTGGCTACAGGACTGTAATGCAAAGGATTCAGCAGTAGGTCGATCCACGCCCCAACCAGAACCCGCTGAATTGTCAGGGGTCTGCGCTAGCGCTCCACAAGCATTTTTGAAGACCACTAGAGACTTACAATCTCCTGTCCCTGAGTAGTTTTCACAGTACCTTAATGCCGCATTTTGTGCCGCTTGAGCGGTCGAATAGTCATAGGAATACCCATGACTTCCTGTCGCTGAAGAGTAAGCGATCGCACCGTAGTTATTGCCATTTGCTGATGCTGGCTGGACCGCAACGAGACTAACAGCTGGCATGCTAAAAGCCGTGACCATCAATGCCTGAGTGAGCTTAGAACGGATCATCAATCCCCCAATACTGTATCTAAGTGAATAAAATCATGTATAAATCGCATTGCTGTTGTTCAAAATTTAGATCAACTTGCGATTTCAACCCTTGATTAACAATAGGCCATAGATCTAGGATTCCCATGCCAGCACTGGGTCCAACACAGCAAAATAGATGGACTTCATCTTGATTTGGGGGTGGGCCAGCTGGCGTCTTATAGTAAACAGGTAAACGCGAGCGTTCATAAGTATTTCAGGAGCAGCTGCACAGCCTCTCTTCCCTGTCCAGGCGTTCTCCGGTTTACAGTGCTGTCAATCATCAAACCAGAACGATGGATCCATTGAGTCTAGGGTTATTTGCAGTCTTGGGAATTGCTTCAGGAACCTCAGCTGGATTATTGGGTATCGGAGGAGGCATGTTAATCGTACCAGGGTTGTTTTACCTCTTTGATCTCATTCAACTGCCCCAGGATTCACTGATGCATATGGCAGCAGGCAGCTCTATGTGCATTATGATTTTTACTGCTGCGTCTTCAACCTGGGCCCATCATCGCCAAGAGCATATTCAATGGTCGATTGTCCGCAAGATTATGGCTGGCATTGCCGTGGGTGTCATCAGTGGTAATCTCTTAGCCAATCGGATGCCAACCCAAATCCTAGAATTGATTTTTGGTATCTTTCTGTTAGTCGTTTCTACCAAGATATTCTTTGAGAAAAAATCTGAGGAAGAGGAGCAAACGGTCGGAACCCCTGGCATCGTGGCAACCAGTGCTGTGGGGATGGTGATTGGGTTTAAATCAGGGATTTTGGGCATTGGAGGTGGAGCCCTCAGTGTCCCGTTCCTCCTCTATTGTGGCCTTCCGATGAAAAAAGCAAGCGGGACTTCTGCGTCCTTCACCTTACCGATCGCAATTGTGGGGACGCTATCGTTTTTACTCTTGAGTGGCAATCAAACCGCTATTCCCTGGTCAACGGGATATGTTTACTGGCCCGCAGTATTGTTGGTCGCACCATTTACAATGCTGGGTGCACCGCTGGGAGCAAAATTCGCTGGTATCATTGCTTCTGAAAATCTAAGAGCGATATTTGCCGGGTTATTACTCTTCATTAGTCTGCGGATGTTATCAGGAACAGGCTTGAATCTCTGGGATTTACCGCTGGTTTAGGATCGAATCGGGAAAGGTCTTGCAGCTGAAAAGCATCTTGCACCTAAATTAAGTTGAAATTTTAGGTAGAAAAAAAGAGTGCATCGCAGCGATCGCATCATTCAGCATGTAACCTGCAATTGATACGCTTTAGGATCTTGGCGAATCGCTGCGTGACACCCTTGGAAAAAACTGACTTAAAAGATAGGAATGGCTAGACTTAGGATAAATCTAAGACGGCATCAAAGGCAGACACAACGGCGTCATATTCTTTGGCAGCAGTGGATGGATTTTGCTTAGCAGCAGCTGCATCTAGCTTGTTGAGATGATCGGTTAACAGCTTGATGGTGCGACGGCCACTTTTTTGAGTAGCAGCAGGCAATGAATCACCCAAACGACGAGAGAGCGGTCCAAGCTCACCTAGAGGGCCACGGATAAACGTGCGAACATTATTCCAGTCGCCTTCAGAAACGTAGTCTTCTAGCTCAGACATACGTCCCCGCAAGGGTTGCAGTCCATCCGTATATTTAGAAGCTTGGGCAATAACAATACCAGTATCAGACCCGGCTAAAGCAGTAGGGGCAATCGTGCTAAAACTTGTCAAAACAAGGGCGGTTGCGAAGGCAACGGCCAATAGGGATTTACAAAATCGTTTAAAATTTAAGATCATTGATTCACAGTCCTCTGCGCATCAGAAATGGGTTTGCCAAGATTTATTG
>JANQPU010000341.1 GCA_028285315.1 Acaryochloris sp. IP29b_bin.176
AATGCCTGTAACCGTTGATTCCTCGTTTCCTCTGGCTAAATGTTGTGATCAGTAGCAACGTAGTATCAGTACTTTCAGGAAAGTTGCACATCGCCTTATCTTTCACGATTTTGGATATTGAAACACCAGAAAGCTAATAATTTATAAAATATCCCCCATTCAGATAAAAATTAGCTATTATTAAACGTGTACATTGACTGCCTTCAAAGCTATCATCATGAGCAAAAAACCATATAGCCAACCTAAGTTGACTAGCTTCGGTAATGTTGAAGCTATTACTCTTCAGGGAACTTTAGCGAATGCTGATGTTCCTAGAGGGACTGTCAATACTGCCTTTCCCTCAGCATGATAGTCTCTGGACTCAAATCTGTAGCTAGTCACTTAGATCATTAAGCAATAGTTAGCAACTAAAACGCTAATCAGATTGATTGTTCTAGATAAATTCTTGTACCTTAAAAGCTAGATGGTAACGTTTTGGCAATTAACCTCTAAGCTATTTCGGTAATATAAATCTATTGTGTAGGGGTAAAGTTGCCATTCCCTCTACAAAAAGATAAGCTTAGTCCCTCTACGAGCCAAGGCAACCGTTATATGGCCTCAGGCGTTGAATTGCTAACTGTTAGTACTGAAATAAGGTGAGAATCAATTTGATCGATTGATTCTCACCTTATTTTTATCATCGCTATGGCTTGCGAACTCTCATTCGTTTTTGAAATAGCGAAGACAGATGCATTTTTATAAAGCCTACGGTCTCCATCTCAAGTCTGAGCTGAGTTTTCCAGAACTTCTAGCTACAGAAAAATCATCTGTAGATGTCGTTATTCGTCTTGGAGGCATTGACCGTTCTCGGTTTACTCAAACTGATTTAGGCATTTCGCGTTACTTCGCTACAGATGAAGTATCCTACTATTGGGAGGATGTAGGAGCTTTTACAGTTCGCCATGGCACAGAAATTATCCTTGATCCAGACCCCCATGTGGAAGAGTGTCTGCTGCACTTACCTATTCTAGGAATTTTGCTAGCCGTCATCCTTTACCAACGTGGATTTCTAGTATTGCACGGAAGTGCTGTTGCAATTGATGGTAAAGCCGCTGTATTTATCGCTAGTAAAGGATGGGGGAAATCGACCCTAGCTGCAACGCTCTATGGAAGAGGGCATTATCTAGTCACAGATGATGTTGTTGTCTTAGAGTCCAACACGAGAGAACATCCTAGAGTTTTTCCTAGTTTTCCCCAACTTAAGTTGCTGCCTGAAGCAGCAGCATTCGCATTAGGAGATTGTCCAGACGAGTTACCAAGACTGGCTTCTGGATACGAAAAAAGATCCCGACGTAATATTGAGCGATTTATAGAGGCTCCCTTACCCCTCGGAGCAGTCTACCAACTAGCAAAAGGTCAAGAAGTTTTAGCCCACACATTAGAGCTGCAAGAGGCCCTCAAACAACTGATTACTCATACCTATTTTGCTCAAGGGAGCTATCAGCTCTTACAAGGTCAAGCGGGAGCCGTACATTTGCAGCAATGTATGGACATTATCCGCAATGTTCCTATCTATCGCCTAGAGCGTCCCCATCACTTAGAATTAGTGGCAGCAATGGCACAACTGGTAGAGGAGCACTTTAAATCCTCTAGAGTGTGAGACAGAAGCTTTCAAGAGATCTAATCACCATAGGTTCTCTTGAGCTTGATAATGGCTGATGGTCTTATCTTGGAGGGCTTCAGAGGATTACGCTCGTAGGAGAATTGCACTATCTGTAAGAAGGTTCCATGCAATTTCTAGGCAAATTCAAGCTGAAGGCTGCACAAAGCATCCGGTTGTTACCTGCACTACGACTGGTTTGGGACAGCAGCCCTCGTTGGACTACGGCTCGAGTAACCCTAGTGATTACTCAAGGAATTCTACCCGTCGCCACCCTTTATCTCACTAAACTCCTCATTGACGCGGTTGCAGCAAGTTTGACAGCAGCTAATAAATCTGCTGTTTTTCACAATTGTTTGCCCATTCTTGTCCTCTTGGGGATGATCGCCATTCTCACTACCGCATTTTCTGCATTAGCAGAGTTGATCAATCAGGCTCATGCTCAACAGGTGACCGATTATATACAGGGGCTGATTCATGCCAAGTCAATTGCTGCTGATTTAGAGCATTACGAAAATCCTAAGTACCATGACTTGTTACAGCGCGCCCAACAGGAAGCACCGTTTCGTCCCCCTCGAATTCTGGATCGCTTAGCTCAGATGGGGAAAAATGGGATTTCCTTAGTGGCAATGTTGGGGTTACTCATTTCGTTGCACTGGAGTATTTTAGGAGTCCTCTTGGTTGTTGCGATTCCACCTGTTATCGTTAAAATTCGCTATTCACAAGTGATGTATCGTTGGCAACGTCGACGAACTCAGATGCAGCGACGAGGCATGTATTTGGGGTGGATGCTGACAACAGATGAGTGTGCCAAGGAAATTCGGCTGTTTAATTTGGGACAACTGTTTAGCCAACGTTATCTGAAAATACGGCAGCAGCTTTATGCGGAAACGATGGACATTCTCAAGCGGCGATCTTTACTGTACTTTGGCACCGAAGCAAGCGCTGGACTCGTTATCTTAGCCATTTTTACCTTTATTGTTTATCAAACAATCCAAGGTCATTTACAGATAGGGGATCTAGTGCTTTACTCTCAGGCATTGCAGAGGGGACAGACTAACCTTAAAGATTTGATGAAAAGTGGGTCTGGCTTATATGAAGATAATCTCTTCTTAGTGAATTTGTATGAGTTTCTTGATCTAAAGCCAAGGGTGCTTGATCCTATCTGTCCTCGCCCCTTTCCCCTTCCATTCCAGTCGGGAATAATGTTTAACCATGTGAATTTTCAGTATGGAACAACAACTCGTCAGGCATTGGAGAATATTAATCTGAAGATTCGGCCTGGCGAAGTTGTTGCTTTAGTAGGTGAAAATGGGTCTGGAAAAACGACTTTGATTAAGCTTCTTTGCCGTTTATATGATCCGACTTGTGGCTCTATCACGATAGATGGAATAGATATACGGGAGTTTGCGATTGCAGATTTGCGTCGTCAAATTAGTGTTATTTTCCAAGACTATGCGAAATATTATTTCACTGCGAAAGAGAATATTTGGTTAGGTAACGTGGAATTATCGCTTGAAGATGAGCGAGTTGTAAATGCAGCTCGCATCTCTGGTGTAGATCCATTTATTCGTGCTTTACCCAGCGGCTACAGCACTGTCTTAGGTAAGCTGTTTGATGATGGAGAAGAGTTGAGTATTGGCCAATGGCAAAAAATTGCTCTTGCCCGGGCGTTTCTAAGAGATTCTCAAGTGATTGTGCTTGATGAGCCCACAAGTGCTATGGATCCTAAAGCGGAATATGAGGTTTTTCAGCAGTTTCGTGAACTGATACAGGATCAGTCAGCCATTTTGATTAGTCATCGATTATCTACTGTCAAGATGGCTGACTATATTTACGTGATGTCGCAAGGTCACATGATTGAGGAAGGCGATCATACAACTCTCATGGACCTTAAAGGTGTCTATGCATCTATGTTTGAAACCCAGGCCCAGAACTATCGATAACCGATGATAGCGAAAAACTTCCTAAATTATCTGGCAAGGAGAAAAATGCCACGTTATACTGTGCTTGCTGGGGGTGCAAGTGAGTTTTGACGCCATGTTTTCAGGATTTTCACTGCCTTTTAATACGTTTAGACAGTATATGCTCCTCATGTTTTAAACAGCGAACTCTTTTGTGTGGAAACCTTAGAATGCCGGGTTCCTTTTACTGAGTGGAAGTTGAGATTGGACTTACGAAATAGGCAGCCGACCCAACAATCAGTGAAATAGCTGTGCTGAGTATGAAATTGGGTTATGTCATGTTTACGGAACCATGACTCTAATGTTTAAGGTATCCTTTTACACAGTGTTGCATTGTCAAGCTTATGGTATCGTCGAGCCTACTCCTTCGCATCCGTTTAGTTTTTAAAGGGTGAACAAAGGGTATTAGCGAGGTAGCAGCTGAAGTACAAACGACTTATGAAGATTGCCCTAGTTCATGACTATCTGACCCAACGCGGAGGCGCTGAGCGAGTTTTCGAGTTATTGTGTCGGCATTTTCCCAGTGCCGATATTTTTACCTCCTTATATGATCCGCAACAGACAATAGAGCTAGGCGATCGGCTAGTCCATACGACCCTTTTGCAAAAAGTACCAGGTGCGACCAAGTATTTTAGGCTACTGGCTCCTTTTTACTATCCGGCTTTTAGGGCATTAGATTTACAGAAATACGACTTAATCATTAGCAGCAGCACAAGCTTTGCCAAAGCGGTGCGAACCCGACCAGACGCTAAACATGTTTGCTTTTGTCACAACATCACACGCTTTCTCTGGGACACTCAAACTTATTTGCGAGAGTATGCCGATTATCAACATTTATATCCCTTCATTGAGAAAATGTTTAGGGTAATGAGGAAGGCAGATCTAGCCTATGCTCAGGAGCCAGATTTATATGTTGCCAATTCTACTGAGGTTGCCTGTCGCATACAAAAAACCTATGGAAAACAAGCAATTGTAGTCAATTATCCGATTGATAACACTAAGTTTTCCTTCTCAGATCAAAAAGAAGACTTTTACTTAGTTTCGGCTAGGTTATTGGGCTACAAACGCGTTGATGTCATTATCGATGCGTTCAATCAGCTGGGTTGGCCTTTGAAAGTCATGGGAGATGGTCCTGAGCGCAAACATCTGGAAAATCGCGCAAACTCCAATACGGAATTTTTGGGATATGTGTCTGATGCAGAACGCTGCCATCTTATGTCGAAGGCCAAAGCTGTAGTTGTAGCGGCTTTGGAAGACTATGGTTTAGTGCCGGTTGAAGCGAATGCCAGCGGAACGCCTGTTGTTTCTTTTGGCGCTGGAGGTGTGCTGGATACTCAGGTTCCTGGTCAGACGGGTGTGTTCTTCCACAAACAAACTGGCCCTGCCTTGCAAGCAGCATTGGTGCGATCTCAACAAATTCAATGGGACTATCACCGTATTCGTGATCATGCCCTCTCGCGATTTTCTGAACCTGTCTTTTTTCAAAAAATCCATCAAGTTATCAACCAAATTTATCCTCCCCAATTGCATAGTTCTACCTCTTTTGTTCCCTCTATCAGTTGAAATAGTTATTGTGACTGAAAGCAGTTTATATAAAGTTCCTAATAAATTATCTGCCAGAGAAGCGTTAGTTGCTCAACCGATTGATAAGGATTGGGGGTATGGTCAGTTACTCGCTGTTTTGGTTAGGCGTAAGTTTTGGTTTATAGGTGGTTTCGCAGGTGCCTTAGCAGGTGCTATTTTTTTAACATTAAAAACACAACCGCTCTATCAAAGCTCAATGCAGATTTTGATTGAGCCCAATTATCAATCTAAACCTCACAACCGTGGCCCTCGAACAGCGGAAAATGAATTCGCTGATTCTAATATTCAAGTTGATACCACTACTCAGCTTCAGGTTCTAAACGGGTCTGAAGTTCTATCCAAAGCGGTTGAGCAACTACTACCCTCATATCCTGACATTACAATTGAAGAATTGCGAACTTCATTGTCTGTCGGTCCTGTCTATGGCCCTGACAGTAAGGGGAAAGGGCAAGTTGCAACTAAAGTTTTAGCGGCTAGCTACATTAGCTCTGATTCAGAAAAGGCCCAACAAGTTTTAGACACGCTTTTAAGGGTATATCAAATCCATAACCTTGAACAGCAAAAGCTACGTTTGTCCAAGGGATTAGCCTTTATTGAAGAACAATTGCCTGAGGTTCGCAGAAGCGTACTAGAAGCTGAGGCTGCCCTCAAAACCTTTCGAAGTGGCAATAACATTATCGATCCAGCCGCACAAGCGCAAACGGCAGCCAATGCCCTAGAGCGCATCAAAACAGAGCGGCAAGCACTGGATGCTCAGTACCGAGAAACCTATGCTAGCTTTACCAATGTTCAGCGCCAGATTCAGCTATCACCCAGTCAGGCTCGTACATCAGCTCGCTTGAGTGAATCTAGTCGGTATCAGTCCCTGCTCAACCAAATTCAGCAAACTGAGCTAGAACTCGCCCAAAAACGGCAAGTTCTGACAGATGATCATCCTGATATTGTGAATTTAATGAATCAGCGACAGGATCAGCTTGCTCTGTTGGAACAGGAAGTGGGTCGGGTTGTTGGTGGTGAAGCTATCCAAATACCTCAAGGACCTAGCCAGCTCAGTGAGGGGCAACTAGGCAGAAATGATTTAGCACTAGTGAGTCAACTGACTGAACTTCAAAAGTCATTAGGGAGTCTCAAAGCCCGCGATCGCAGTCTTGCTCAAACAGAAGCCAAACTCTCTGCTGAACTGCAGAAATACCCTGAGCTGATGGCTCAGTTCAATCGTCTTAAACCTGAAGTCTCAACCCGTCGCGAAACCTTACAGAAATTGTTGGAAGCTCGCCAGGAACTGGGGTTAGAGATTGCACGAGGTGGATTTGACTGGCAAGTCGTAGAAGCCCCACAACTAGGCATCCAAATTAGCCCCAATATACGGCGAAATCTGCTTCTAGGAGCAGTTGTGGGTCTATTTTTAGGGGGAATTGCTGCTTTCGTCCGTGATGCAATGGATGATAAATTGCATCACTCTGATGATTTAAATACTCAGTTTCCCCTACCTCTTCTCGGTACCATTCCGGAACTCTCGGTAGCAGAGATGCGAGATGTGCTGGCCTTACCGTTTAACCCAACCCAAAATCCTGGCTTAACGACGCCTGAACTCTTTCAGTGGCAGCCTCTGAGAGAATCATTAGACTTGATCTATACCAATATTCAGCTCCTGCAAACGAACAATCCCTATAAAACCTTAATGGTTACCTCAGCTGGGGCAGGAGAAGGAAAATCAACGCTGGCTCTAGGGCTAGCGATTAGTGCAGCGCGTCTTGATCAGCGAGTGCTGGTCATTGATGCTGATCTTCGTCATCCTAGCCTGCACCATATGTTTGATCTCAACAATCATGAAGGCTTGTCAACGTTGCTAACTAGTGACGTGACCCTAGCTGAACTACAAGCTACGCCTCAGTGGGTCTATATGCGGTGGGATGAAGCCGATAACCACTTCCACCAAAGTGCTTTACCGCCTTCTGATTTAAGTATTGATGTTTTAACGGCGGGTCCCCTCTCAGCAGATCCGGTGAAGCTATTAAGCCTGGAACGGATGAAAGATATTCTCAAAGCATTTCAAGAAAGCTATGACTTAATCCTGGTTGATAGTCCTCCTGTGCTGGGTTTAGTGGACACTATCTCTGTAGGTATGGGATGTGATGGGGTCGTGATGGTAGGACGAATGGAGCAAGTCACTCGATCTGATCTGACGCAAGCAATTGCTGTGCTGGATAAATTAAATCTCATTGGCTTAGTGGCGAATGGTGTCCAGTCCACCACGCCAGACTATAAGTATATGAAGGTTTAAACCGTCACATCGCTTTTTGTAGATGTCTTCTTGGGCATTACTCATCTGTGCTCAGATGGCCGTGATTGATTGATGTTTCTGCAAACTAATGAGAAGAATCTGCATTGTCTAAATTCAACTCAAACCGTTGGACAACCGACAATATTGACGACTACTTTCAAACAGACCACTTAAAGGATGACTTAAAGCGTCGATCGGTCCGTGGAGGGATCATTGTTGTTGCCGCTCAAGGGGTTAAATTCTCTGTGCAAACCGGAGGAACCCTTGCACTAGCCCATTTCTTAGTGCGTGAGGACTTTGGGTTGGTTGCCATGGTGACAGCAGTGGTCAATTTTGTCGCTTTGTTCAAAGATTTGGGGCTTTCCACCGCAACGATACAGCGGGACAAGATTACCCATGAACAAATCAGCACCCTTTTTTGGGCCAACTTTGGAATTAGCATTCTGGTTAGCTTGGTGATGGTCGGCCTAGCACCACTGGTCGCTTGGTTCTACGCTGAACCCCAGTTGTTCTGGATTATGGTGGCCTTGGCTAGCTCCTTTATTTTTAGCGGGCTGGGGGTGCAGCATGCTGCTCTCCTCAAGCGTCAAATGTGTTTCTCGGCCCTGGCTAAGGCCGAAATAGTATCGATTCTTTTCAGTGTAGGGATTGGGATTGGCGCTGCATGGGTGGGGGCAGGTTATTGGGCACTTGTGCTTTGGAAAATCAGCCAAGCAGTGAGCTATGGGATATTGCTGTGGGGGCTGTGCTCTTGGCGTCCGGGACGTCTCACTTGGGCTCCAGGAACACGGTCTATGCTGACTTTCGGCGGTAGTGTGACAGGATTTAGTGTCTTTAACTTTTTGTCTCGGAATCTCGATAACATCTTGATCGGAAAAGTTTGGGGCGCAGGTGAACTGGGCTTATACACAATGGCTTATCGGTTATTACTGTTGCCGATTCAGCAATTGAATGCACCTGTGACCAGTGTGGCCCTACCAGCATTAAGTCGTTTACAAAACGAACCTCAAAAGTACTGCAGATACTATTACAAGGCAATTGGATTGATTACGATGATCGGCATGCCGATTGTGAGTTTTTTATTTGTATCGGCAGATAAAGTCATCCTGATCTTTTTGGGGGATAAATGGGCTGATGTCGTGATTCTCTTCCGGTGTTTAATGCCTGCGGCGTTCATTGGCACTTTTAATGTCGCTACTGGCTGGACTTTTTTGAGTTTAGGCCAAACGGAGCGGCTTTTTCGCTGGGGAGTATGCTCCTCTATCGCGAATGCCATTATCTTTGCTGCTAGTGTGCAGCATGGCGTTGTTACCCTAGCACTGGCTTATAGCTTGACACGACCTTTGTTTTTGATTGCCGTGACTTTGTACAGCTTCCAGGGAACGCCATTAAGCCTTAGGCAATTGATTCAAGCTTTATCAAAACCAACTTTGACGTCTTTATTTGCAGCCCTATTTATTTATGGATTCAATCTGTTGTTTCAATTGAGCAATATGTCTCTGCTCCTAGCCTTAGGTATTGATAGTGTTTTATTCTTTATCATTTATCTAGGAGCGTGGTTCTTTATTCCAGGTGGAAAATCTCAATTACAGGAATTACTGAATATGAAGCAAGCCATCGAATCAAAATCAAATTAGATTCTTTTACTTATTCTATTTTTAATTTATTCGATAGAGCCTTTATGATGAAATCTTTATTGAACAGTATTCGAATTCGATTTTTACGTACGCTTGATTTTCCGTTTTGGGTGATTCGTAATGTTCTTTTTTATTCTCAGTATCAGCATTTAGAATCAACAAAAAAGATTATCTATGCGCTTACACCACCGCCACACTTAAAGAATATTGGTGACCATGCTCAGGCTGTGGCAATTCAAGTCTGGTTAAAAAAACACTTCCCATCATTAGTTGTGATTGAACTAGATAAAGATCAATCCAGATATTTTTTGCCTGCTATTCAACAGTTGCTAACACCTGAAGATATTATTTTTCTACATAGTGGTGGAAATTTGGGTGATCGCGGCATTTGGTCTGAAAGGATTCGACGAAGGCTGATTAAAAATCTGAAGTCTAATAAAGTGATTAGCTTGCCACAGACCATTTTTTTTAGTGATACTGATAATGGCAGAATACAAAAAGAGATCACGAAACAAATTTATCAATCTCATCCTGACTTGGTAGTATTTGGCCGTGATCCCTATAGTGGAGAGCTGGCACAAGAGCTTTTCCCTAATGCTCAAACACATTGTATGCCTGACTTTGTATTATCGTTGCCGCCAAGGGTTGCTATCTCTAAAAACTTGCCTCCCAAGATTTTGCTCTGTTTACGTCTTGACAATGAATCAGCGTTGTCTGATACACAGAGGCAAAATATAGAAAGCTTGTTACCTTATGCTTGCACTTATTTTGATACGACACTGGATTCTCCCATCCCGATTGAAAAGAGAGAAACAATTCTAGCTGAAACACTTCAACTTTTTCTACAACATGATGTTGTCATTACGGATCGGTATCATGGGTTAATTTTTACGATTCTATGTCAGAAACCCTGTATTGTTCTACGGACCGTAGATCACAAATTAACCTCGGCAAGTTATTGGTTCAAGGAGATGTCCTCGGTTATTTTTGCTGAAGATGTATCGGAACTCCCAACTTTGGTGAGTCACTGTTTGCAGAATCAGGACCGTTACGCACCAAATTGGAACGCGTTGTACTTTGATCAAATTCCTAGCCTTGTTGGACTGGCTCAGAATGAAAAACCTACAAGCATGGCAACCCAGTAAAATTTATTTCAAGAGAGGTAAAATAAGAGTCAATCCTCAGGGTGTTGCTGCTAGCAGCTTTTACATCACGTTAGAGATGCTTCAGATCCTTCAGTCTTGTCAAACTTACTTGGGAGGACACCTAGTCGATTTAGGGTGTGGTAATGTCCCTTTTTATCTCTGGTATAAAGACTATGTTCAGCAAGTGACCTGTGTTGATTGGCCCAGCACTTTGCATCGGCAACGGCATATTGACATTTTTGCTGATCTAAATCAGGCATTACCTTTAGGCAGTGACTCTGCGAATTGTGTACTGCTCACATCGGTGTTAGAGCATATTCATAATCCTCATTTGTTGCTCCGTGAAATTAATCGGATTTTAACTAAGGATGGATATTTAATCCTGAGCGTCCCTTTCTTCTACCATCTGCATGAGCAGCCGTTTGATTATTATCGGTATACGCCGCATGGGTTGAAGTTTTTAGCGCAACAAAGTGGGTTTGAGATCGTCAAATTACATCACTATGGCAGTGCGTTTGGCGTATTAATTGATATCAGTGCCAAGGTTGTGGATGTTTGCCTGCGGAGTGTATTCAAGGTCTTCCCGAAACCGCTGGCGATGATCTTTCGAAAAGGTGGAGATTTCTGCCTGATCCAATTGCAGCGACTACTATTTTGTTTTTTTCAACAAAAATTGATTGTGAAATTGATCAACCGTCTTAATCTCTCTAGTCGGATGGCACTTGGCTATGTTCTAGTGGCGACTCCTGTCTCTTAGGATGGTTGAACTATATGACTTGGCTGCATCAAACTCGTAAAACTATGAACGGATTTAATCTGAGGGAAAGACAACAAAGATGACTGGTCTGACTCCATCGAGTAGGCAGGAACTGTCTACCTTAATGAATACCGTGGTTGAGGGAGGGTACTGTATCGGATGTGGGGTATGTGCAGCCCTCCCTCATTCACCGCTGACGATACAATTGGATGACTATGGTTGTTACCAGGCAACACTACCGCCCTCTCAAGAGGAATGCCAGCCTCAGCAAGCGGTATCGTATCTATCGATTTGTCCGTTTGCAGAGGGGAGTGCCAATGAAGATGAGATTGCCCGTGATGCCTTTGGCGATCGCTGCACGTATCATGACCAAATTGGCTATTACCTAGAAACCTATGCTGGATACGTGGCTGAAGGTGATTTTCGAGGTCAAGGTAGTTCTGGGGGAATGGGGACTTGGATTCTAGCAGAGCTGTTTCGTCAAAATCAGATTGACTATGCTGTTCATGTTCACCAACAGCCAGAACCTGGCAAGCAGTTGTTTAAGTTTCAGGTCTCATCCAATTTAGATGAAATTCGCTATGGCGCTAAATCGCGATACTATCCCGTGGAATTGTCGGAGGTGATTCAGCACATTAGAGAGCAGCCTGGGCGATATGCCATTGTGGGTGTGCCTTGTTTTATTAAAGCGATCCGCTTGTTGGCAAAGGTTGATACTGTAATTTGCGATCGCATCAGGTTTTGCATTGGTTTAGTATGTGGTCATCTGAAAAGTACCCGCTTTGCAGATATGTTTGCTTGGCAGTGTGGTATTTCACCAGGCCAACTCCAATCCATCAACTTTCGGAAAAAGTTGCCAGGGCGAAATGCGAATCGCTATGGGGTTGAAGTGGTAGGGATGTCCAATGGGCAACAAGTTACGGTAACCAAGCCTAACAATGAATTTTTCGGTTTTTTGTGGGGACATGGCTTCTTCAAATATCAAGCCTGTGATTTTTGTGACGATGTCCTAGCTGAAACTGCCGATATGACGGTTGGGGATGCTTGGCTACCCCAATATGTAGAAGACAGCCAAGGGACCAATGTGCTGGTGGTCAGACATCCGTTACTCCAAAGTATGGTTCAGCAAGGTAAGGACTCAGGGCGTTTAAAGCTAGATATGATTTCCCCACAGCAAGTGGCTCAATCCCAAGATGCAGGGTTGCGACACAGAAGAGAGGGATTAGCCTATCGCCTGCATTTAAAAGACCAGGCTCAAGAATGGCGACCGCCCAAACGGGTTAATCCCTCCAAGGCGCTACT
The DNA here is from genome assembly GCA_028285315.1 of Acaryochloris sp. IP29b_bin.176. Classification (GTDB taxonomy): domain Bacteria; phylum Cyanobacteriota; class Cyanobacteriia; order Thermosynechococcales; family Thermosynechococcaceae; genus Acaryochloris. The sequence goes on from JANQPU010000341.1 coordinate 12,313, forward strand.
GAATCCAAAATTTAGAAAGGTACATCAATTAAGGATGGAGCTTGCTAGAGTCAGCCATCATGCCTTTGCTCAAGCTATTGCAGATGGGGATTTTAACCAATTTAAAAATAGAATGGAACCGAAGATCAAGGAATATAATGCTGCGCGTCAACCGTATATTTGGCAGAGAGTATTGAAGAAGATTTTGAAATTAATATTGCCTGGTCGATAAGTATTCTTATTTTTGAATGTAAATTGAGGATGAAAATAGCTTATTTAGTAGGTGAATTTCCTAGCTTGTCCGAAACCTTTATTCTCAATCAAATCACAGGATTGATAGACAAAGGTTGTCAAGTTGATATTTATGGCTATAAGCCTGAAACAAATGAAAAAGTTCACGCTGGTGTAGTGGACTATAACTTGCTAAGTCATACATTTAACTATGCCAAGCTTCCCAGAAACTATGGTTTTAGATTGCTAAAAGCAGTCTGGTTATTCCTGCGCCATAGTCCTACATCGCTACGGCTACTGATTAAAAGTATGAACGTTCGCCAATTTGGTCGTCAAGCTCTTTCATTGCGCTTATTCTATTCGGTTATACCTTTCTTAGCGAATGAGACACAATATGACATTATTCACTGTCACTTTGGTCATAATGGTTTATTAGGCATGAATTTGAGAAGTATTGGTGCTTTACAAGGGCCATTGGTGACGACTTTCCATGCAAGGGATATTACCCAGAAATTATCGGAATTAGGAGAGCATGCGTATGATCAATTATTTCTCAAAGGACAGCTGATTTTACCCATTAGTCAACATTGGCAAAAAAAGTTAAAAAAACTGGGATGTGATCCAAACAAAATTCATGTTCATCATATGGGAATTGATTGTCAGAAATTTAATTTTACTCCTCGACGAATGGGTGAAGATGGCACCGTCAGAATTATCTCTGTTGCTCGTCTGGTCGAGAAGAAAGGAATTGAGTATGGTGTTTATGCAATTCAAGGCTTAAAAGAACGAGGGTATAACATTCAGTATTCTGTGATTGGAGATGGTGAGTTATATGATCCATTAAAGCAATTGATTGTAGACCTCAATCTTAGGGAAGAAGTCAGCCTTCTAGGATGGAAGAGCCAGGATGAGATATTAGAGATCATGTGTTCAGCTCATATATTGTTGGCCCCTAGCGTCACCTCTGCTCAAGGAGATCAAGAAGGTATCCCGGTTGCGCTAATGGAAGCCATGGCCATGGGGTTACCAGTAGTGAGTACGCTACATAGTGGCATCCCAGAGTTGGTAGATGAAGGACTATCGGGATATTTAGCATCTGAACGGGATGTGGATACCCTGACAGAAAAATTGGCTTGCATGATTGATGAGTCACAACAATGGCCAAGGATGGGTAGAGCCGGTCGAGCGAAAATAGAAAAAGAGTTTAATATTGATATTCTCAACGCAAATTTGTTTGAAATATTTTGTTCATTATGAGTTTTATTTATATCTTTAGATTCTTCTATTTAATAATTAGTAAAAAATGATAATGAATAACAAGAAAATCATCAAGCAGCTGATCAAAAGAGCATTATACTTCGGCAATAAATATTATTGTCCTGTTTGTAGCTCTAGGCACAGGAAATTAGAGCCAGCAGGTGTCAAGCAGCGGCCCAATGCAGCTTGTTCTGTGTGCGGTAGTCTAGAACGGTAATGAATGCTGTGGATATTCTTTCAACAAGAAACCAATTTGTTTGCTGATCAACCCAAAAGAATGTTGCATATCGCGCCTGAACCTTGCTTTGCAGACCGCTTAAGTTGTCTACCTGCGATGGACTATTTATCTTCTGGTTTAGTGAATCCGGCTATAGTACAGATGGATATCACGGATATCCAGTTTCCTCAGAATAGCTTTGATATTATTGACTGCTCCCATGTTTTAGAGCATATCCCTCAAGATCGAATGGCGATGAAGGAGCTAGCTAGGGTTTTGAAACCCTCTGGATGGGCGATTTTACAAGTGCCTATGAGTCCCCGCCCGACCTATGAGGATCCGAGTATGACTGACCCTGAAGAGCGAACGCGTTTATTTGGCCAAAGTGATCATGTACGCCAGTATTGGTCCTGACTATAAAGATCGATTAGAGGATCGGGTTTTAAAGTATCGGTTATTGATTATTTGGAAAAGTTTGATGTTGCTAATCGTTAGCTTTATGGGTTCAGCAGGGTTAAAGATGATATTTATTATTGCCAAGTGTAAGTCTAATAGCGGGTTGAATTGTTCTTTAAAAGGCGATGTGCGACTAATCAATGACAAGCGTGTCAAAGTGTAGCAACTCCCGCCCCGCTTGGTGGTTGAGAAAACAGCACACCGTATGGGCCAGGATCT
>JANQPU010000350.1 GCA_028285315.1 Acaryochloris sp. IP29b_bin.176
CTCAATCTGAGGACTTAAACATTCTTTCAGTCGATAGCTAAAACCGATTGGGTTTATGTTCTAGATCTGATGATCACCATATAAACTGCCACCAACTTCCTGGTGATGTGTCGTTCAAAAATACCCCACCCAGATTGCCTGTTCATAGAACCGGTAATGTTGTAGATCCGTTGATTGCCTATTTCCGAACTAAGAGGTGATAGTTTAATTTCAACTTGTCTCTCGGAGAAATTAAATGACCGTTTGGATTCCCGTTCAATGCATACACTGTCACAGCACTGAAGTGGTGAAAAACGGGAAGTCTGCTGAGGGGAAACAACGATACCGCTGTCAGAATGAAGCGTGTCCCTACACAACCTTCCTCCTCAATTACTCTTACCCCGGACGATTGAAAGAAGTCAAACAACAAATTGTGGAAATGTCACTCAATGGTAGCGGCATTAGAGATATCGCACGGGTTCTGCATGTCAGTACATCAACCGTCATTAGCGAGCTAAAAAAAAGGCCCTCACCTGAGCCAGGTCAACCACAAGTATCTTGAAATCCTACACCCTGAGGAGGTAGAGATAGAATTTATTCGAGTTGAGGAGCTTGAAGACTCGGATATTGAAGAAGCAGAACTTGATGAAATGTGGAGTTTTGTCGGCAGCAAGCGAAATCAAAGGTGGCTCTGGCATGCCGTTGATCGTAGAAGTAAAAAAGTCTTGGCTTATGCATTTGGTCGTCGTACTGACGAAGTATTTCTCCAACTCAAAGAATTACTGGAACCGTTTGGGATTCAGACCTACTGTACGGATGGGTGGGGTGCTTATGAGCGCCATATCCCTGAGGAACAACATGAAGTTGGAAAGCGGAAAACCCAGCAGATCGAGCGTAAGCATTTGGGATTTAGGACCCGAATCAAACGGTTAGCTCGCAGAACAATCTGTTTTTCTCGAAGTGAGGTGATGCACGACATTGTTATTGGTCTGTTCATCAATCGATATGAGTTTGGTTTGACAGTCTAGGAAGCAATCAACAGATCTACAACATTACCCAGCAGTTTTTATCAGCGCAAATGCCTTCCTGCTGTGCGCAAGTTTGCCGAGTTAGAGGGATTCCTCTAGCCTATATTACACTAAATCATCACAAGCTTTAGACCTTTGGGATTCGTTCAAAACAATACACGGCAAGGCTTCGATACTCGAATGGAATTTTAATTCCGATTTTAGGTACAAATCTGGAATTAAAATCACTGATCTAATATAGTGATCTTGGACTTCATGCTCTGTGGTGCAAATTATTGTGCATTTGGCTCAACATGCCGACTTGCTGCCTATGCTCGATTCTCCTGCAGCCAGTCCACCAGATCAGCAGATTCTGTAAAGTCGAGTAATGCCTCACCAAGAGTTTCGAGTTGGTCGAGGGAGAGGGATTGGATCTGCGATCGCATCTCTGGAGCAACGTCACCAATGCGACGGGTGAGTTGACGGAGGATAAGAGATTGCCCCTCTTTTCGACGACCTTTAGCCTCACCCCGTTGCTCGGTCTGTTGTTCCCATTCCAGATAGGCTTGCGATAAGACCATCATTAATTCCTCTTCTGCTTCGGCTTGCCCTGTAATCTCAAGGCTAATTTTCCAACTGGCCAATAACCTCAGTATAGCTGCACGTCTGGGTTGTCTAGCATCAAGTCCAATGACTTCATCAACCGCTTGCTTCTGAGTCTGGCCTTTGCCCAGCAACCGTAAGAAAAGGGTTGCTTCATTAGTAGGAAGCTGATTGATAGCGACGATCGCTGTTCTGAGTGACGGTTGTAAGAAATAGACTCCAGAACCCCAATCCTCGCTTGAAGATGCCCCAAAGCCATTGAGCAGGGTCTGTGATGCGGATGAGGCAAGAATCCACAAACGAGGCAGGTCGTCTTCTGGTATGGGTTCTTGCGCTCGTCTTGCTTTACGTTGACGGTCACCATGGACTTGTAAAAGCTTGAGCAGGCAACTACGAACTTCTGAAGGCGTGGGCTGATTGCGAAACGGCTCCAGGAGGCAAGGAGTTTGTGCAATGCGACCTAGCAGCCCTAGATCCTGAGGGACAATTATAGGTGGAACAGATGGCTCAAAATAGACATCCACATATTGGGATTCACCGGGTACCTCCAGGGTAATTTTGACCGTTCCAATGAGAGCAAGAACCTCTTCTAGAAGCTGTTTTGAGAATGAGTCAAAGGGGTTCTTTGTCATATCGAAGTTGTCGCACAAGAGGCTTCAATCATCTCATACGTGACGACATGAAACCCATAGAGGTTGTCTGCTCAAACCATTTTAGGGAGGCGGAGGTATAGCTTAAACCCCAGCAACCGCAGGTGTTGGGAATGGGTAATCACTGTCGCTACGATTGGGTAAAGGACATTGGCTTTCAATCCAAACACAAGGCATAGTCTCAAGTCTCAATTGCACGATGTAGACTCATCATAAGAGGTATGACATAACTTCATTTAGCAACAGATATTATCTCGTCTGCACGACGCAGGGCAGGTAAATAAAAACCACCTACTCCTACGAGAATCAACGCTAGTGATGTTAAGACGTACAGTAGTGCAATTCCTGCTCCTGGTTCAGTTCCAAACAGAAGCCTAACAAGCCAGGCCAAGCTGCTAGAGCGCACAGCAGGTTCAAAGATCTGTTCGGCAAGAGGGCCTGCGATTAGGGTTGAGATCGCACTTACCCCCTGCAAAACCAAGGAATTAGCTGCAAACACCTGCCCTTGAATCTCTGGAGTAATAGCTTCCATCCATATTGATGTTTTTGAACTGCCCAGCAGTGGAAAATTAAGAGATGAGCAAAACTGAGCTGGAAACCAAGCTTTAAGGTTTTGACCTAGACCAAAGACTGTTTTGGCAATGCCTGCACCAATAAAGCCCATTAGCATGCCGTGAACTCTATTTTGGGGACCTCCCCAAATACTTAAAAGAATTGCACCCGTTACACCACCGATTCCAGCGGCCAATCCTATGCTGGCAAGAACTTGAATACTGCCATTGCTGCGAGCTAAAATCATCGGGTCATAGATAGCTCCGCCCAAATCATGAAAGAAGAAAAACAGAGTACTGACTAGTAATAATGTCTTAAGATTAGGGTGTTTCCAGATGTAGCGGAGACCAAAAGTAAGTCTACTGAAATTGTTTTCTAGCTCAAACTTGGTTTTAGTAGGTTGGGGAATATAAACGAATAGTAATGTTGAAATTGCAATACCAAAAGTTGCTAAATCAATCAACAAAATCCCCGTTAGTCCAACAATGGGGTAGAGTATTGCAGCTAAAGCTGGACTGATAATAGATGAACCATAATGGACAACTGAGCCCATACTGTTAGCCCGTGTGAAATGCTGTGGAGACACTATCAGTGAGACGGAGGTTTGGTAAGCTAAACCCTGAATTTGGCCAAAGCCACCGTTGATTGCTGCAGCAAAGTACCAATGCCAAATGTGAAGACTACTGGTGAGATAAAGGAAACCAATCCCAACGGTGGTGATCGCTGAGACGGCATCGCCTACTATCATTAACTGCTTGCGGTTAAATCGATCAACGATCAGACCTGCAACAATGGTGATGGGAATACGTGGTAGTTGGGAGAAAAAACCCACTAGGGTTAGTACTGTAACAGAGCCAGTTAACTGCCAAGCCCAGAGTGTCAGGGCAAACTCAGTCATGTAGCTACCGATCGTAGAGACGAGCTGGCCCAACCAAATAAGAGTGAATTTATTCATGAAATTAAGTTGGGATCGGACTCAAGCTCGTGATGAGTTAAAGTCCGATAGTGGTAGTAGACCTCATTGATGATTCAAAGAGATAGGTAGAGCTTTTTAGCTTTTCTCGTCGTTAGCGAAGAATGGATAGATACCTTATGAATTCTCATGAATTTACCAATCTCAAGGGCTAAATTGGTTGTCAGTTGGCATTGTGATCATTCTGTCATTTATAGTTGTGAGCTTTAGTCCAGGAGACTTCAAGAATTTAACTGAGGTCATAATGAAGCTTGAGTCTGAACTAAATATTTGAACAAATCATTGATGACCTCATCAGCAGCGAGAGGATTACCTCCTCTCCAAGTTGGAAGATAAACAGGATATACTTGACCACGCTTTACGGCTTTTAATTGATTCCACAGTGGTTTTTGTTTAAGCTGCTCAAAAGCCTTTTGAGAGTCGATATCTTCGTCTACGATGGCAAAAATGATATCGCCATCCAAATCAGGAATCTTTTCTTCAGAAAAAAATACTAACCCACCATCTGCAGACTTTTGGGAAGAAGGGCGTCGCAGTCCCACATCCGCAATTATGGTGCCACTAAATGAATTTTCGACATCACTCGCCAAGTTGTTGCAGCATACTCTTACAACCGAAATTTTAGTAGCACTATAACGGTTTCCTAGGGCCGACCTCAGATCTTGAATCCTTTGTTGATAATGTGACCAAACCTGCTGAGCTTTATCAGTTTTACCCAAGACATTAGCAACAAAATTAAAGTGATCTTTCCAGGAGGGATAACCTTGCCAATTATCAACAACCGTGGGGGCAATCTGAGATAATTGCTGATAAGTCTGACCAGGTAAATCTGATGAATTCATAGCAATAATCAAATCAGGATTCAGGGTCAGAATCTTCTCTAAGTTGGGTTGATCATCTGTTCCAACTTCCTGAATTCCATCTACTTTGCCTTCTAAGTAGGTCGGTATTTCCTCAAAGTAAAGAACTGTTCCGACAGGCTTGATGCCTAGTACTATTGCACTGACCATTGTCGGTGTGCCTAAGACCACCAATCGCTTGGGAGTAGTGGGCACACAAGCTTCCCCTAAAGTATGCTTCACAGGCCGACAGTCTATCGTTATTGGCTTATTTTTAGGGGGTTGAATCTGGCAAGCTTCGAATAAGACAATCAACGTTAATCCTATACAGGACAGCATGATTCTTCGGAGATTTGTAAGTACCACTAAAACTCCACTCCAACGGTCGCTAAAACCTCAAAGGGTGCACCGGGGAAAATACGGTTGCGACCACCAGCTGACTCAAAATATCGTGAATCGAATAGATTCTTGAAGTTCAGTTGAACTCGAAATTTATCTCGTCGATAGTATATGGACGCATCAGTCCGAAAGTAATCAGGCAAAGTAAAGGTATTGTCTAGATCACCAGGACGGTCTGCTACATAGAAGAGTCCTAGACCGAATCCCAATCCAGCCAAACCGCCTTTTTGAATTGTGTAGGTGGTCCAAAGGTTAGCGGAGTGCTCTGGCACATTAGCCAATCGATTGCCGATGGGAATATCATTGTCTTGACTAACCTCAGCGTCGGTGTAGGCGTATCCTGCAATCACTTTCCATCCAGGTAAGATCTCCCCAGCTAAGTTCAGCTCCAGTCCTTGACTGCGTTGTTCTCCAGTCTGAATTGAAAAGTCTGGATTACGAGGATCGCTAGTCTCTACGTTGGATAAGGTCAGGTGATAGAGCGATAGAGTAGTTGAGAGTCGGCTTTCTAACCAATCGGCCTTGACACCGATTTCATACTGAGTCCCTCGGGAAGGTTTGAACAACGTATCATCCAAGCTGCGTCCCGTTACTTGCTGAAATGACTGGCTAAAACTGCCGTAGAGCGATACATTTTCCCTAGGTTTGTAGATCAAACCAATACGAGGGCTGAATGCAGTATCGCTCTGGCTATTGGTAATAGAGGTGGTCACATTTGTATCGCTCTGGTTGACGTAATCGAAGCGCCCCCCGAGCAGAAGAATGAATTGGTCTGAGAAGGTAATCTGATCTTGGATGTAAATGCCAAAATCAGTTGCTTTTGAGCGGGAGGGATCAAATGTTTCTATGACAGCCCCTAAAGGCTGGTTATACACTGGATTGAAAATATCAATGGGGCCGATTTCTCGGAAAAAGAAAATTGGACTCACAGAAGTTTGATGAAAGAAGTCTGCGCCAATAACTAACTCATGATCTGCCCCCAACGCATTAAAATTTCCAATCGCTGAAAGAGTTGCCTCATAGTTGTTCTGAGAGAAGCCCAGTCCAGAGTCGTTTACAAAGTTCGATACGAAGGCTCCGCGTTGTTGGGTCCGTAAATTAGCCTCTAAGTCAAAGGGCGCAACAGAATCTTGAGCGTTTTCCTCTCGAATAAAGCGAAACGTATTGCGCAAACGCCAATTGTCGTTGAAGCGATGTTCTAGATCGTAGCCAACTTTGATAGTGAGTCGATTGTTCCGATCAAAACTGGGTTCTCCCAAATAGCGATTTCGAGGTAGTGTGCCATTAGGGTTCGGTAAGATAGTGCCTTCAATTGGCAAGCCCCGTTCATTGGGGTATTGAGCATCTAAATATTCTGCTTCAAACGTAATGTTGGTATTGTCGCTAATTTTCCAGGCAATCACTGGAGCAATAAGGTAACGATCAATGTCAATTTCATCGACAAATGTATCTGACCCAAAAATGGAAGCATTCAGTCGATAGCTCACTGAGCCATCTTCAGATAGAGGTCCAGAAAAATCGATGGCACCCTGATAGGTATCAAAGCTTCCATATTTTGCTTCTATGTCATACAAGGGTGAGGATAGAGGCTTCTTAGTCACAACATTGATGGCACCACCGGGAGCGATCTGGCCATACAACACTGAAGCTGGCCCCCGCAGCACCTCGACACGCTCTACATTATTTAAGTCAAAGCCAGTTCTGCCAAAATCATTATCCCGTATACCATTGCGAAGAAAAGTATTGCCTGTATTGAATCCACGAATCGTAAATTCGGAAAAAAGATCTCTTGGTGATGAGTTGGTAATAATGCCAGGGGTGTTCCGCAAAACATCCAGCAAATCCGAAGCCCCTTGATCCTCGATCACTTCTTCAGGAATTACTTGAATGGAGGCTGGTATATCAATCAAGGGGATATTAGTGAGTGTCCCCACAGATGTGTCAGGGGGGTTGTAACCGTCCACCCGATCCGCAGTAACCGTAATTTCAACTTCAGTCTCTTCCTGTGCTGTATCCGTCACACCCGGTGTGACAGCAAATATTAAACCCGAAATAGAGGAAGTAACTTCTGCTGTGGGTGGGGCATCTGTGCCTGAGATCTCAACTCTAACCTGATCACCCGAGACACTTGTCACGCTCACCCGCGAAATCCCTGGGGCTGGATTTGGGGCTTCAAACGCATTTCCCTCCGGTAGAACTAGAACTGCATTGGGAATCTCTGCTGTCAGGGCATTATCAGTTACCACTGTTGTGGGCGTCGTTAGTGTTCCATCTGCCGTTTCGAGGACCACCTGTAACCCTGTTTCAGTTTGCTCCAACCGTACCCCGGTAATCTGCACTAACGATGCCTCAATTTGCGCCATCCAGTCCTTGACTGTTGTGGCAAGAGGCTGCTTAGAGGACGGTTCAGATCGCCACTCATCACGGCGAGTTACCGGATCGTTGACAAAGTTTTCTTCAGCTTGAGAGGCTGTTTCCTCTGAAGATCGAGGTTCTGGCGGGTTCGCCCAGGCATTAGTTGTGATTGCCCATCCACCCATGACCAATAGCCCCAGCCACAGTGTCTTCATACTCTTCAATATCCCACGCCACTTATTTCTGTCAGACTCGCCAATACCCAGATGCCGATCTTCAACAAACAGAAATAATTTGCATCTAAGTGCTTTTCAGCTTACAGAGTGGAGGAAACACTTTTCTCTTCCAAACGGACTATTTTTCTCTTCCAAACGGACTTTTTATCAACGCCGCTTCGCCAATTGATACCCCTTCGGTGACACTCCAAACTGCCGCCGAAACGTACCGCTAAAGGACGTGGGACTGGCATAGCCAACTGCTGCTGCCACCGCTGCAACGGGCTGCTGCTCCTTGAGTAACTGACAGGCTTTTTCCATTCGTTGCTGGCTCAAATAGCCAAACACAGTGGTGCCAAACACCTGCCGAAAGCCCTCTTTGAGTTTGCGATCGTTGAGACCTATCAACCGCGCTAGTTCCAGTAGCGATGGCGGATCAACAAAGCGCTGGCATAGAATATCTCTGGCATAATAAATTCGATCCACATCCTCAGCAGGTAATCCTACCACCCACAGCGGTTGTGGTTTGCTCACCTGCTCTAGCCGCAGTGCAATCAGTTCAATGACCTTACTCTCCCAATACAGCCATCGGGTCAATCCCTGATAGGGACAGTGCAAAATTTGGTGAATCGCCGATCTCATTGGTGCAGTCGTTGCACCCACCTGCAAAAAATGTTCTTCAAAAGGCCGGGAACCTTGGATAACCTGCCGTAAAGATGCAGGTAACACCTGTATCTGCTCCCCCACTAGCGTCTCGAATAGAGCAGGCTTGATATGAATGTCAAACTTAAGAACTCGCTCACCTGCCTGCCAATAAGCCTGTCTATCCTTAGTGCCGTCGTCCCAACTGGCATCAAAAAAACTATGTTGAGTCTGAACCCCTTCATTACGGTTATGCCCTGCGAGCATAAAGCTCATTTCAATGTTCACATTAGGCTCGCAGGGGCTACTGTTGCCGAGCTCGACAATTAAATCCTCCTGAAGGGTATAATCGTCAATTAAAAAATCTAGTCCTGAGCGCAGATTAACGCCCTGTCGATAGCCGTGGCTGCTCCCAGTTCGGTCTTTTAAAGGGATCGTCCATGGTTGGCGCAACGCCTTCAACAGACTGGTATCTGTTTGTTGGCTGATGAAATCTGGGACTGAGAGCAAGAGGGGCATAGGACTAGATATAAAGCTTTATAAGGTGAAGAACACCAATAACAATTGAGAAATACTATCATTAAACCCAATTCATGTCGGTTTTATACAAGCACTCCAACCTCAGTTGTTGGTTGGTGCTGAGCAACACTCAAAACGCGAGGAGTATGATTCCCAAGAAGGCGAGGGCTGTCCTCGCTTAGATCGTGAAGTAGATAATCACATCCATGGGAACAAGATCAGTTTTGATGCTGGGGCTAATGAATTACCAGAAAAGTTATCGATACTACTAGCAAGAGTGGTAAAAGCCCTCAATATTCTATTCTCGGACGATGCATGAGTCACCAATTGCTAGGGACTATGAATCCTCTGTAAATACGCTTTTTCTCAATAAGACCAACTCCATGACTTTACCCGGATCAAAACTACGAGTTTTCAGTACTTTGCTGCCCCTACGAGGTCTCCCTGTCCAAACATCTCATAGATGGGAAATGTCAATTACGTAGGACAAAATTTTTTTTGATTTTCCTTCTACTTTTGATGGTGGCTTTTGATGGTGGCTCGTGAGTCGATTTGAGTCTTG
>JANQPU010000353.1 GCA_028285315.1 Acaryochloris sp. IP29b_bin.176
ACCTGATTAGGTAGAAATAGACCTCAAGCCATCGAGAAATCATGGTTTATTTTGCCGTGGAAGTGTTACCCAAAATCCCCTGTTTTTAAACCATGCCAAGTGGCGTTTGGTAAAACATTACCGTCGTCATCACAGAGTACAATTTTGGCTTTCATTAAGGGAGATGCCTCTTAATCTTAGTGGAGTGAGGCCATTGTAAAACCTCCAAAACTCAGACTGGACAATGCAACCCGGAAAAATTTACAGGTGGGCGGAATCGACACTAATGCTCCATTAAGTTTTACATGCTGATACTAAGAGGCATGATAGATGTTCGAGGATTGGTCGCATTTTAAATGGGGATAGAGGTGTTATCCGATGCTTGACATATAATCCTTCATAATAAAGGAGTTATACGTCAGACTGTCGTATAACCATAGTTAGAGGGCTTTTGAAACCGCAATGACACCAAGAGAGTTAATTCGAAATTGGGTAGATGCGTTTAATAGTGGAGACGCTGAAAAACTGTCTTCTTACTACACACATGATGCAATAAATCACCAAGTGGCTGAGAGTGAAGTGCGAGGCCAGGCGGCAATACGGGAGATGTTTGAAAATGAATTTGCCAAGGTAGAAATGCACTGCATTGTCGAGAACATCTTCGAAGACGGTGAGTGGGGAATATTAGAGTGGAAGGATCCGCTGGGATTAAGAGGTTGCGGATTTTTCCAAATTTCAGATGGTAAAATAAAATATCAGCGCGGCTATTGGGACAAGTTATCCTTTCTTCGTCAGCACAATTTACCTATTCCACATGAATAGCCAGCCCTCTAACAAACGCATGCAGTCGGACCAACAAACCGCTACGCGCTTTGTTGGCCGCTGATGCTAGGCGTTATGTGGAAGAGGGACATCAGTGTTTGACGTACTGGAAGAAATGAACTCGCGTCCTGCGCCTTTTCAGTTCTACACTGCAGAGGACCTATGGACTGATGAACACACATCGACGAAGATGCTCGAATACCATCTAAATGAGTCCATTGACCGTTCATCCCGAAACGCAGTTTTCATTGCCCGTTCGGCAAACTGGATCGTGTCCCACTTCGGAGTAGACGGCAGCACGAGCATCGCAGATTTCGGTTGTGGTCCTGGTTTATACACGACCCTGTTCGCGTCGGCCGGTGCCGAGGTTTCTGGAATCGACTTCTCGGCAAGATCCATCCAACATGCACGGGAAGTTGCTCATCAGAAAGGATTAGAGATTGACTATTGTGAGAAGAACTACCTTGAGTTTGAGACGGGGAAACGATTTGATCTCATTACGATGATCTTTTGTGATTTCTGTGCGCTGAGCCCTTCGCAAAGAGAGACATTACTTGCCAAGTTCCACGCCTTCCTCAAGCCTAGCGGGTCAGTGTTCTTGGATGTTCATTCGCTAAATGTGTTCGATGGCAGAGATGAAGCTGCCGTATATGAGCGCAACCAACTCGACCATTTCTGGTCTGCGGAAGACTACTACGGCTTTTTGAACACCTTCAAATATGACAAGGATAAGGTGACTCTTGATAAGTACACGATAATCGAGAAGGCAAGAACTCGCGTTGTTTACAACTGGCTGCAGTACTTCAGTAGAGATTCACTGCGAGAGGAACTTGAGAAGAACGAATTCCAGGTCATAGAGTTCTATTCTGATGTTGCAGGCTCTGCGTTTTCCCCGGATTCTCCTGATATGGCAGTTGTCGCAAGGAAGATGTAGTCCACATAACCCCGTGCATCAAAGCTCAGTCAAAATACAGAGTGTAGTTTTACTCTTGGCGTTCGCGTTATAGAAATGCAAAAAGATTTCTTGCCCAAAAAGCTTACAACTCTTTCTATATAAGCGTTGCAGCCTGTAAATTCATCCTTCTGAAAGATTGTTCTTTGTCTGATTAGACTCATAAACCGAGCAATTTGATGCAATATTTTGAGGAAAGAAATAGCCTTTCACAAACAGGGCTATTGCTGTATTCACTTACTAGTAAGGGTTTTAGGTATATTTAGGCGATTTTTTGTTTCGCTAATTTATTACGCGAACGCCAAGTTACTGGATTCGCTATAAGTCATATATAGAAGGCTTTATAGGCTAATCTAGCAAGGACTAGTGAGAAATTCAGGTAAAGCAATCTCCTTCTCAAAGCGCCTTAGCTCGTCATTATTGGAATCGTAGGAGTTTCCATAGAATCGGTTGAGGCTAACGTTAAGGGGAAGTTGTGGGCATTGACTGAATGCATCGCCTGTAGCCCCATCGTGGCCCGATTCAGGAGATCAGCTTCGGTGCGAATGGGTCGTCCACTGCTATCGAGCAGAGAGTGATTGAAATTGAATCCATTGAGGTTAAACGCCATCGTGCCGATGCCTAAAGCGGCAAACCAGATCCCGAACGACTATTGCGAAAAGCGATGCCAGGGATAAACAGGCGTCCTAAATATCCAGCATGTCCCGCGAGTAGATTATAGGTGGCTTCCTGTTGGCCAAATTTATACCCCGTATTCAGTGATTCCAGGCTAGAGGTTTCCTGTATCAAGCTGGAGGTGACTAAGGAGCCATGCATAGCACTGAGGAAAGCGCCACCAAAGACACCGACTACCCCCAACATATGAAACGGATGCATCAAGATATTATGCTCCGCTTGAACTGCCATCATAAAGTGGAAGGTGCCTGCAATTCCCAAGGACAGCCCTTCAGAGAAGCTCCCTTGCCCCATTGGATACACCAGCAGTACTGCTGTGGCAGCAGCAACTGGGGCAGAAAAAGCCATCGCAATCCAGGGTCGCATCCCGATGCGATAGCTGAGTTCCCACTGTCGCCCTAAATAGGCCCAAATGGCGATTAGGAAATGGAGAATGATCAATTGATAGGGACCACCGTTGTAAAGCCATTCATCTACGGAGGTGGCGTCCCATAGGGAATATAAGTGCAAACCAATGGCGGCTGAGGTGGGAATCACCGCTGCGGTAATCACATTGTTTCCTCCCATGAGAGAACCAATCACAGGTTCGCGAATCCCGTCCATATCAATAGAGAGAGCTGCTACCCAAGCAAGTATAAAGGTAATGGCCGAGACGAGCAGCGTCGGAATCATCAATACCCCGAACTAGCCAATGTAGAGTCGATTTTGGGTACTGGTAATCCAGTCACAGAATTGGTCCCAGACTGAAAAGAGGGAAAACCTTGTTCGAGTCTGAATCGTGGTAGACATAACGAATACTCCTTTTCAAACTTGCGTTTTTGTAAACCATTGGGGACTGAAGTGGGGTTAGGCTTGAGTTCCTTCCTCCATGCAGCCCTGATTTGCGGTATCAGGGATCGGTTGGCTACCTGAGACAGTTTCTAGGCCCAACTGACGCCATTGCATCATGCCGCCTGTGATGTTGAAAATTTGCGTAAACCCAGCCTTGGAGAGTTGAGTTGCAGCAATGGGGCTTCGATGAGCCGTCAAACAGATGAGTGCAATCGGCTGATCGTGAGGCAGATCTCTGAACCAGGCGGGCCAAGTCCATCGCCGCAAGCCAGGTATCCTGCCCAGCAGAAGCCGATGAAGACTGAAATTTACAGCATGGGGGGCATGGAACATGGCATATTCTGCACCACTGTGAACATCAATCAGCAATGGTGGATGGGCTAACTGCACCCACTTTTCGGGTGATAGCTTAGTGTAAGCTGGCGTTGGCGTCGAGGGTGTCATCAATGACCTCCTTATTTCACGAGTTGACTATTGTTTTGCTGGCTAAGCCGCAGCTTCCACAGGTGTGTCAGCTTCAAACTGGATATTTAGATGATCCTCATTCATGTTGGCGCTAACGGGCTGATGAGCTGCTAACGCTTGCGGCAAGATTAAATTGCGGTGATGATTACCAATGCGGATATTCAGTTCATCGCCATTTTTGTGGAGTTGGATCTTATCTTTGGATACACCGGGTAAATAGAGTGACAGCGTGTAATACCCTTGCTGTTGTAGGACCTGCAAGGTGGTCTCCCGGTAGTAAACCTGAGTAGGATCCTCATCTGGATAGAGCGTTGCCTTCAACTGTTCTAAGGCCGCGAGTCCACAAAGCTCTTTACCGAAGAGGGGAACTTCTTTGATGGGTAATGGTTGAAAGCTGGCTTGAATTTCCTGTCGATACTGAATTTGAGATTCTTGCCAAGGGGCAAAGTAGGGATCACTCACCCATTCAGGAATAATTCGATTGGCTATCACTAAATCTGTGGCGACGTTATAGAGGCTCAGATAGGCATGGGCACGCTGTGTTTCCTTAATGACCATCTTTTCCGGGTTTGTCACCAGCCGTACAGTTGTCTGGGCATTATCCGTAATCACCCGCTCCAGGGCTTCAATTTGTTCGTAGAATTCATAGGGTGCATCCATGATTTCTTGATCCGGTAAGGAGAATCCTGTCACCCGCTTGAACAAGGGTTCGAAGATTGGGGTAAGGACATTCGCCATTCCCTGAAAGGGTTTGTAGAAACGTCGCATATACCAACTGGAAATTTCTGGCAAACTCAAGAGCCGTAAAGCTGTGCCAGTCGGAGCTGAGTCAACAATTAAGACATCAAAATCACCCGCATCGCAATGGCGTTTCATACGCACTAGGCCAAAAATTTCATCCATCCCAGGGAAGACGGCCAGTTCTTCAGCGTGAATGCTCTCAAGCCCTTGAGCTTGAAGGACTTCGGTGATATAGCGCCGAACAGCACCCCAGTTCTGCTCTATTTCCTGTAGCGCATCTAATTCCGCCCCCCAAAGATTAGTGCATACCTGTGTAGGAGAGTGGTTTAGCTCTAGATCAAAGCTGTCCGCTAACGAATGAGCTGGATCTGTACTCAGCACCAACGTGCGGTACCCTAGCTCAGCAGACCGTAAACCCGTAGCAGCAGCGACGGATGTCTTGCCGACGCCTCCTTTACCTGTCATCAAAATAATTCGCATTATTCTACTGTTCTCCTTATACAACTGCCATCCACACTCCGCCTGGTTGAGAGGTAAGCGCATCCTTTCTTGTTGATTTCTCGTTTTACTAAGGTGCTCACTGCCCCAAAGGCATAGCCTTAGTTGTATTAAGGGAGTCCGCTAAACGGTGGTGCGGGTAAGACTGTGGGCAGCAATATAATCGAGGACGAATTGCTTGATTTGCGGTTGACCATCCAAGTCGATACCCAATTCCTTACTAATCGATAACACTCTATCCGCTGTCATTCCCTCATTCAGGGCCATAAATATTAATGCCATTGCCCCGGATCTCACACCGCTTTTGCAATGAATTAAGATGGGTTTATTCAACTGGCCTATCGTTGCCAGCACTTGATCGGTTAACGAATCCGTGATCTGGGCTGGATTGACAGGAATATGGACATACTGCAGCCCTGTGCTTTCCACCAATTGCTGTTCATTTTCTAAGAAACCCGGTTCATTGGGCGATCGCAAATTCAATACAGATTGATACCCCGCTTGGGCTGCTTGTTGTAGTTGGTTTGGACTTAACTGTGTTGTGGCAACACTCAAAGATTCGTTCAGTTGGATCATTTCCTTGGCAAGTTCCGTGTTAGCAGCATCAATTGGTTGAGAATATTTGGGATTTTTCACCCACCAAGGCGTTTCACCTGTTCGTGGATCAATGTCGGTCCATGGCGCAATCAAGATTGCATCTCCGTCTACCCAAACCCGAGATAACTTCAGTGGTCGGTTCGCTGGACCCCGTTGCACCGAACCATCAGGGGCAAATCGAGACCCATGGCAGGGACATTGGAACTGTTGATCCACCTCATTCCAGGGAAAAGTACAGCCAAGGTGGGTGCAGTTGTCCACCACGCCCATCTCAGATAGCGTGCCATCTTCTTGAACTGTTAAATAGGTGGGCTCTCCTGCAAGGCCAGCGATCAAGGCACGGGTCCCCGGTGGATTTGCTAAAACTTGTTGGGCGGGGATGGGTTTTCCGTTAATGTCCTTGGCGAGAACGGCACCACTGTCGTTCTCTTCAGATGGGGGAATGAAAAATTTAGCCCCAGGGTATAAGACCGATCCGGCTGTGATGGCGACCACTGAACCCGTCAGAAAATTGAGCAGTTGCCGTCGTGACATTGATGGACTTTCTACAAACAGTTTGTCATCAATTGGATAGACGGGAGACGCCTCTTCAACGGGAGAATCGCTCTTGGAACTTAAAGAAGATTCATAGGGAAGACTATCATCCACCATGTATTTACCTCCGTAACGATAGGGTGATTTTTGCAGAGTGAGGTTCCGTTCAAAGAAGTCTAAAGGTTAGTCCTTATACCAATTCGGCATAATTTTGACCTATGTTAGGGGAAATCAATAGTCGATACTTGAATTCCCCTATGCCCAGTGTTTTGAAAATAGAGATTGCA
>JANQPU010000359.1 GCA_028285315.1 Acaryochloris sp. IP29b_bin.176
TCCATTTCATGAAATTAAATTCAATCGTCGTCTGAATTAACTATCAGATATAGCTTTCAGCCTTATGGCCCTCTATCCTAGGAATCGTTGTCATACCCCTTCTACCTTATCAAGGTGAATTTGCTTTTTCTCAGGCAATCGCAGTTGCCCAGGTCGATTCCTATACCAAAATCTGCGGATATACCCTCTAATCCAGCCCCTAGCGTAGGTGGAAAACTTGCATCCTTTAGTCGGGTCAAATTTTTCAACGGCACGGCGAATGCCCATCATCCCTTCTTGCAAAAGGTCTTGGCCGTCCTCAAGCGTTCGAGCATATTGCTTGGCAAGTTTGGAAACTAAGCGGACATTCCCCACCATTAGCCAGGTCAAAGAATTTTCATGCCCTTTTTTAGCTTTGCGGACCAGCTCAAGCTCTTGTTCAGGGTTGGGGACGGGGAAGCGGTCCAAATGCTGGTCGAAGTATTCGGGTAAGCGAATGCCGTCTAAATATGGACTAGCAGAAGTGGTGGTCGTCATGGGTCAGACCTCCAAAAGAGGGTGACTGAAATTAGTGAGATGAGTTGGGTCGGAAGTTGATTTTTAGATGGCTTGGCGTTTGGGATAGTATGTCGTGCAGCACCAGAACTGATTTGCCACCGCCCGTTTCGCCCAATATCTGGGTGTGGTTCGGAATTTGGTCTAGCTTGAAAATATTCTCTAAAGCGTTCCTATCGATCATGGGCTTGTCCTCTGTGCAAGGCTGAAGTGAGTGGACTTTATATAGTTGCGGGATTCACTGCGGCTTACAGCTTCCTCCAGTCAAAAGGGAAGCGTTAGGGGAAAGACTTAAGAGCATCTCCAATTTTTGCGATCGCTAGCTGCATCCGCGTTCTCCTTTCGGCGTGAATGCTTCTTTAATATTGAGTTGAACTAAAATACCGAGCGGTCAAGCACCCTCGGTTACTCCAGGTTGTTTATGCGGCAGTCGCTGGTGTGGGTTGAGAGACAATCATCTTTTGTGCTGACTGCTGTTCTAACAGTTGATACACAATTTCTTTGGCACCTTCCTCAGAAAGATAATGATGAACGATCTGAGATTGAACATAAGGTCCGTGATAGAGAATATTGAAGCAATCATCCTGAGAATACGAACTCAATTGGAGTTGGCTCACAATATGCTTGTTAATCTCGTGGCTCAACGCTGGGTTGTCACAGCCGAGATGATACAAGTCCTCATAAGTATCTAGAATCGTTATCGAGGGAATAAAGCTTTGAGCAATAATGGCGAATTGTAGATGTAAGGCTCTATAATCTTCAATCACCTGTGGGGCAGGCTGCACATAACCTTGAAGGTCGTTGTTGCCTTCAGGGGATTTCCCCGAATCTATACTTGTAGTTAACATATAAAGATACTCCTGTCGATGGAGTTGCGAATCACGGCTTGAACATTTGGCGATGAGCGGGCCGTGGTTTACTTTTAAAAGCTAGTTGCCTCTATGTCGCACAAAAACAACTAGCACTCCTGTCGAAGATTCTCGCGAATCACGACTTTAAAAATGGGGTCTGAACAAGGGCTGGACGCCTCGCTAATCAATTTATTTACGAGTTGGAATTGGTCTGAAAAACTGTTGTGGGCGAAGTACTCTGACTTCACTGCTCATCACTCTAAAACTAACGTCTTTATTTTGCAAAAATCGCCATACAAAGCGTTACAATTCTGAGCAACTTCCATCCCTATCGTGGCCCCACAGCCACCTCAACCGCTTTCACCACCAGCCTTTTAGACGCCAGACACCCCAACCACTCAACCACCTCAAGTGCATCTAGCAATGTAAAGAAATGTACCTCAGATCGATCTTGGGTCATGGTGAGTTGCTGTTGACCGTAGTCATAATCTTTCACGAACGAGCCATCATCGTGAATAACAAAGGCATTTTGTTTAATCATCAGTTTCTCCTTCAATATCCATAGAGATTCCAAACATCCGCTGCATCGACTTCAGGGTGAACACAGCGGCCAACTCTGCATAGGGCTGCCATTGCTCCTCGGCCAACACCCAGTACTCACCCTCCCGCCAGAAATAATCCGTAACCAACTTGCAGCGCTGGGCCAACCGATACCAGCAGTCGAACTCCTCACGCTCATCTAATCTCGCTGGCCGCTCAGTATTTTGATCACCGGTAGTTATATGATCACCAGCACCAGACAACGGAAATTTTATCAGCTGTACTTCCGATTTTTGCTCAGGAAGTTCTTGGACTAAACTCTTCTGCTCAGAGGGTTTTCGCTGCCTTGCCTTCAGTCGTTCCTTACGACGCTGCTCCTGTTCTTGCTGCCGTCGCTGTTGCTGCTTTGCTTTTCCGATCTTCGATTGCAATCCCGGTGGCAAGGAGAGTTTGAGTTGTTCCCAGTTTTGGATAGAGATAACCTTGGGATTCCCCCCCAGACCCCCCCGATCTGGAGCTTCAGAATACTCAAGCGCCGCTTTCGTCGCCCTTCGGCCTTTGGGGGCCAGGGCGACGGCGGCTTGGATTATCAGCGCTGTGATTACAAACCCTATATAAATATAGAGTTGTAAAAAAGTACGTAATATCAGTAGTTCCAGCTTTCGCTGGTTTAAAGTATGTGGATTTTTTTGCCCTGGTTGTGTAATAGTCCCTTCCTGCAAGGGTTCTGGGGCTTTCTGAGGGGGATCAGGGGGTAAATGATGCGGGTGCCAGAGTTCCAGATTTGACTTGCGGTATAAGGTTTTCTGGCTGGTATGAGCCAATTTTGAAAGGGCACTGGCACGAGCTGCGATACCAGGGGGAAGTTTCCCCACTCGCTTCAGTTCTAGGACGGCTTTCTTGATCCGAGTTTGGGCGGCTTCTCGCTTGGCCTGGTGGTAGCCAAAATCAGCAGGCGCGACTTGCTTGTCATGGTATTTGGCGTCTCTAGTGGGGGCTGAACCAGACGGCCAATAGTACCGCATCGCCCAGTTAGCCACTTCATAACTGCGGCGCTCAATTTCGTGCTGGTGGCGGCAATGCTCGTTGAAGCCTGGGGTGTTTTGAGCCGTTTGGCACACGTATTCTGCGATTTGCTCTGCTGAGTCCATCCCCATAAATACGCGGGCTTCGCAGGCAATGATCTTCAGCTTTTCGTTGGTCTGGCCTGGTCCGGTCCAGCCTTGAGTTTTCTCCTTATGGATGCGCTCTTGCCAGGTGGCGAGGGAGGAAGCATGGCCGGATTTGCGGACTTTGAAATTCTGTTGGGCATCTGCGATCGCATGTCGCAACCGACCCATGTCTTGACCGTCTGCACATAGCTCAAAGGCATCTAGCCAAGTTTCCAGGGACCAGGGGAGGGGATTTAGGTCGGCATCAAGAGGGTGGAAACCGCTACCGGGCTGCATGGGGAGACGAAAGGCAGCAAATAGGCTGTAGCCTTTGCCTTTGGGGATATAGCGTTTAGGGTTGGGGTAGAGTTCGCATTGGCCACCATAGAACTTGATGCCGATGGCTTCGAGGTTGAGTTTGATGCAGACTGAGAGCCAAAAACTACTGACAGTTTCAGGGAGGGGTAGGTAGAGGTGTAATCCTTCGCTGTGGCTGCTCTGGCATAACAGGGATCGGCAGATACCAATGTCTTCCAGGCAATGACGAATCTTCTGCAACCACTGAGAATCGCCTGAAGGATGGTAGCGGCTGTCCTTGTCTATGTCAATGACAAGCCAACGAGTTTGGGCACCAGGGCGAATACCGACAAGACACTCAGGGTCTTGATGGTGACTCCACATCTCCACGGGAGAAAGGGGAAATTTCTTCACCGTCTGCCAGTCCACTGGATCACCTGGAGGTGGTGCCGAGGCAAAGATCCAGTCCCAGCCGTTGGGGAAAAGTAAAGCCAACCTTTGACCCACTGGATCTGCTGGTAGTGGATCGTTTGTTCTACGACGAGGTACACGATTCCTATCCTCGTGCCCATAAAATGCGGTATCCGCAATCACGGTAATCTCCCTATAGGTATGCAGCGATAGGGAGGCTGGTTTAAGTCGCCAGAAAACTTGCCAACACAAGCTTTAGTGCTCTAAAATATAGTCACCACAAAACTCTGGAAACCCTAAGACTGTCACCAAACAATTTCTTTAGTTTCCATCCCTATCAAGTTGATATGTCTTGCCCCCTCTCTGCCAAGTGGGGGTTTGTCATTTTATGGGTCCATACATTACCTCCTCATAACTTTGAGGGGAGAGTAACACTATCAACATGGGTAGACAATAGGCGTTTTTGTCATATACGCCGGAGTTGCAGGTGGTGAAATACGTTGGAGTTGCAGGTGAATTTATACGCCGGAGTTGCAGGCGAACCATCCATCTATACGCCGGAGTTGCAGGTGAATTTATACGCCGGAGTTGCAGGTCATTTCCTGGATATCCTATCTATAGAGAGGTCGATAGTAGCAATCTTGAAATTTATACGCCGGAGTTGCAGGTGAATTTATACGCCGGAGTTGCAGGCGAATCATCCATCTATACGCCGGAGTTGCAGGTGAATTTATACGCCGGAGTTGCAGGTGAACCATCCAAATTCATACGCCGGAGTTGCAGGTCATTGTAAAGAAAAATTTCCTCCGTGAATAAAGGTAATTGCATCAAGTTAACCCTGTTAAGATTTACAGGATTCTGAGATTAGGTGAAAAGACGTGGTCGATAAACAGTCTCTAAAGCAATTCCCAGTAGATGGAACATTGCTACAGGTTATGCCCAGAGCTGGGGCATCTTTGAAAAATCCTGATGTTTCACTTCCTGTCTTGAGATCTGATAGTAATGGCTACTTTATTGAAATGCAAGTCGAAGCGACTTCTGAAGAGAAATCGGAAGTTGCTTTAATAAGGCGTATTCCTTTAGAAAACCTCACCTCTGAAGAATGGGAAGACTTACAACATCAGTATGACCTCGCTGATTTTCAATCTTGTCTCAAGGATGGCCTCAGCAAAGGTGTCGAAAAAATACAAGATAGAAAAGTACAAAGACTGTTACTAGCCTTGCTCTCATTTTTGAACCCACGGCAAGTTGCTATTGTTTTGTATTTGTACAAGGCTGCATCAGATCAAAACAACGGTCCTCGGGTCAGTTTCAGATCCAATGATTTACTCGAAAGCCTTGGATACAAGAGAACCCCCGATGGTGGTTTTTCCTCAAAATTAAGATCACAGCTGAACTGTGATCTTGTAGCATTACATCGCACTGAACTTGTTTTTGCCAAATCCTTACATAAAGGGAAAAACATTGGAGCGAAAGTTATGATTAAGAATATCCTGCGCATCAATGACTACGAGATTGATAACGTACCCCGCAATTTCGATCTCGCTGCAGCAGCAGACTATACTTCTGGTCTTGCAGATGCATATACCATAACGCTCGAATTCTATGACTCATCCACAAAGCAGGGAGACTATGTACTTTTTCCTAATAGCTTAGATTTGAGTCAGAAGTTGGGTGCCAATGCCAAAAATAATTACAAAACTAAACTGCTGATGTATCTTGTAAGTAGGATGAAATGGGACAAATTAGAAGATGGTAAATACCTATATATTTCTAAGCAGTGCCTGTTTAAGAACCTGGAGTTGTTAGGTAGTAATGCTTCACGTAACAATCAGATATTCTGGCGCACCATTGAAGAACTGAAACAAGAAAATTACATATTAGAAGCGATGGAGCTTCCTGCTCAGAAACGAAATGTTACCATCCAACTCAAAATTAACCCTGAAATGATCTCCAGCTGCATCAGGGATACTTTCCTTAAAGCAAACATCAATGGATAACTCTTTTGGCCTTTCTTTTCGTAGTCACCGTCCAAGCTGTCACCGCATCAGTACAAATGTTGGGATCGGCTTCAGCACAGACACATGAGACCTCCAATTGTTCGATCAAAATAAACAAGGATGGGTGCGGAAGGCCCAGCATAGCGATCGTCTCCCCAGGATCGGTAGTGCCTGATATACAGCTCTCAAGGTTCTCACGCAGATGGTCTAAGTGGAAATCATCTAAAGCAGTGTAGAAAGACCACACGGTATTAACATTGTCTGGGATACTTGTAGGCCATCCATTGACATCATCAGGG
>JANQPU010000275.1 GCA_028285315.1 Acaryochloris sp. IP29b_bin.176
TTCATCAACGCAACACGGTGTATCGATGCTTATACCAAAATAACGTTGAATAACAATGCGTTAATTGTCGTGAGTTGGTCAAGTAGTTGACTTCTTACACTCCCTAAACCCGTTGAACCTGCCCAATTGGTGACGACGACAGAAACACTCACAACCGAGGCTGCTCGGCATTAACCGTAACTTGCTGTTAAAACCCTTGTCTCAAGAGTTATTCCGACTATCAATTGCATCCACTCGCCTTTTCAGGGCCAGCAGATCTTCCCTAACCGTCTAAATGTCTGAGCTTTGAGTAATCGAATACCCTGTTAGATCAGATGTGACGGTCATTAACTTAGCGACCACTTGCCCCAAAGAAAAAATTTGTTCAGAATTAGCACTAATTTGCTCAGCATTCGCTTTGATTTGCTCGGCATTCGCTTTGATTTGTTCAGAATTGGCTGATACCACTTCTTTAAGTTCGGCAATATCAGCCCTTAGCTGCATCTGACTTTCTTGCAGCTCCTTCTGTCCGGCAAAAAGCTGCTGCATATTGGCCTCAAACGATTCTTGCCAGCTTGATCCATTATTCATACCGATCTACCATTCTTTTCTCAATCTTAAGCGAGGGTGATACGCAATCTCCTATGAGAGATTAACAATGGGTCATACTTAAATGTTTACCGAACGGCTCAATAATCTATCTTTTGGTAGTTATAGGCACGAATCAAGTTCATACGATTAAAGCATGAGTCAAACTACGGGTCCCAGCTTCCTATGAAAACGTTTCTCCTCACTGCCCCCTTTCCATCATGAATCTGATTCTTTGGATACTGGTACTCCTAGGTTCCGTCTGGGCTGCTCATTGGGGTGCCGATCAACTCGCCAATCCCCTGCAAAAACTTAGGAAACAGTGGGGTCTGAACGAAGCAGCAGGAGCCGCATTTGTGGCCTTAGCGACGGCTAGCCCTGAGATTGGGACCAATACCGCCAGTGCCCTACAAGGCTTATCCGACATTGGGCTAGGAAACCTACTGGGTAGCAATATTATCTCGGTACCCGTCATTGTTGGGGTCGCTTATTTGGCCTCTCATCAACAGCCCCAGCCCTCGAACAATCCTCGGCCTCAGCCCAAAGTTCTACAGCTTAAATCCGAGGCTCTGTCCATTCAGGCCATTCCCTATCTGGGTATCTGTCTATTGGCGGCTTTACTGCTCTTACCGGAACCGTGGCGAGGATTACAGCCGATTGATGGCTGGATAATGCTGTTGGTGTATGGGGTCTATTTGGGACAAGCCATTCTCAGAAAACGGCAAAAACGCCAGTCGGTTCGCTGGCAACGTCGGGAATTAATCGTGTCTATCTTGGGGGTAGTGGTATTGGCAGGGGGGGCCTATCTGACCGTCACGGCCACTGAAAAAATCGTTGGGATCTTGCAGATTTCTCAGATCCTGGGGGGACTGTTTATTACTTCGACCTTGAGTATTGCCCCAGAGGTGTTTGCCACCTGGAGTGTCGCTAAGAGTGGACAGGTGACGGCTGCGACCACTAGCGTGATCGCAGACAATACGGCAACCATGACCCTGGCTTTGTTTCCTCTGGCGATAGTGGCTTTACCTATCAAAGATATCCAGTTATTTACGGTGAATTTAGTCTTTATGATCACGCTAGGTGCCTTTTATACAGGATTTATTCGATGGGGGGCACCCAGATACAGCTTTAGTTTGCGAGAAGTTGCTGTACTCGCTTTGATTTATGTTATTTATTTGGCCGTGATGCTGTTTGGCGTTTTCCGAATTCTGGGTTAAAGGGACGCCAGTATGACCGATCAGCCAGACCCTACGGATGCTTTTATGGCTCAGGTAGTGGAGACTAATAGCGTTGACTGCCAGCCCTACCCTTATGTCGACGCTGTTTTTGATTTTGCGATCGCTGTTTTGGTTCCTCCTGGGATTCACCGGGGTGATATTAGTCAGCTTGTATATTCGGGGGGCGTTTCGAGCGCCCGTCAAGTATCGGGTCAAAGACGGACCCAGCCCGGAAGCGCCCAGATTTTCAACGGTGCTTGCCAGTTTGTCAACTTCTCTACTGACGTCTGGAACGATTACGCATTTCTGGTCCCAGCCGGATCAGATCCAGGCTGCTCGGTTAGCAGCGATTAAAACTGCCCAGCGAACTATTCATTTTGAGACGTTTTTTATGACACCGGGGCGGCGGGCCAATGACTTTGCTGCAGCCCTGGCCGAGCGCGCAGCCGCCGGTGTGAAAGTACAGCTCGCGATTGATGCTTACGGTGCCAACGCTTTACCCAAACGCTATTGGCAGCGACTGCAAGCCGCTGGTGTCCGGGTCGTATTTTTCAATCGGTTTGACTGGCGGGCTCCCTCAAATTTTGCGGGCCGTACCCACCGCAAACTACTGCTGATTGATGGTCACGTTGCCCTGATCGGTGGCGCGGGCATTTCGGATCATTGGGATGGAGATGATCAAACCCCGCCCTGGTTGGACATTGAGGTGCGTCTAGAAGGCGAAATTGTCCCTATTTTAGAAGGCATGTTCATCCAGCATTGGACCTATAGTGGTGGAGAAGCCAATCTCAGGGCTGAGACCTTTCGAGCGGACCCTGCCCAGGGACAAGCGCTGATCTTAGTGACTCCAGGCAATAATCCCACCTATCGCTTCTCTCCCATACGAGCCTTGAAAGAGAATACGATTGTGGCCGCTAGAAAGCGCATTTGGTTAGCCAGCCCCTATCTAATCCCCGATCGCAACTCCCGAGAACTCTTGATCGAAGCGAAGCAATCTGGCGTGGATGTTCGCATTCTGACGGCTAGTCTGAAAAATATTGACAAGAAATACGTCTACTATGCGGCTTACGAGCTCTATGGTGATTTGCTCAAAAACGGCATTGAAATTTACGAGTATCTTCCCAATATGACCCATGCCAAGATGCTCCTTATTGATGACCAATGGGTGAATATGGGCAGTGCAAACTTCGATCCACGCAGCTTTTTTCATAATGAAGAGCTGGATATTTCCACGGCCGATCCTATGCTTCAGCAATCCATTGAGCGAGTCTTCGAAAACGCGTTTGCCCAAAGTCAACGCATGAGCCTAAAAGATTGGCAGCACCGCTCGTGGTGGCGGCATCGGTTATTCGGCAGCTTAGTCCGATTTTTTCAGTGGCAGCTTTAGATCTTGCAAAAGGCTGGATAGGCCCTCTCAATCTCTACAACGGGTGCTGTTCTAAGTCATAAACCACAGGTCCACAGATTATTTTGCCTGCGGTTGTAAACCAAGCCCCATGACATGGGCAATCCCAACTTTTTTCAGCACCGTTCCAGTTGACAATGCAGCCCCAGTCGCCCAGTTTATTTTGGGCTAATCATGGGAACAGTTGGAACTCATACCAATTCGCGTCTTAAACTGTAATTCTCATGTGAGGGAAATTAGTCATGGAGGTCAACTTCTCTGGCAAGTCCATGAGTTCTTTGAGTCCCTG
>JANQPU010000381.1 GCA_028285315.1 Acaryochloris sp. IP29b_bin.176
ATCAATAGATAGTGGGGCAGGCATGAGCAGTTATTCCCTGATCGTGCGAGACTCACTTAGGCTATCAAATTGTGGCTTACTCAAACAATAACCGCTGTATTTCTCAGGTTGCTCTTAGATAGGTCCTCTAAGCTAGAACCAGGAATTCAGGATGGAAACGTTGAAAAGACGGCAGGCACTCAAGCGACTCTTGCAAGCATCCGGTGGCATGGCTGCAACACTTCTGCCAGGATGTGTCAACCATCAGCAATGGCATCTTTTGTTTGCTGTTGATTCCATGCAATTTGACCAACCCTTACCGGATCATCTGGTGACTCCAGTGGGTGAGTTTTATGTGCAGTCCTATGCATCGCCTCCAGAGGTGGATCTCGATCAATGGCAGTTGCAGTTTACGGGGCTAGTGGATAAACCGCTGGTCTTAACGTTTGCCGATATTTTAGCGGCTCCCCAAGCAGACTTTTACTTAACGATGGAGTGCATTGGTAATCGCACTGGGGGTCAGCAAATTGGCAATGCCCTGTGGACAGGGACGCCCTTGTTGCCTTTTCTCAAGCAAGTGGGTGTACAGGACAAGGCCGTTGAGTTTTTGCTCCATGCTGCTGATTCCTATGAGACAACCTTGCCTGTTGCCGATTTGATAAGACCCGACGTGAAACTTGTACATCGAATGAACGGGGAACCGCTGACGCGATCGCATGGTTTTCCTCTACGGATCATCATTCCGGGACGGTATGGTCAGAAGCAACCAAAATGGCTAACTGAAATTGAGGCCATTGCGACCCCCAAACAAGGATATTGGGAGCGTCAGGGCTGGTCGAACACCGCCAAAATTGCAACCCATGCCATTACACAGAAGGTCCAAGGAGAGAGAGTTTGGGATAAAAACGACCATGTCGATCTACTCCGAACCGGGGAGCGGGGATGGCAGCAGGGGATCACCATTGCTGGTGTTGCCATTGCTCAGGCTCAGCCGATGGAGTGGATCAAAATCAGTACCGATAGTGGGCAAACCTGGACGGACGTCGAAATGAATCAGCCTAGCTCTCCCCATGAATGGACGCTCTGGCGATATCTCTGGCAACCGACTCAGCCTGGGTCCTACAAGCTACTGGCGCAGGCGCGGTCACAGACTGAAACACAAAAAACTGTCGATAAAAATGCCAAAGATGGTAGTGCTGGCATCTTGAAGATTTCAGTCAATCTCCAGGCTTAAGGTGATCAGTAGGAGCGGATTGAAGTTCGTTTCGATTCAAAAAGTTGTGCGTTTTTTGAATCATATACTTGCATTTTTTGCATAATTTAGATATGGAAAACTCAAAACCGTAAGAACGATTACAGAATCCTTCTGCAAAGAATTGTTAGTTTCAGTTAGCTAAACAGACTGACGTATTGCTGGCAATGCGGTTGAGCTAGTATCCAATGCATTTCTACAGCCCAAGAATTAGCAATGGTGATGGCTAGGTCTAAAGGATTTTCTGCTTAGTTTTTGCACTTCTCTACGTTCAGCATGAATAGCAAATCACCTTTAATTTTCGCTGCTTTAATTGGATTGGTGGCCGGTATTGGTCATGGTTTTGTTTCCCATCATGCCGACCTACCAATGTTACTAACCGACCAGTTCCTCCAGCCTTTTGAGATGAGTCAGGTTCCTAAAGACTAAAACTTTTATGAAGGGTATCGATTTATACGGAATAAGCTGAGAAGATCAGGACTGAAACATTCAATCTTGGGCTTAATAGACATGTATTCGCATACCCCATCTTCGACCTCTGATCGAATCCTCGGTACTTCACTTGCCGCTTTCTCGATCTTGGCCGTTGGCTTTTCTGCCTTCGTTGTGGGTTATACCCTAACTCGCTCTTCCCTACAGGAGAATACCGCTAACGCCAATGTGGTTCACGAAGGTGTCATTCCCCATGAGGCCACCCTTTGGCAGGCTGTGGGTGAATAAGACTACCGTTGAACCGTTTTGTCGGTTTGCCAGCTAGCCATCATTGGGAATCGACTGGGTGCCTTTAGGATGCGATCGCATCTAACGTATCCCAAAATGCCTGTAGATTCTTGTAGTGGGGGAGAACAACTTTTGCGCCTTCAGCTTGAAGCTGTTGGGCTGCTACTCCTGTAGCAATGCCAATAAAGGGATATCCCAAGTTTTGCGAGGCTCACACATCCCAAATACCGTCGCCAACGTAGATCACCTCAGTGAAGGTCTGCTGATAGTGGGTTTGAGCGCGGTCCAGGGCAATCTGACAAATCCCTTCTCGGGAGTCATGATCATCTGCAAAGGCATGGGGAATGTCCGCAAAGGGTAATCCTGCGGACTGGAGCTTAAACTGGACCGATGCAGTCCAAGCTCCCCCTGCGTAGCAGATCTGATAATTTGGGGAAGCTTGCAACTGTTCTAGCAAAGAGCTGGCTCCAGCAATTGGGAAAATGCCACCATCTTGAACCGCACCTTGGGCCAGTCTTTGCAGCAATTGTCCCTGAAATAACGCTCTTTCATTAGGTGCGGGTGGACGTCCTAACTGTTGCTCACAAATCTCTCGCAGAATACAGGCATCCGTGACATGGGCATAGGTGGCCCAATCCTCTGATATATCCGTAATTCCAAAAATGTCTTGAACCGTTTGTACAAAAGCCAGATCATCGAGATCATTAGAGGCGGTGAGGGTGCCATCAATATCAAACATCACCAATTTCATGATCTGAACCTTTGCTGGGAATCAGGGTGAGCTTATTAGCATATCGTTACTTTTGCCCAATGCTAGCAATGAAGGCGCACCATTCGTTATCTTGGACGCAGAACACGGCCTATTGGAGTTGCGGCCTATTTATGCCTTGCTTAGTGGCCAGATCTTTCAATCCACAACTTCATACCTTCTTTTACTAGAAAAACCCTTCTTAGCTTTGTCCAGTAAAGCTTTCAATGCTCTGCAATGGAGAAAGATTATCCGATGAGCAAGGTATATTGAGATATGAATTTATCTCGATACAAATAATTCCTAGAATTTGCTGATGATGACAAGCATGGAGGTTGGGTCCGACTCCAGGCCCGAAAAATTACTGGAAATCCTGATACGTGGGTCTGACATCTGGAATGATTGGCGGCATCAGCATCCAACCGTTCCGATTAATCTGTTTAAGGCCAACCTTAGCAATGCACTGCTCCGAGGAGTAGACTTTAGTAGTGCTGACCTCCGCAAGGCTAAACTCTTTCGGGCCGATTTACGTGAGGCGTTCCTGCATCGGGCTGACCTCAGAGGCGCAAACCTCAAAGGGGCCAATCTGTTTGGGGCCAACCTCAGTAGAGCCGATCTGAGTGGGGCGAACCTTAGCCATGCCATGCTTTACTGTGCCAATTTAGGAGGGGCCAATCTGAGAGGAGCTATCCTCAACAGCACCAACCTATTACGCGCTAACTTCAGTGCTGGAGATCTCCGCAATGCCATGCTCAGAAATGCCAAGCTCAAAGGTGCAAGTTTTGAAGATGCTCGAATTTTGCAAACTGACATCATTGGCATTCATCTCAGTGCGATCCAGATGAAAGAAGCCCACTTCATGGATGCTGATGTTAACAAATCTCCAATTGAAGATAATACGCATAATGAACTCCCTCCCCACCACTAATAGCCAACTTATTGATCTTGGCCAGGAATAGAAATGGCGATGGTTCGGTGTATGTGGGGTCTCATTTAACAATAGAGTAAGTGTGTATCGCTTGATCTGGCAGAGCCAGAAACATGGACAGACCAACCAGCTTAGACTTCTTTAGTGAGATTGAACAGGTGCAGGCTCCTTGGATAGGAGGCATGATTCGCTTACCTGTTTTCTACTACGATGTGTCCACCCTTGCCGTTCAATTTCTAGTGCCCATTAACAGGATTCGTCAGTGGTTACCCTCTCCAAGAATGCAGCCACTACGAATTACTCCCTGGCACTGTGTTCTTTCTATTTCGGCCTTAGCCTATCGAGACTGTGATATTGGTCCTTACAATGAAGTGTCTATTGGCATACCGATAACATTGGATGAACCATCTCCTATCTTTACAGGCATACTCCACCCAGTGCCCCCAGCCCCCAAAGTTTACATTCGTCATTTACCCGTAACTACAGAAATAGCCCGTCAGGCAGGGGTTGAATTTGCTGGCTATCCCAAGTTTCTAGCCAACATTGTCTTCGAACAGAATGGTCGCTGGCTTCGGTGTCAACTTCACGAGGGTGACCAACATATTCTCACACTAACTGGTCGAGAGGGAGAACTCACCCATGCTGGTCGCTCACGCACTCAACCGATTTCAGTCAGACGTGGATATATGCTGTCCAGCGAATGGATCGTCAGTGAACGACTTCAATGTCAAAGTCGAGGGTCAAACGATGCTCAACTTGAACTTGGCAATCATCCTATTGCTCAAGAGTTGAAAGCGCTACCGTTAGGCAGGCTAATCGGCTACCAATATGCACCACAATATCAAGGCATTCTGACGCCTACCAATGAAAGCTTTAAGGTTTAAGCCAGATCAGGGTATTCCTATAGAGATGGCTTGAAGCTGCAGGCGCTGAATAGTCAGACTAAGAGCCAAGATAGACGGTTGTAAGTCACTCACAATATTGTTGCTCTGCCTCTAACATCACATTTCGCAGCAACTCACTTCAACTCTATACTCTGTATAGTCCTTGGTCACTCAGCACAGATCCTAATACAAGACGACGGACGTTCCTCAACGATAAATTTAGGATTCTGAAAAGAAAGTTTACGTTGAGTCCCTTAAGTGATAGGTTTAGAAATGGCGAAATCATCCGTCTGAGCTGCGCGTCATAGCAGTTATAACAGTCATCACAACTAGAGTAGGCGTGAGCATGGTCACCACCACGAATAAGAATACTGGTTACATTTCTCAAATTATTGGTCCTGTTTT
>JANQPU010000383.1 GCA_028285315.1 Acaryochloris sp. IP29b_bin.176
TCAATACCCTCTCTAAGAAGGTGGTGGCTTCTCTAACGGGATATTCTTATGTCTTGGATGCTTTAGCTATACAGGTCACTCAATAGGTGAATTGGTATAAGAAGTTTATGAGTGATAACCCTGATCAAATCTTTTACGAAGAGTTTTCGAAGAGGGTGTGCTTGAGAATCACCTTACTGCTATCGGCATCTGTCTTATTGTTGTCAGCTTGTGGCGGAATGCCTAAGTTGCCAGCAGTGATAGAGGAGGTTGATATGGATCAGACTTCTCTGAAGGGGATGGATTCAGATTTCTAAGTTACCTGAGTTCGAAATCAGCTGAAACGCTGATTCTTTCGTTGACTGAATTCCGCATTCCTTCCAAGAAACTGCTGCCTATACGCAACACGGATATAGTTTTGCTGATCTCGGCGATGTCTATGCTTGCGAATATGTTGACTGTGGCACTCTGGACCCTGCGTCAATATTCATGGGTGTGCATAAATATTGTCAGCTACCTCACCAACATTAGAGGTACCACCATGTATAACGGATTGAGTTGTATCAGAGCTTACAAAATAACTAAAGTAAATCAAAGGTGCCTTCTCACATATGTTTCTCTCAGTAAAAGGTAATGGGGCATTGAGTTATCAACTATTCTCTGATTAGAATATAAGTGTGTTGTTGCACCATTTCATTCAGTATGTCTGAAAAAGCAGTCTTTCCTCCTAGTGATCTATCGAAGGAAGTCGCTGTATTAAAAAAGCAGTTAGCCATTGCCCTAAAATTTCATCACAGTCAGACCATTGAGAAATTACCTAAAGAGATTGCGATGCAAGCGATGCAAGAAGTGTGGGAGTCATGTCATCCGGAAGTAGCCGCTCAGGCTACTCATACGCCTCAAGCGACTCTCACTACTGCATTAGACGGTTGTGATGATGTTCCTGTTACAAAGACGGGAACAATTTATCTGTAGATAGTTATAAAGGGTTTCACCCATCCTCGTCTCAGAGCCTGATCGAGGGCGATGCGATCGCAACTAAACACTAGTAAGCTCTCCACCGCCATTAGAACGAAGGGGATCGCCGTATCAGTGATACCGAATCCCGTATCAATTTGAGCGAGTCCGCGCACTAAACTAAAGGCTAATACCGCCCCTGACTGGAGTTGAGGGTTGGTATCGTTGCGAATCACATAGCGATACATCACGCCAAATAGAAACCCAGAAGTAGCGATCGTCAATATAGAACCGCCAAAACTCACCCAATGGGGAGAATAACCTGTTATCAATCTGGGAACGATCCATGCTGAGGGTACGTGCGAATCCAGCAGCAGGTCACTCATGACTAGCAAAGTTGCAAAAACTAGCGCTGCTATACTGGCTGACACTATCCCAGCCTTAAGCGACTCAACCCGTTCTTGTTGGGTAAAGGGCGTCTGATTCATCGGGCCAATCCAAAGAGGTTTGGTTGAAGCTGGAGACGGAGACTCACTAAGGCGCGTCGGACTCACTAACCTCTTGCAAAGCCGTTCGCCGGATCAGAGTGTGGAGACGGGGCCAAATCAACCAGGCCACAATCGCCAGCAAAACAAAAACTCCAAACTGGGAAACACTGGTAATCAGGCGAGATAGAGGAATGATTTCACCCGCAAAGAAAGCGAGGGTCACCATTACTATGGCCCAAAGCGCTGCACCGATGGTATTGAACAAAACAAAGCGAGGAAAGGGCATTTCGGCAATACCTGCTAAGGGGCTAGCAAAAATCCTCAGGAGAGCCACAAATCGTCCCAATAGGACGGTTCGGGCAGCGTTTGTACTAAATCCTTCTTTGATTTCGAGGAGACGCTCTTCCGATAGGTTGGCAAGGCAACCTACTCTCGACAACAAGGGCCAACCACCAAAATGTCCAACCCAGTAGCCACAGGTGCCACCAATGGTTGAGCCTGCGATCGCAGAGGCCAATACGCCAAAGTAATTGAGGTCACCTTCCCCCGCTAGGAAGCCGCCCACAAGGACGATGGCTTCACCTGGTAAAGGGATTCCCAAATTTTCAAGTAATATTCCGAGGCACACAACCCAATAGCCATACTGATGGGCTAATGTTTGCAAAGTGTCTAACGAAATCCAGTCCATAGACCTTTATACAAACGGTTAACAACTTTACGTTTCTCAATCTTGGCTTGTGGGCTCTAACTTTGTCAATCCAAGTCCATGCAAGCCTTAAAGCCACGTTAATTTATTTTAAGCAATTCGCCGATAAACCGCACAGAGGCGACTGGGAGAAAACACTTTGGCTTGAAACATAAAATTGGGTGGGACGTTGATGATCACGTAATCGTCGGACTCGTGATATTGCTCAAACAGCTTGGGCATCCCTTTGGGAGTGTTTTCACTGTAGGGGACGGGCTGAAAAATTAGCTCCGTAAATTCAACAGTCTCCGCTTGAGATTCGCGGGCGACTTGTTGAATAAACCCCTCATTCTTGAGAAGCTGAAACAAAGCTGATTTAATCTCAGGAGCAAGGGTGAAACTGCCGTCAAAGTTCTCAATGATTTTAAGATTTGCCATCGGAATTAGGGAGGGAATATAGTACGGCGAATTGGGGTCACTCCATCAGCGTAGAAGATTCCATGCCCCCTGTCAGCCCTACACTGCAAATCAACGTTGTGCTTCTCCAAGTGATGCAACAATAATAATTGGCACATCAGCTATACAAGTAATACACCTCTGCTAGCCGTCAGACTGGATCCTGAAATTGAGCAAAAATTAGCAGATCTCCTCGCCCATAAATCGAACGGCAACCGACGTGGGTTCCTTAAACGTTTGCTTAGAGAGCGCTGGTTAACCCTCAACTTAGGCCGTACCCTTGTGGAAAGACGGGGAGGCTATCCCCAACATCCCTTACAAGATGTTCCAGCAGGTGATATCGCCAACAGTCTTTTGAACATGTAATTCTTCCAAAATAAGATCCGATATCGTCAAAAAACAAAGCTTTATATCCCAGTAGGTTAATCTGAGGGGATGTGATTAGACGGACTCATGAGCATTCTGCAACGCCCTTATTTTTGGTTTTTCACCTTTACGATTCTCTTTTTGCTGTCTCTCGATGTTTGGCGATGGGATCAAGCCATCTCTCTCTCCGTTTTGCAGTTGCCAAGCTGGTTGTCGTATTTTGTGTTCTTGCAATTGGGTCTGGTGCTAGCCATTGCAGGGGTATCGTCTACCCTGTGGCAAAGATCTGAGGGGGACTAGTAGGCAATGGAAGCGCTTTTTCCCTATATTGCGATCGCAACGTACTTACTCGGTACCCTAGGTATCGGTTTAATTGGATATCGCCAACAGGACAACACTGTCGAAGATTTTTTCTTGGCCAACCGTAGTATTGGCCCCCTCCTTCTCTTCTTTACCCTAGCCTCGACCAATTTCAGCGCCTTCTTTTTCCTCGGGTTTGCTGGGGCAGGCTATCGAATTGGGATTAGCTACTATCCGATGATGGCCTTTGGTACTGGATTTGCGGCCTTGAGCTTCTATTACATCGGCTACAAAGCCTGGGTACTCGGCAAACAAAAGGGGTTGATTACCCCTTCCGAACTCATTCAAGATCGCCTGCCCAATCAGCCTCTGAAGCTTTTGTTTATGGCCGTGATGGTGATTTTCACGTTGCCCTATCTTACCCTCCAACCGATTGGGGCCGGGTATCTCCTAGAAGGCTTGACGGGAGGAGCCATCCCCTATTTCTGGGGGGCCACCTTACTGACTATTGCTATTGTCTTCTACGTGTTCTTAGGCGGGATGCGGAGTGTAGCCCTTACAGATGTACTGCAAGGGATATTGATGTGTGTGCTGATGTTGGTCGCAGTCTTTGCGATCGCTCAAGGGTTAGGAGGCATCTCTGTCGCCAATCAAACCGCCTATGACCTCAAGCCAGCATTATTCTCACGCGGCGGGTTAGATCAGTCCTTTACCCCCAAGACTTGGTTTAGCTATATGTGCTTGTGGTCTTTTACCCTGCCCATGTTTCCGCAGATGTTCATGCGGTTTTATAGCGCTAAGAGTGCCCAACCTCTGAAGGTCTCGATCTTGCTCTACCCGATCGTGGCCGGAGTGCTGTTTATTTGTCCAGTGATGATTGGGGTCTGGGGGCACATTGCTTTCTCTGATTTAGTCGGCAAAGCAGCGGACCAGATTTTCCCGATGATGTTGGCACAATACACTTCAACGGGGCTGTCTTCCTTGGTAATAGTGGGGGCACTAGCTGCCTTTATGTCCACCATGGACTCGCAACTGTTGGCCTTAAGCTCCATGCTCACTCGTGATGTTTATACTGCTTACTTCCGCAAGGAGGCATCTTTGGCCGAGCAGACATTGGTAGGTCGCATTTGGGTGGTTATCCTTGCTGGCATCGGGCTAGAAATTGCAACCAATCCCCCAGATGCGATTTTAGCCTTTGCTACCCAAGCGTTTACTGGATTATCGGTGCTGTTCCCCACGGTAATTGCGGCTCTGTATGGTCGTAAAGTTAATGCATGGAGTTGTCTGATCTCCATTGGCATTGGCGAGTTAGCCGTATTGGGCGTCCAAACCAAAGTAGTGCCCGCCAGCTGGATGCTTGGATTTTTGCCTGTTGTGCCGATAGTGGCTTTATCAGCGTTGATCATCGTCGTCGGGTCAGCGTTCGCTCAAGCATCTATGAAACAACCCAAACGGAGTGAAAATCACCACAGGTCACCCGAAAAAACATGCTGAAATCGTTAGATAAGTGAGGTAGCCAATGCAGGTCGGATTTATTGGTACAGGATTGATGGGGGCTCCTATGGTCATCCGCTTACTGGAGGGTGGGCACACCGTCACTGCCTATAACCGCACGGCCTCCAAATTGGAGCCCTTGCAAGAAGCAGGCGTTGTGATAGCCAGTGGCTGCCCTTTGGGCATCGCAGCCTCTCCCGCCCAGGTGATTCATTCCTCAGACGTCATCCTCCTGATGCTCACCAATGCCGCCGCCATTCACGAATTACTGTTGACGTCCACCACATCCGCCTTATCTGGACGAACCGTCATTCAAATGGGCACCATTGCCCCCGCTGAAAGCAAAGCTATTTCTGAACAAGTGGAGGCTATCGGTGGTACCTATCTAGAAGCTCCTGTATTAGGCAGCATCCCTGAAGCCAAAGCAGGAACCCTACTTGTAATGGCCGGAGCCACACCCCAAGACTTTGACAACCAACTCCCCCTCCTCAAAGCCTTTGGCCCAGACCCTTTACTTATAGGTCCCGTAGGTACAGCCGCTGCCCTCAAACTAGCCCTCAATCAACTGATTGGTGGTCTCACCACAGCCTTCGCAACTAGCCTATCCTTCTGCCAAACCTATGGCGTAGAGGTTGATACCTTTATGCAAATTCTCAGAAACAGTGCTCTCTACGCCCCTACCTTTGATAAAAAACTCACCCGAATGCTGGACCAAAGCTTTGAGAATCCTAATTTCCCCACCAAGCACCTACTCAAAGACATGGCCCTCTTTCAGCAAGCTGCCCAAGCCGAAGGGCTACCTACTGAAAATATCACTGCAATCCAAACCGTTATTCAAAGAGCAATGGCTCAATTTGCTGAGGCTGACTATTCAGCCCTTTACACTGCGGTGCAGCAGTCTTTGCCAAATTAAGGCGATGTGCAACTTTCCTGAAAGTACTGATACTACGTTGCTACTGATCACAACATTTAGCCAGAGAAAACGAGGAATCAACGGTTACAGGCATTTAG
>JANQPU010000279.1 GCA_028285315.1 Acaryochloris sp. IP29b_bin.176
GTATGCCCTTGGTCAACTAAATATTTGGCACAGGAGAGACCTGCCAGACCTCCACCTGCGATCGCAACTCGCATGAATTGTTATGTCCCTTGGATTACAGTGTTTTTTGGTCAACCCCCCACCTGCCAAGTGGTGGTTCACAGCCCTAATTATACCTTTGCAAACTGTAACAATTCAGAAAAACTAAAAAAATATGAAATTTCTCTAAAAATAGACTTCAATCTCAATCCAGCAGAAAGGTTTACCCACACATCAGAAATGCGATCAGACACTGATTGAGGTGATGGAATATTGCAGGTTTTGTAAAATTCAAGGCTCAATCGGTGTTTCAGGAAGGACAACTCCCTCTGACCCATATGCTGAAACCATATCAGTCCAAGCACTTTCGGCAATTCAGGAGCTGCGGTCCTTAGAAGAGTCCCTGCTTCAACCTGCATTTAGCTGACGATGGGGCTGCCATGATGATGGACTAAGTACCAGTCTTGCCCCATACGCTCAAAAATATTAGTGGCCATTGATTCAGCCTTCTGTTGACGACGCTGAGCAACTTGCAATACCTTTTCAATCAGAACAACATAGGCCAAGTCACCACTGCCATTGACGGTAATAATTTTGGTATCAATTTCTAGATAGGCGGTATTGCGAAAAATCTTTTGCCAGGAAGATTCAATGGCCCCCCAACCTTTCAGCTCACCCCGTCCAGGATGAACACACGTGCAAGCAATACCGTGGGACCACACCTTTTGCATTGCTGCTAAATCTTTTTTCTCAAAGGCTCGATAAAACGCAATATTGGCATCAAGAATAACCTGCTCATCCTGCATGGGGAAAGATGTCCTATGCTGTGAAACAAATGGGGCTTACTTTTCTTCTTTCTTTGTAGACCTTCCTTCTCTCATTCACGGCTTAGGTTAACAACTTGTTATCTGCACGGCCCACGGGAGGATTGGCTCACTGCTGAATTCTTGACTTTTTTGACCATGATCAAACCCAAACTCATACCCGTTGCTGTGGGTGCGATCGCATTCACTCTCATTAACCCTCATTCCAGGGCTCAATTGACGTTATTGACTCCAGAGCATAAGCAAACCTTAGCAACAATACCGCCATCTCAGGGGAGTGCCCCCGTGTCATTACCTACAAGTGCAGCGCCTGCGGCTCCAGCCTATCTTCAACCCACCCTGACGGCTCAAGCACCACAAAACAATCTGCTTGCGCCTTTAAACCTGAGCCCTGCCCAAGCAGCACAGATCGAAAAAATTGATGCTCTGATTCAAGCTCAGGTCCAAACTGTGCTCACCCCCACCCAATGGACAGAACTCCAGTCTTTACAGGCTTCAGGGGCAGCTAAAGGGGCAGCCCTGGCAAAGCTCAATCTTTCACCTGATCAAATCAATCAATTAAGGGAGATAGAAGCGATTGCCCAACAGCGACTCCTCTCTATCCTGAACGCAGAACAGAGGAAACAACTCCAAGGGGGACAACTTACCACTCCATCGCCTACCCCCCCATCTAGCCCAGCACCTACATCACCATCGCCTGCGCCCCCATCGCCTGCACTCCCATCTAGCCCAGCACCTTCGCCTGCAGCCCCAACCCAATCCTCTGCATCCCCCTCAGCCCTGGCCGCTTTAAACCTCACGACTGATCAGCAGGCACAGGTTCAACAAATCCAAGCGTTAGCCCAAGCCCAAATTCAAAGTATTCTCAGTCCAGATCAGCAAAAACAATTACAGACACTGCAATCTGCGAACGTCTCCCAAGCAGAAGCCCTAGAGCAGCTCAACCTCACTGGCAACCAAAAATCCCAATTGCAAGAAGTCGAAGCTTTGGCTCAACAACGCATCCTATCGATTTTGACAGCAGAGCAAAAGAGAAAATTACTCAAGCCGTAGAGAGTAAATAAGTCTAGCTAACCGGAATCGTATCGGCACCACGAACCGACTTTGCTAACATAGTCAGCATTTCAGTGGTCGTTTCGAAATCGACACAAGCATCAGTAATACTTTGCCCATAGGTCAACCGACTCAAATCTGCTGGGATCGATTGGTTACCAGCTACCAAATGGCTTTCAATCATTACACCTAACAACTGCTGTGAGCCATGATCGAGTTGCCGCGCAACATCTTCTAGCACCTTCACTTGCTGATTGTGATCTTTGTTGGCATTGGCATGGCTACAGTCCACCATCACTCTCGGATTCAGACTGTGATGGGCCAATTCTTGAGTTGCTTTTTCTATCTGTTCTGCGGCGTAGTTGGGGCCTTGTTTACCCCCTCGGAGGACCAAATGGGTATCGGGATTTCCCGTGGTTTTGACAATACTAGCCAGGCCGTGGTGGTTAATCCCTAGAAATCGGTGCGGTTGGTTGGCCGCTAACATGGCGTTGGTCGCAGCTTGTAAGCTACCATCGGTGTTATTTTTGAAGCCAATCGGCATGGATAAACCCGACGCCATTTCCCGGTGAGTTTGGCTTTCGGTGGTACGAGCACCAATGGCGGTCCAGGTGATCAGATCGGCGATGTATTGGGGAGTAATCGGATCAAGCAGTTCTGTGGCAGCAGGTAAGCCCAAGTTGGCCAAATCCAGAAGTAGTTGACGGGCCAAACGTAAACCTGTGTTAATGTCGTAACTGCCATCCAGATGCGGGTCGTTAATCAACCCTTTCCAGCCAATGCTAGTCCGAGGCTTTTCAAAATACACCCGCATGACAATTTCTAGATGAGCGGATAACTGCTCGCGCAGAACAGCTAGCTTTTTACCGTACTCATGGGCTGCATCAACATCATGAACAGAACAGGG
Source organism: Acaryochloris sp. IP29b_bin.176 (assembly GCA_028285315.1). Taxonomy (GTDB): domain Bacteria; phylum Cyanobacteriota; class Cyanobacteriia; order Thermosynechococcales; family Thermosynechococcaceae; genus Acaryochloris. Next base: position 2,803 of record JANQPU010000279.1, read on the forward strand.
ACCCACAATCACTAAGAGACGCTGGTCTTCATTCCGAAGGATATTACGAATGCGATCGCGCGTTTCTGCCACTAAGGCAGCCGCCGTATCTGTCAAAGGAACTTCATGATGGAGTAAAGCAGGACTAATCAAAGGACGGGTTTCAACGACATGCAGGTCGGCTGTCTTATACATGGTGTCTAAAAAAACTCCAGGTACTGGCCTTAACAACAGAACAAGAGCCAGGTACGTATTTACAGTTTACGGCAAAATTACGGGGTCCTGCTTAGGGATATCTGCGGAAGCAGCGTAGCAAAATTGCGCTATCGCTTCCACAAAACTCCTAAAGAAACGAAAATTCTTGGACGCAACAGTACATAGACCATCCTCAGTGTTCTGCATGGGCAGCAGTATAGGGAAGCAGGCGATTTTAGAATTTTGCATGAGTGCTTCGGCATCCATCATCAAGATCCACTATCCAATCCAGCCGTAGCCGAAGGTTAGATTGATGCTGCCATCTGTATTACAGCCAGTCTAAAAAGTGGATATTAACTGAGGTGAGCAGGGGATAAATCAGAGTAGGCTGGGATTGGAAGCTATCCTGATTCAGAGCGATATCCAATCCTTGACGAGTAGTTTGCCAGCAACAACCTATGACTTCCTCGAACCCAGAACGACTGTTGTTTGTCCAGCACGGTTGGGCCGACACGAACGGGGCAATGGCCCGTTTGGCTAGAAGAGTTGCCCCATCTAATACCAAGATCATTGCGCCTAATTTAGGGTGGTGGCGGACTTGGCTCCGGCTTGAACCCTTGGTTCAAGATGTTGAAGCTCTGGCGGATCAAACAGTCACGCAACACCCTCAAACCCCCATACGCATTGTTGGACATTCGATGGGGGGCTTGATTTGGCTAGAGGTGTTACACCGTCGCCCTGAATGGTGGCCTCAGGTAGAGTTCTTAGTTTTAGTCGGGTCCCCAGTGAGTGGTTCCGATCTCTGTCGGATCATGGATCCCTTAGGGTTAGGGCTAGGGATTGCCCGTGATTTAGGCAAGAACCGCCGCTCAATGGCGAGTGCGATCGCCGCTCAAATTCCCACTCTCTCCATTGCTAGCAATACTGACGGGGGCAGTGATGGTCTGGTGATGCTGGGAGCCACCCAATTCGATCATGCTTACCATGTCGTCTTACCAGATATTTTGCATAGCGCTCAACGAAATGATGCCCTCGTTGACCAAGCAATTGTTGAGTTCTGGCAAAATCCACCCTTGCCCAAAGTTTCTATCGAGGGTAAGGACTTGGCATCAAGAGTGATCAAGCAATTACGCCAAGTACCAGGGATGACCGATGGTCACTCACGGTACTTTACCAAGGCTCACCTGTGGGCCACCTTATCAACAGGTCTAAACTTATTCACCTGGAAAAACTCATTCCAGGTCGATCATGTCTTTTTAGGATCACACCAAGGAGACTGCCTCTTTAGCGGTTTTGTGGGCTGGTTACACAGGCTTGATTTATACCGTACATTGCATCAGCTGAAACGGGACTATGCCAATTAGCCCACAATTCGTTGCACTGGACAGCAAAAATCAGGGAGTACCGGGGATGTGAGATCATTCTCAGATAACAACGTGGCCATTAATTGGAGTTGTGTAGTCTTTCGACGATAGACTTCCATCTGCTGCGATCGCCAATTCACAATCCAATATTCCTGTACGCCTTGAGTAGAATAGAGCTTCAGCTTTGCTTCGCGATCTCTACGTTCATTTGTAGCTCCTGCGGAGAGGACTTCTACAATCAGCTCAGGTGCCCCCGTCAAATGCCCATCTTCATCCATGAGGGCAGCGAGGCGTTGGTGGCTAATCCAGACAACATCGGGAATGACGTTATCGGCTTCCGTGAACAGAATTCCTGGCGTGGCAATGGTTTCTCCCAATCCACTGGTGCGTGACCATGTTTGCAACTCTAGGCAGAGATTAGTGATGACTCGCTGATGCTGCCAATGAGGTGCTCTCGTCACAAATAACTCCCCATCAACAATTTCATACCGTTTCCACTCATCGGCAGCTAATAGGTCTAGATCTTGGGTTGTCCAACGAACCCTATCTGTTGTCTGTGTCATTATTGATCTGAGCCTCTAAATAGAGTCCCAAGTAGAGGAGGATAGTGCTTCTACGGAAGCTGAATATGCTGCTCAACAGCCCAATCCACACAGCGGGGTGTGGGTATATTGTAGCTATAAGTCTTTATTGAACTTATACGAATGTTGGATATAGCCTCGATGTGTATAAAACTGGTGTGTCTGGTCGCGGTGTATCGCACAAGTCACTTCAACTACGATATCCCCATGACTGGCTGCTAAATCTTCTACAAAACTCAGTAATTGACTGCCTATACCCAAGTTTCTGTAATGCTCATCCACACAGATTGCAGTAACGCGGGTAATATTCTGCAATACAGGGAAATAAAAAAATCGAATCGTAGAGATAAAGCCAACAATTTGCTTGCTCTCTAGCTCATACACATAAACCTTGGAGTCACAAACTTGACGATTTTTGGCTAAAGCTTGTTTAATCTCAGATCCTGCAGCGTCATATCCCAATTGTTTCAGTAGTCTGGACAACTCATCAGTATCATCTGCCGCTGCCTGTCGGATTCTCAATTCAGGCATCATCAATATCTATTGCAAATGCATAGCGCTCATACACAGACTCTCTTAGAGTAACCATCGAATCTCGATCAAGCCGACGGTATGGCTCCGCTTAGTTCTAGTCAAAAGCAACCGGGAGTGGCTCTTGTCCTCTTTTGGGCTGCGTGCTTTAAAAATTGGAGAGGTGAACTCGCGATGGCTCAGCGTGCTAAAGATACAACGTCCAGATTTTCGGATAAGGTCGGTGATTACACAAAGTATCGCCCTTCCTATCCCACAGTATTGGTTGACTTCATCTGCCAGAGGTTCTCGATCACGCCATTATCGTTGGTGGCTGATATCGGGTCTGGAACGGGTATTTTCACCAAGCTGCTGTTACAAAACGGGCTTCGAGTCATAGCTGTTGAACCCAATCAGGCAATGCGTGACGAATCCGATCGACAACTCGCTCAGTTTGAGAACTACCAGAGCCTGAATGGGACTGCAGAGCAATCACAGTTAGGTTCTGCTTCAGTCGATCTGATTACGGTGGCCCAAGCCTTTCATTGGTTCGATCTGTCTCTCACTATGGATGAGTTTGCGCGGATACTGAAGCCTGAAGGCGGGATAGCCTTGGTTTGGAATAGGAGGGATTCTACTCAATCTGAGTTCCTTCGGGAATATGAGCGCATGCTGCAAGCCATGATCCCGGAATACAACAAGGTTAAACATACGAACCTAGCGGATCAGGAGATTTTGCAGTTTTTGGGAGAGGGAAGCAAGATCTATAACTACGAGACTAAACAAAGGTTTGATTTCAAGGGCCTGCGAGGAAGGCTTTTATCTTCGTCCTACTGCCCAAAACCCCATCAAGATAGTTTTGAACCCTTAATGGACAGGCTGCAAACCTTGTTTGATCATTATGCAGTGGGTGATCAGGTGCTGGTGCCTTACAAGACCCAGCTGTATGTGAGTCAGCGTTCTCAGAGAAATTAATCCCTGCTACAAGCATGGGCGAGCAGAAAAAGCCAATGTTAGGTATTACAACTTCTAATCAAAGCCAAGGGGATGCTACGCTAGAATTGCAATATATCTTAACAATTTGCAATAGCATTGGAGGTGGCTGATGGTAGCACTGGGCGATCGCAATATACAAACCGAAAACCGATTAACCACTCAAACTCTGGAGATTGGAGAAGAAACTACCGTGATGCGCTCCTTGGATTGGGACCGCGATCGCTTCGATATCGAGTTTGGGTTACAGAACGGCACCACCTACAATTCCTATCTGATTCGGGGCGATAAGGTTGCCCTAATTGATACCTCCCACGAAAAATTCCGAGAACTATATCTAAAGCTATTGCGCCAAGAAATCGATCCAGCCCAAATTGACTATCTCATTGTTAGCCATACCGAACCGGATCACAGCGGCTTGGTAAAAGATGTTTTGGCTCTGGCTCCCAATGCTGTAGTTGTGGGCGCTAAAATTGCCATTAGCTTTCTGGAAGAATTTGTCAATGAGTCAATCAACAGCAAAATTGTCAAAAATGGCGATCAGATCGATTTAGGGCAAGGACATGTTTTAGAATTTTTGAATGCCCCGAATCTGCACTGGCCGGATACCATCTTCACTTACGATCACAAAACCCAAATTCTCTACACTTGTGATGCCTTTGGTTCTCACTTTTGTACCGACGATACCTTCGATGAAGATTTAGAAGCTGTGTCGCCTGACTTTCGGTTTTACTATGAATGCCTGATGGGTCCAAATTCCCGCTCCGTTCTGGGAGCCATGAAGCGGATGGATAAGCTGGAAGGTATCAATACTGTTGCGACTGGACATGGTCCCCTGCTCCGACACCATGTCCAAGAGCTGACAGAGCGGTATCGGACTTGGAGTCAGGAAAAATCGAAAGCCGAACAAACCGCAGCCGTCTTTTACTTATCCGATTACGGCTATAGCGATCGCCTCTCGCAGGCCATAGCCCGTGGCATTTCCAAGACTGGAGTTGCCGTAGAGATGATGGACCTCAAAGTTGCTGACGTGCAAGAAGTGCAGGAACTGATCAACTATGTTTCTGCCTTTGTGGTAACGACCCCACCCGCTTCTGGTCCCTACGCCATCGTTGCCCAAACTGCGATTAGCCAAATGTTAGCTGCCGCCAAGAGTAAGCAGATCTTTGGCGTTTTTGAATCCTATGGTGGCGACGATCAGCCCATTGATCCCTTATTGACTCGGTTCAAAGATATAGGCCTAAAAGAAGCTTTTGGAGCCATTCGAGTCAAAGATACGCCCACTGAAGCAATCTATCAAGCTTGCGAAGAGTCTGGTACGGACCTGGGCCAGAAGCTCACGCTGAAAGACAATATCAAAAAGATTAAGGAGATTGACGGCGATCTGGAAAAAGCGTTAGGCCGTCTCAGCAGTGGACTTTACATTCTCACTGCTCAAAAGGGAGATCTCAACGGGGCGATGCTGGCCTCCTGGGTGGCACAAGCCAGTTTTGAGCCCCTTGGGTTCACAGTAGCCGTAGCCAAAGACCGCGCGATTGAATCCCTGATGCAGGTGGGCGATACGTTTGTTCTAAATGTTTTGGAAGCCGATAACTATGCGGGCTTAATGACCCATTTCCTGAAGCGATTTCCCCCCGGTGCCGATCGGTTTGCGGGCGTTAAAACTCGTACTGCCGAAAACGGATCACCTATTCTGGCAGATGCTCTCTCCTATATGGAGTGCAAAGTGGTTAGTCGAATGGAATGTAGTGACCACTGGCTGGTTTATAGCGAAGTCACCGTGGGTAAAGTGTCTAAGCCCGATAGCTTAACGGCGGTTCACCATCGTCAAGTTGGGACCTATTATTAAACTGCGCGCCTAGCGGTGGCGGATTTCAAGGCTACATCAGTGCAGAGGGTTGCCATTATCGGAAGTTGTGGGGCGGGTAAGTCTACGTTGGCTCAACAGTTGGGTCGCCGCTTGGGCCTCAACGTGATCCACCTAGACCAGGTCTACTGGCAACCCGGCTGGATAGAGCCAGACCCACAAACTTGGCGACAACAGATCAGAACTCTAGCGGCTAAACCAACCTGGATTATGGATGGCAATTATAGCGGCACCTTTGATTTGCGTCTCCCCATCGCCGATCTGGTTATTTTTCTGGATTTCCCCCGTTGGCATTGCCTGGGCCGTGTACTGAAGCGGATCTGGCAATATCGAGGGCAAACCCGGCCCGATATGGCCCCTCACTGTCCTGAGCGACTTAATTGGCAGTTCCTCTGGTATGTATGGTGCTTCCCCACCCATAATCGTCCCAAAATTGTCCAAGCTCTGGCTACCTTGCCTCGTCAGTCGGTGGTGATTCTCCGCAATCCTAGAGCCGTTCAGCAGTTTTTAGCACAGTTTCAATCTTGTTCATCCTTGCAGTTAGACGGATAAATTCATGACCCCATCCACCCTTCCTCCTCCCACTCAGTCCTCAACTGATAAAGCTAGAGATGTGCAGGTGGTTCCGATTGCCCCAGGGACCTTGGCATTGCGATCGCGCAGTTGGAACCGCCTTCGGTTTGAAATTGAATATGCCCTAGAACGAGGTACCACCGCTAATACCTACATCATCAAGGGCGATAAAACAGCCTTGATTGATCCGCCAGGGGGCTCCTTCACAGAAATCTTTTTCCAACAGCTCCAAACCCTATCAACACAGTCTAGTTCTGCCTTCAAGCCCCTATTAGGTCGACTTTGGGATCAATTAAAATGGGTAACTCAGCAATCCGTCGATCTTGAAGGGTTTGACTTCGATCTACAGGCACTGGATTATTTAGTATTGGGCCATGTCAACGTCAACCGGGCTGAAACTCTTAAGGTCCTCCTCGATCAAGTCCCCCATGTCACGATTGTTTGCTCTAATCCCGGTGCTACTGCGCTCAAATCTGCCCTACCGGACTACGACCTTAATCTCCAGATTGTCAGGAGTAGCGCTAGGGATAAAACATTGGATTTGGGACAAGGGCACCGCTTGCAGTTTATCCGCGCTTCGACGCCTCGCTACCCTGACAGCTTGCTGACCTACGATCCTGCGACTCGCATTCTGTTCTCTGACAAGTTCTTTGGTATTCACCTCTGTGGCGAAGATGCCTTTGACCACAACACAACGCAACTACGTGAGGATCGTCGCTATTACTTCGACTGCCTCAAAGCCCCCTATGCGCGCCAAGTAGAAATTGCCCTCGACAAACTGGCCCCTCTCGCGATCAGCACCTATGCCCCCAATCATGGTCCCATTGTCCGCTATGGGGTACGCGAATTAACCCGTACCTATGCCCGCTGGAGTGCAGAGCAAAAGCTCAAAACCAGCTCTGTGGCGGTGCTCTATGCTTCGGCTTATGGCAACACCGCCACCATTGGTCAGGCCATTGCTCACGGCATTACCAAAGCTGGCGTAGCTGTTCAGGTGATTAACTGCGAAACAGCCAGCCCCAAAGAGATTCAGACGGTCGCCGACCACTGCGAAGGCTTTATCATTGGTTCTCCTACCCTGGGAGGACATGCTCCTACCCAGATTCAAACAGCTCTAGGAATTTTGCTATCTACTGTTCCCAAAACCAAGCCTGTCGGCGTCTTTGGTTCCTTTGGCTGGAGTGGAGAAGCCATTGATTTATTAGAGGGCAAACTGCGGGATGCAGGCTATAGCTTCGGCTTTGACTCCATTAAAGTCAAATTCAAGCCCACCGACGTCACCCTCAAAACTTGTGAAGAGGCGGGTACGGATTTCGCACAGCAAATCAAGAAAGCCGCTAAAGCGAAGTCTCGCAAACAAGGCTCAGCCCAATCAGCCACTCAAACCACTGCGACCGAACAAGCCGTAGGACGAATTGTTGGTTCCCTCTGTATCCTGACGGCCCAACAAGGTGATGTGAAGAGCGGAATGCTGGCCTCTTGGGTTTCTCAGGCCACCTTCAATCCGCCTGGCTTTACGGTTGCCGTTGCCAAAGATCGAGCGGTGGAGTCCTTGCTGCATACTCAAAGTACTTTTGTCCTCAATATTTTGGGCGAAGATAACTATCAACGCACTATGAAGCATTTTCTTAAGCCTTTTGGCCCTGGTGAAGATCGGTTCCAAGGCATTGAAATGGATACCGCAACCAATGGCAGTCCAATCATTAAAGATGCCATTTCTTACTTAGAGTGCGAGGTCGCTAATCGCATGGAATGTGGAGACCATTGGGTGATCTATGCCACCGTCACGAACGGCGAAGTGTTGCGATCTAGCGTCAAAACGGCGGTTCACCATCGCAAAGCCGGAACCCGCTATTAATCCAGCCACTAGGTTGAGAATTCGGAATTTTTCTGCTCAATCATGGTGGTGATCAGAAACTTGCGACTATGCTGGTGAATAACGCAAGTTTTTGGGTTCCATGCCGATGGTCTGTTGTCTCAATCCAGATTGCCCAAAGCCCCTGAATCCAGCAGAACGCAAGTCTTATCAGGCTTGCGGAACAACGATGAATCTCTTACTGAGACATCGGTTTAGGATTATCGACCCCCTCGGTCAAAGGGGACTCGGTAAGACTTATCTCGCAGAAGACACGGATAAGTTGAAAGAACAATGCGTTGTGAAACAGCTTGTTTATCGGGCGCAAGGCATTCAAGCCAATAATATGAAATCCTTTTAAACTGCCACTGCTTGTGTTTGGGGCCACCAATGAAAGTTGGTAAACCGTTTCACATATTCAACAAATCCATAGCCCCCAGTCCATTCAAACTTTCATCGGCATGGAGCCATCGGGACAACCCACCAAGGGAACCACGCTCGCCTTTGAGTGGGGACTAAGCCCATTCGATGTTCATCCAAGGCCCAGACCCGGATGGGAGATTGAAGTGTGTCCGTGGTCAGCCTTTGGACCCACATTCCGCTGTTTGGAGAGTCCGTTGAGGAATTAGGATCAAGTGAGCGGACTATAAGGTCAGCGAGGAGGTTGCCATCCCATCAGACCTGGTCG
>JANQPU010000397.1 GCA_028285315.1 Acaryochloris sp. IP29b_bin.176
GAGCGATAGGATGCTAAGGCACTAGCAATGGTTTTGGGGATGCCGACTAGCGGAAACATGGCTCAATATGGTGTTGAAAGGCATAAGTTGGTTCTAGCATGGATAAACTATTAACCTTCCAAGTCGTGTGGATACTGATTGTGGAATAAGAGAGTGTAGCAAAATGCAGCCTTGTGGCCATTCACATCAGCAGAGTAGTGTTTTTATCCTAAGATTTCTCCTTAGGAACCAATAGGAAATTCCCTTTGAGTCAACATCTCTTTCAAGCCTGTCAGCCTTTAGCAGCCTTTGCTACCACCCCCAATGCTATCAATACCCTCCACTCTTTGTGCCAACAAACTGGGGCAACTCTCTGGGTCCCTACCTCTCTTGCCCACTTGCCCCACACCCAAGCCTATAGGGGCTCCCTCAAAGATCACATTCAAACCTTATGGACAGACCATCAAGGTCTAATCTTCTGCCTCGCCACGGGTGCCGTCGTCCGCCTGATTGCTCCCCTCTTAGCCCATAAATCCCAAGATCCTGCCATCGTAGTCCTGGACGAACCCGGCCAGTTTGTCATCAGTCTGTGTAGCGGTCACTTGGGCGGAGCTGATCAACTCACCCAACTTCTTGCCCAACAAATCGGTGCCACTCCCATCCTCACAGGTGCTAGCAACGCCGCCCATCTACCCAGTATTGATACCCTTGGTCTGCCCTTCGGTTGGCAACGGGGTATTGGAGACTGGAACGCCGTTGCGGGAGCCATTGCCCGAGGTGAAACCATTACCGTCCATCAATCCGCCGGATCAGATCTCTGGCAAACTCATTTACCTCCAACTCATACCTATCAATTTGTCAGTGATGTCGAATCGCCGCAAATTTGGATTAGCCCCAGCACTCGGGCCTTGTCCTCAGTCCAACCCACTGTACAATGGCATCCTCGCGTTTTGTGGGTGGGGATGGGCTGTGAGCGGGGTACTTCAAAACAGCTGATGGAACAGGCCATCCGTCAAGTTTGTGAACAGGCTCAATTGGCATGGGACGCGATCGCAGGAATCGCCACCTTAGACCTGAAAGCCGATGAAATCGGTTTAATCGAACTCTGTCAACAGGCAAACTGGCCCCTGCAATGCTATTCCCCAGCAGAGTTGCAGGCCATTCCAGTGCCTACCCCCTCCGATATCGTCAACGCTGAAGTCGGCACTCCCAGTGTTTCTGAAGCAGCAGCCCTCAAAGCCGCTCAACAAACCACCCTCCTCGTTACTAAGCAAATTATTAAAGATCCAGTCCAACCTGGAGCCGTCACGATTGCCATCACCCAAGCAGAGCAGGAATATATCGGGCGCACAGGCCAGCTTTTCCTCATTGGTACTGGTCCAGGTGCCCTCGATCAAATGACACCTGCTGCCCAAACTGCTATTTGTCAGGCTGACGTGGTGATTGGCTATACCCTTTATATTGATTTGGTGCGATCGCTGTTTCGTCCTGGTCAAATTATTGAGCCTTCCCCTATTACCCAAGAACGCCAACGGGCAAACCGAGCCATCGAATTGGCGCAGTGGGGCCTCACGGTGGCGGTCATTTCTTCCGGTGATGCAGGCATCTACGGGATGGCGGGCCTAGTCATGGAAGCCTTGCAGCAGAACGAATGGGATGGACAGACCCCTGAAGTCCAGATTGTTCCCGGCATTTCAGCCTTGCAAGCAGCCGCTTCCCAAGTGGGTACGCCCCTCATGCATGATTTCTGTGCCATTAGTCTCAGTGATTTACTCACCCCTTGGCCCGTCATTGAAAAGCGGTTGGAGACAGCGGCGGCGGCTGATTTCGTGATAGCGTTGTATAATCCGCGATCGCAAAAGCGTATCGAACCTCTGATCAAAGCCCAACAAATCTGTTTGCAACATCGAAATCCACGCACTCCAGTTGCCGTCGTTCGTTCCGTGTATCGTCCTGACCAAACCACTCACTTGGGAACACTGGCCGAGCTAGATACCCTCCCCGTAGACATGTTCAGTACGGTATTGATTGGCAATGCCACCACTCGGTTTCACAACAACTGGATGATTACCCCTCGAGGCTATTTTCAAGCACCCCATTCATCTACCTAATGCGTCATCCCCAAAGGTTTACTGTAGAAAGGGTGAGACTATGCAGCTCAACACAAAAAGGGATAAAGGATATTTCAATCTATAAAACCGCCTCGCAGCAACCCTTTTAGGAATAACGAGGCGGTATTGGAATACATCTGAATGAATCGCTCGACTCTATGCGGCTGTCGTTAAAGAGTCCAAGAATGGGTAGTCCGTATAACCTTTAGCCCCGCCTCCATAGAACGTGGTTGGATCCGGTTCGTTGAGGGGAGCCTGCTGGGCAAAGCGTTTAGGTAAATCTGGATTGGCAATATACGGGACGCCATAAGCGACCAGATCGGCTTCGTGATTTGCGATCGCTGCTGTCCCACTCGCTGCATCATAACCTGCATTAATCATTAGTGGACCCTGGAAAACATCTCTCAGGTAGGGACTAACCCGCTCACCATCCATCGCCAGCATATGTCCCGGCAAGGCTTCTAGGACATGGAGATAGGCTAGTTGGTAAGGATTGAGAGCTTGGGCTGCATAGGTAAAGGTTGCGATTGGATCGCTATCTTTCATGTCATTAAAAGCATTGGTTGGGGATAGCCGAACCCCAACCTGATCAGGACTCCAGGCATCTACAATCGCCTCTGTGACTTCTAGTAGAAACCGAACTCGATTTTGGATGGTTCCCCCGTAAGCATCCTGCCGTTGATTGGTGCCATCTCTGAGGAACTGATCAATCAGATAGCCGTTGGCCGCATGGATCTCGACGCCATCAAAGCCTGCCCGCTGAGCATTGCGAGCGGCCTGAGCATAGTCTTGAATAATGCCGGGAATTTCTTCAAGGGACACGGCCCGAGGCGTGACAAAAGGCTTTTTACCCTGTGGCGTATGGATTTCACCTGCTGGCTGAATCGCTGAAGCAGAAATCGGTAGTCTCCCGCCCGGCTGAAAATCAGGATGAGAGGCCCGCCCCGTATGCCAAAGTTGTAGGACAATTTTGCCACCCTGCTGATGGACTGTATCGGTAATCCTTTGCCAACCTTGGATTTGGGCATCAGTGTAGATGCCTGGTGTTTCAGCCCAACCAGCTGCTTGCTTAGAGATTTGGGTTGCTTCTGTAATAATCAAGCCCGCGCTGGCTCGCTGTTGGTAATATTCCGCCATTAAGGCATTGGGAATCCGCTCAACACCGGATCGGCCTCTGGTTAAAGGGGCCATGACGATCCGATTGCGTAGCTCAATGGCACCCAGACGGATGGGTTCGAACAAGGATGGGTTAGACATTAGAAATCTCCCTGTCTATTGCTGAAATATGGGTATGGGTCAAAGCTGAACTGACCTGCAAAGCAGGACGGCTAGCAGGTAAGACGGCGCGCGCTGCGCCTTACCTGCTGAGATGCAAATGAGAGGGGAATCTTACAGATGTTTATCTAAAGCTTCGACTAAGGTTGATTTGGGTGAAGCACCCACGAGGGTTTCAACGGGTTGGCCTGCCTTAAATATCATTAATGTCGGGATACTGCGAATGCCATATTGGCTAGCAATATCGCTGCTCTCATCAACGTTGAACTTTACGACTTTCAATTGATCCTGATATTCCGAGGCAATGTCTTCAACAATGGGACTGACCATCCGGCAAGGTCCACACCAAGGAGCCCAAAAATCGACAAGCACGGGCTGCTGACTCTTAAGCACTTCGGTCGCAAAGGTGTTGTCATTGATCGCGGTAGTAGAAGACATAGCGTGTCCTCCTGTATTATTCTAATTGTTCGAGAATATCGAATAATTAGAATATAGATCATCCCGTGGCATAATGCAACTATGAAAATCTTGTTTCATCCTGAACCACAGCAAATCTCCTTGGCTGCTGTGTTATATGCTTTAGGAGACCCGGTTCGCCTAGATATTGTCAACCAGCTAGCCACTGCAGGGGAATTGACCTGTAATGCTTTTGACTGTGACATTGCCAAGTCCACGCTCTCCCACCACTTCAAGGTTCTACGGGAGTCTGGTGTGATTTATTCCCGCAAAGAGGGGACACAGCACTTAAATTCGTTACGGCGAGAAGAACTAGATGAACTATTCCCAGGTTTATTAGCATCTGTCTTAGACAGTCTCAAGGCTAAAAGTTAAACAGCTTTCTCTGTTGAGTTGTGACAACTACTAGGAGAAGGGTGCGATCGCCACAGTATCCCCGTTAGGCATTCCAATGTTGATTTTGGTTGAGATGACCCACGATCCGTCTAATACGGCGCTGAAGGATGCCCAGATGATGTTGAAACATAGCCTGCTGAGACTGTACACGTTGCCGTTGTCCAGCCAAGGTTTCTTCAAACAGCTGCAAACGTTCTTTTTCGTGAGCAAGCTGAAGTTCTAACCTCATGAGATCAGTGGCAGCAGAAGTATTTTGGGCGTAACCTCCCGCATTTCGGATCTGCCCTTGCAACCAAGCAACTGTGTGCCGAAGTTGGGTCAGTTCTTCTTCCTGTTCATCTACAAATTGGGCCGATCGGATCCAAATCGTGCGTAAATGGTCGACTTGATCTTGCAAATCTCGTAACGGGAGTTCATCCGATGATGGAAAATCAGTTTTGACTAGGAGTTGTGATGAGGGGTCAGCAGTGCTAGAAGGGAATGGATGGGGGTCTGGCGAGAAGCTAGGTTGTGCCGATGGGTCAGGAAAGGGTTGGGCGGCAACCCGCCCTCTAATCGGTTGGAACTGTAGATTGCCATAGGGTTGATCATTGGGCAGCGCTCCATTGATGATCAGACCCATAACCCTTTGGCCTGACCGCATCAGTAATTCTTTGGCTGCAGCCACGTTGGGTAGGGTAGCGATGCCAGGTTTGACCACGATCACGATCCCATCTGCCCGCCCTCCCAGAATAGAGACATCTGCAGCCGAATTCAAAGAAGGTGCATCGACCAGAACGTAATCATAATGGGATTTTGCTGCATTCAGCATCAATGTCATTTTCTTGGATTCCAAGGCACTCATGGCGCTGGCATGAAGGTTACCAGCAGTCATCATATCCACATGGGGAGTAACCGATTGAGTGGCCGATTTCAGGTCAGCTTGGCCGAGCAAAATGTTGCTTAAACCCATTTCATTAGAGACTTCCCATAGGCGATCCTGAAAAGGGTTGCGAAGGTTACCATCGATCACGAGGACATGATTCCCGGCTTGGGCGAAGGCCATCGCTAAATTGGCAACTACCGTTGATTTCCCCTCATGTGGCAACGTACTGGTTAGAACCAAGGTTTGGCAATGGTGACTCGTTTTTAACGTCTTCAGACTAACGTGTAGCATCCGAAAGGCATTACTGACAGGTGAATCAGGAAAATCCTTGAGGAAAAGTTTGGGGGCTAGCTGCTGGAAGCTCCCATCATAAAATAGTGAATTGGTGGGATTCCCGAACGCGGGAATGATCCCCAATAACGGATACTCAAACTGCTGAAGGGCTTCCGCTACAGTTCTAATAGACTTATCCTGAGCTTCTAGTACGTAGGCGGTTGTGAGGAAGGCTAAAATTCCTAAGACCCCTGCTGCTAAATAAGCTGACTCTCCTCGCGAGACCGGGACGGTGGGGGCCTGGGCTGAAGCCAAGATTTTGGCGTTTCCGACTTCTTGATTCGCTTCGGCTAGTATCTCTTGCTGTTTTTGTAGGAGTAATGCATAGGTCGATTGTGCCGCCTCTAATTTTCGTTCTAGTTCTCGCTGCTTTTCTGCCAAGCCAGGAAAGATATTGAGTTGCTGTTTATAGGTTGCCAAGGTTTTGGATTGTGCAATCACCTGACTGACTAAACCTTGTTTCGTCGCTTCCAGTTTCACGAGTTCGGCGGTCAAATCTTGTTGGAGGGAACCAATCAAATGTTCGGGGTTGGTCAGTCCTGCACCCAGAATTTTTTGGACTCGTTGCTGAAATAGACTTTTGAGCTTATTTACATCCCGTTTTAGACCCAGCACCGTTGGATGAGTAGGAGTGAGCTGGTTAGCCTGTAGAGCTAGCTGAGCTTCTTTTTGTTTCAATTGCGTGAGCACATCGCGAATCTCAGGAGCTTGGCTTAATCTCACAGCTGTCATGGCTTGTGATGGCGTCATTCCCAATTGATTGCCTAGCACATTTGCTTCAGTCTGGAGCTGTGCGATTTGAGCTTGAGTATCACTGATTTTGCCCTGTAAGGTAGTGATCTTGGTTTCTGCATCGGCCTCGCGATTTTGCAGATCAACAATCTGATTCTTTTGCTTGAATTGTCGGAGGGCCTTTTCAGCGTTTCTAACTGCTTCTTCTGATCTGGGTAAACGTGCGGCAATAAACTGACTAGCCGTTTCTACAGAGTCGCGACTATCGCGAATATGCTGATCTAGATAAACCTCCATGAGCGCGTTGACGACGGTGGCAGCCTGGCCAGGATCAGTGGCTGTATAGGTCACGCGGAGGATATCAGTGCCTTTGACTTCAGAGATGGCTAGATGGCGACGAAAGTCTTTCAGCGGAATAGATAGATCAGCTTCAGGCGTATTAGCGAGTTTAGACAGTGTTTTTTCAAGAATGGGCCTGGACTGGATGACGGCGGCTTCGGTATCCAGCGGTTGTCCTTCAATATCGAGGGGATCTAAATTGCCAATTTCAGTCCCCAGGGTCGTGAGTTTAGAGATGGGGTTGACTTTTGTGAATCGCAGTTGCCCTTCAGCCACATATTGGGGGCGATACGTTAATGCGATCACCAATGCACCTAAAGAAAAAACCGAGATAAAAGCAACAGATGCTGGCAACCAACGTCGTTGAAGAACTATGCGATACTTCCAAAATCCATAGTTTTGAGGGTTTTGTGCCAACGTTGTCTCCTTCTAAGCGGCACTCAATTGTGACAGTTGGTTGTTAAGAAACAGCATATTGTCATCATCCCCCACTGATTTTAGACATCAAGGATGTCAATAATCTGCTGGCATTATCGCATAAGGCACCTAAGGTGAGCCCACTGTCTAGAAAGTCATCGGACCAAGGACGTAATAATGGCAATGACTCGATCCAAATCGTCATCCGTCATGCTGGATCCAGAGGGCAAACACAAACCGTTCCGAAATAACTCTTCCGACACTGTGCCGCCTATGCGGTCACATGTAGCAAATAAGGGTTGCAAATGTAACGGTTTCCAGACGGGACGGGATTCAATATGATGGGCGCGCAGGACCGCTTGGACTCTATTACGGCTCACCCCGAATTTCAGCGGATCTATCGTCACACAGGACAACCAATGTGTTGCCCGTCCAAAGGTGGGTTCTGGCATTAAGGTGAGTCCAGGTAAGGGTCCTAAAGCTTGCAGATAGCGATGATAAATCCGACGCCGGGCTGCAACTTTCTGGGGCAAAAATCTGAGTTGGCCTCGGCCAATACCTGCCAATACATTACTGAGTCGGTAGTTATATCCTAAATGCGAATGTTGATAATGGGGTGCGATGTCGCGAGCTTGGGTAGATAAAAATCGGGCCTGAGTAATTAATGTGGCATCCTCTGAAACCAACATTCCACCGCCAGAAGTGGTGATAATCTTATTACCATTAAAGGAGAAAATACCCAATCGGCCAAAGGTACCAGTGGCTTTCCCCTTATAAGTTGCACCTAAGGATTCGGCCGCATCTTCGATCAGCGAAATATTATATTCATTGCAGAGTTCTAAAATGGGCTCGATATCCGCACTTTGGCCGTATAAATGAACTAAGATGACTGCCTTGGGCAACTTACCTCGGCGGGCTCGCTGTCTTAATGCCTCTGCGAGTAAGTTAGGATCCATATTCCAGGAGGTGCGATCGCTATCTATAAAGATAGGAACTGCGCCCAGATAAAGAATTGGGTTGGCACTGGCAACAAAGGTAAGCGTAGAGCAAAACACCTCATCACCAGGTCCAACCCCTACGAGTTTCAAGGCGAGATGTATGCCAGCTGTACCTGAGCTGAGCGCTGCTGCATGGGAAATGCCTACAGCCTCACTGAATTCCTGCTCGAACGCATCTAAGTGAGGCCCTGCTGGGGCAATCCAGTTCGTTTCAAATGCGTTGACAACGAAGCCGAGTTCATCCGTGCCCAAGTGTGGTGGAGACAGCAGAATTGGGGACGTAGCTTGTTTGATATCACTCTCTGGCAGTGCAGATACGTTATCTGTATCTGTTTGGCCTGGGCAGGAAGGGCTATTTTGTAGCGCTTCAGGCTGAAAGTACAATAGGAAAAAATTGACAGTATCTTGCTGAATCCAGCCTTTACGTACGGAAATTTCTCCAAACTTGAGATCTGACTGTTCCTGAACTTGGAGAATTTCAGAAATCTGATGTTCATCCAGTAGATCAGCAGCTTGAAGATATTGCCCAAGCTGCTTTTGAGGAGACTGCTCTAGCAGTTGGGGGAATTGATGCACAAAAAAACTAATGGTAGAAGGTTTTAAGGCACCTTGAGAGGCTAATATCTCACCTATCTTTAGATCGTCGTATTTGGCTTGTGTTTGTAAAGCTTGTTCAAGCTGTTGTGCCGAGACTAGACCTGCATTTTGGAGAACAAAACCTAACGGTTTGAGTGTTTTTTTTGTGACAGAGTGATTCAGGGGAGTTTGTAACATCGATTTGGCAATCTCATGAAGGAAACGAACATGGACGCAAACGAAAATGGGGAACTTAGTGTAAGAGTGGCAAGATGAAATTTCAAAAGATCCTGAAATTTCCAGAATCAAGGAATGTTTGATTCTGGATCAACGCTCTAGTCGCCATGACAGAACTTTCCAGGTTGTGAATATTCGGGATTTTAGGTGTTACTAAGGAGTCGATTCAGGGACCCCCTCAGATGAGAATCCACTGAAGGGTTCTCTTAGTAAAGATCAAGATCTCAGAATGATTAACCTGTGCTCAGACCACAGCAGCAAGGGTGGTCTGAATAAGAGGAATGATTCAGCATATCTGAATTAGTTATGCTATCAAAACTATCACCCCCCCAGAATTGTTGATGTAAAGAATAGTTCGGTAGCTTTTTGTTGCGACTTCTATGTAAATATGAAGTATCCTAAATCAAATCTACCATAATATTTGTATTTCTGATCACAAGAGAATTGTATTTCTGATTACAAGAAGTGCTGCTAGTAACAGCAAGTTTCACTGAGGACCTACTAACTATCTGTTACAAAACAAAAAATACATGCGTATTTTTTTGCGCACAATAG
This sequence comes from Acaryochloris sp. IP29b_bin.176, assembly GCA_028285315.1. Taxonomy (GTDB): domain Bacteria; phylum Cyanobacteriota; class Cyanobacteriia; order Thermosynechococcales; family Thermosynechococcaceae; genus Acaryochloris. The sequence goes on from JANQPU010000397.1 coordinate 9,270, forward strand.
TGACCTTATTTTGCGATCAAAATGTATTCTGTTTGTGGGCAATATTTATGTGTTTTTGGGCTTAAAGTAAATGCTAAATAAGCTTAGGAGCTTTACTCAGGACTTAGCGCCAGAAAAATTAAAAATAGCTTCCAATACAGGTTGGTTGCTATTAAGCAAAATCAACAGAGTTATAGTTGGATTGCTTGTAGGGACTTGGGTTGCGCGATACCTTGGTCCCCATGACTTTGGTGTATTAGAGTATGCGATCGCATTTTCTAGTTTTTTCTTGCCTCTTTCGACTGTCCAGATGTCACCTGTCATAACGAAGCAACTAGTTCGCAACTTTGATCATGCCGACAAAATACTAGGAACTGCTTTTTCTGTTCAATTAATGGGTGGAATTATTGCCTTTTTTGCTGCTACTGTCGTTGTGATCTTTGTGGGTTTTAGAGATGAATATTCTCATCTTTTGATCCTATTGGTATCCTTGAAATTTATTTTTAATTCTTTTCAGCCAATAGAAAATTGGTTTGAAGCATCTGTCAATTCAAAATTTGTAGTATTTGCGAGTAATATTGCCTTCCTTTTTATTATCCTTTCCAGAATTGGATTGATATATAGTCATGCCCCTCTATTTTGGTTCGCCCTCATTGTTGGTGGAGAAGGATTAATTTATTCCTTGGGGCTGATCTATTTCTATAATCGTGATCGTCAGCGCAGTATTTTTGAATGGCGCACAAGTTTTAATCGTATCCAAAACCTACTCAAAGAAGTTTTACCACTATGTCTGTCGTCAACAGCAATTATGGTGTATTCATCTATCGATCAAGTAATGTTAGGCAAGTTATTTGAGCCAGAGGTTGTTGGCATTTATGCCAGTGCTATACGCCTTTCTTCCCCCTGGTCGTTCTTGCCTACGATTATTTGCTCGTCCTTATATCCCTCAATCATTGCGGCTAAAAATCTGCCTAAAACCCTCTATTTCCAGAGGATTCAGAAAATTTACGATTTGCTTGGTATCCTAGCTTACATCATTATCTTGGGGTTGATTCCAATATCCAGTTGGCTGATTCAAGTCTTCTATGGCCTTCAATTTATATCTGCCACGCCAATTTTTATTATTCATATCTGGATTAATCTATTTGTTTTTCAAGGCATCGCCCAAAGCCGATGGATCGTTTCTGAAGGGCTGCAAATCTATAATTTCTATGCAAAGATATCTGGTCTGATTATCAATATTTTTCTTAACTTCATGTTAATACCCTTCTATCAGGGATGGGGGGCAGCAATAGCAACTTTAATCTCAGCAGCATATTCTAATTACATCTTCTTTTTTCTACCAAAGCCAACTCGTACTAGCGCTTGGCTAATCACAAAATCATTATTTTTGCCGCTGCGGTTTGCAGGCAGGATCGCATCAAAGTTCAAAAGAGTATGAAAGTTTTACTAGTATCAGGCGTGTATCCACCTCACATTGGTGGCCCATCCGCTCAGACTCATCAGCTGGCAAAAGGATTGATCCATCGGGGGATAGAGGTTCGTGTTGTTACCTTTGGTGACTCTCCTGGCCAGTCCTCTTTTGAAGGAGTACCCGTCACTTTCCTTAACGGTAGTAGGCGGGGTAACTGGCGAGAAAAGTTCACCAAAAATTGGCAGGTATATCGAAAGCTATACCAGATTATCAAAGAGTTTCAACCTGATTTGGTCCACCAACAAACGGCCGTTGCTAACTTAGCACTTTATACGGGGTTTGCGGCTCGCCAATGTCAGGTTCCCAGCTTGATCAAATACAGTTCTGACTTACGATGGGAAAGATCACAACAGCACCGGACAGAGCAGGAATTATCTTATACAGACCGTTTTACTCAAACCTTTTCGAGACTGTGGTTAGCCAGTCTACAGACAATCCTTTTTACCCTCTTTAACTGCATTTGGGTAACAACGCCACCTTTTCAAACTCAACTACAGCAGGATCTCAACGTCGGTACAGATAAGATTGTCTTACTTCCTAATTTTATTGATTTGAGTGCTTTTGAAACAGTTGCTCAAGACAGAGATAAGATATCTTCCCAAGCTCATCAAAGTGCCTCAGGGCTGTTTGAGGTATTGGTGGTTAGTCGGTTAAAGCCATGGAAAGGGGTGGATACGTGTATTCATGCACTGGCAGAACTTAGAGATCTACCCATTAAGTTACGGATTGTGGGACACGGTAACTCTGATTATGAAACTTATCTGCATAACTTAGTGCAAACCTTGCAGCTCACTCAACAGGTTGATTTTATCGGCCAGATTTCCCCCCAACTGGTCCACCAGCAATACCTGAATACCGACTTATTTGTTTTAGCTAGCAATTACGAACCTTTTGGCATCGTTTTAGCCGAGGCAATGGCAGCAGGTGTGCCAATAGTGGCTAGTGATGTGGGAGGTATCCCTTCAGTTGTTGGTGATGCTGCAGTCTTAGTCCCCTCCAATCATGTTCATGCATTGGCCCAAGCCATACGTGACCTTTTTGTCGACAGGGAAAAAAGTGCTAGCTTAATAGCCAAAGGAAGACAGCGTGCTAGTACCTTTGGCTTAGACCAGGGAATTGATCGTCTGCTTGCAGAATATAATCGTCTGGTTCAATAATCATGCAGACGCAGTTTGGGTTCAATATTACAAGACAGCCGCCGCAGATTTCCACACCGTTTGTAGAACTTCGGCTTTTACCACGATTGTTGTTGATCGCTGGTATCTTTGGGCTCATTGTAGGGGTGGGGTTGAAGGATATATATAGCCCTACACCAATCACTACTGGTAAATGGGTTTCCTTAGCATTGCAAGGGAATTTGCTGCTACTTGTGATTCCTCTTATGGGCTATCGTCCAACCTGGGGATGGTTTCACCCTCTCATTTTTGGCATTTTATTATCTCTGATTGATTACTTACGAGACATCTCTCTTTACCTTTATGGACTGCCATGGCATACAGCCTTACCAAATTGGACTCCTGATAAATTAACCTCTCTAGTTGCCTATGAATTAAGCCTTAATGCAGTAGGGCAAATCGCTTACTACTTAGGCTTTATCTTGATGCCAAAATGGGGTATTCCGCAGCTTAAATTCTCTAATATTCGGTTACTTGCTAAGAAAGTGTCTGGCGCAGTTTTTTTCTCCGTTATTGTTTTTATGGCGTATATGTATACACGCGGTGGTGTCATCGCTCATATTTTGTCCTGGGGAGCTGGACGTCAAGCTGCACTATCGGGGCAATTTTATTGGCAACTATTGATACAAAGTGGTTTGATTGCATGTTTAATTTGGTTAGCGACTGATTGCACCTGTCATCGAAGATGGCTGTTTTGGCTGTATATTAGCCTCATGCTAGTGATGGCATTTTTGGTGGGGGGCTCTCGCTCAGCAGTGATCTACCCGCTCATTTACATGGTCATTGTTTGGGCTTTGCGCGAACGTAAGATACCTTTGACCAAAATTGCTTTAGTCATGATTGTCAGCCTGGCCCTAATCGGTATCCTGGGAAGCTTTCGAAATAGTACCTTTACTGGGGAAATTGGCTGGCAAGTCCTTAATCCCAGCCATTCAGAAACATCTAGTTTCTCGACAGGGCTTGAAGAAATTAGTGCCCGTGGTGGTTCTGGCCGTGGAGTGGTGCCGATCTTGGCGAGAGTCCCCCATGATGTCAATTATCTGTATGGTCAATCCTATTTAGCACTGCTGATGGTTCCTTTGCCGCGGGCCTTTTGGCCAGATAAGCCGGGTATGGTTGGTGGTCAGGTTGGGCGAGCTTTTTTTGGCTCAGACGTGGGGATCCCTCCTGGCCCCATTGGTGAATCCTATTGGAATTTTGGTTTTGTGGGTGTCATTGGTGTATTTTTTTGTTTTGGTGCATTTCATCGCTGGTTAGCAGCAACATTTCGTGAGCATGCTCACCAACCTGCATCATTTGTTCTATATGGATTTACAGTATTTTTGGTTCGACCTACCAGTGCTGATCTTTTAGCTTGGCTATTGCTGTTAGTCCCCAGTCTTCTGATCATGCGAATGATGGGTATTTGGTCTGGAAATTTAACAACACTAGGAAACACCGCTAGCTCCTTGACAAAATAGTGCGCCATGACTCACCTCAATCATTTAGATCCTCAATCTGTCCATCAGGATCCCATTCGTATCTTGCATATTGTCGGTGGTATGGTTCATGGGGGGATAGAAACCTGGCTCATGCATTGTTTGAGGCATACTGACCGAGATCGTTTCTCGATGGATTTTCTGGTGCATACAGATGATTCTTGTGCGTATGATGCTGAGATTCTAGCTCTGGGGAGCAGAATTATTCTCTGTTCATCTCCTCATAAACCCTGGAAGTACAAACAGACTTTTCTATCTCGACTTGAGGAGTTTGGTCCCTACAACATCATTCATAGCCATTTGCACCACTTCAATGGATATACTCTTCGACTTGCTCAGCAAGCAGGCATACCTATTCGAATTGCTCACAGCCACAATGACATCTCAACAGCTCCGTTTCTACAACTGCATCGTCATCTTTACATATCTACGATGACGCGATGGATACGTCAGTTGGCGACTCAAGGGTTGGCTTGTAGTCAAAGTGCAGCAGCTGCGTTGTACGGCAGTAAGTGGCAGCAAGATGAGCGCTGGCAGGTCCTTTACTATGGCCTGGATTTGCAGCCATTCAAAGCTCCTATTGATCACGTTGCAATGCGGACTGAGTTAGGGATTCCGATAGACGCATACGTCATTGGCCATGTGGGGCGTTTTGTGAATCAGAAAAATCATCGATTTTTGCTAGATATCATGATGGAGGTGGCCAATAGAAGTTCTGATACCTACTTGGTTTTGGTGGGTGAAGGACCATTAAAATCTGAACTTAAGCAATATGTACAAGATCAGAGCTTACAAAATAGAGTTCTGTTTTTGGGGGGACGTGATGATGTTCCCCAGGTGATGCGTGGCATCATGAATCATTTCTTATTTCCATCTTTATTTGAAGGCTTGGGTCTAGCCCTGATTGAAGCACAAGCTGCGGGGCTACCCTGTTTATTCTCATCAAGCATTCCTGAGGAGGTTGACGTGATCCCTTCTTTACTTCAGCGGGTGGCTTTGGCAGAGCCTCCCGCTGCCTGGGCAGAGAGATTATTGGCTCAGCGTCAACGAATATCTCATTTTAAGACTTCGGAGTCTGTAGGTGTAATTGAGAACAGTTCTTTTAACATTAAGTTAGCCGTCAAGCAACTGGAAAATATCTACAGTAGGGCTATGGCCTCACCGATGTCATTCAGCAGCACTGATAATACTCATGCAAGATGAAAGTGATAGTTGCTCTTGAACATCGTTTTTCTAAAACCCCCGATGGTGCAGTGTGGACTCAATCACCATTTTTTTATAAGTTCTGGCAACGCTATTTGGAGGTATTTGAGCAGGTTAGTGTGGTTGCCAGGATTCGGCATGTGCCGTCGGTATCTACGCAATGGCGACAAGCGAATGGAGAGAGGGTCGCTTTTACACCTGTCCCCTACTATGTGGGGCCTTGGCAATATCTGTGTCGGGCACGGCAGATTACCCAAGCAATTCGCCAATCTGTGACCCCTAACGATGCTGTCATTATGAGAGTTAGTTCTCAGATTGCAGATTGTCTTGAACCTCAGTTGCAACACACGAGGCATCCCTATGCCCTAGAAGTAGTGGCTGATCCCTACGATGCTTTTGCTCCTGGATCAATTAAGCATGTTCTCCGGCCGATCTTTCGTTGGTGGTTTCCGCGGCGATTGCGACAACAATGTCGACGGGCCTATGCTATCTCTTATGTCACTGAGTTTGCCCTCCAGCAGCGTTATCCACCTGCTTCTGAGGCTTGGACAACCCATTATTCTAGTGTTGAGCTGCCTCAGGCAGCTTTTGTAACTGAACCTAGGAGGAGCTGTACTAATTATGGTGATTGGAGTTTAATCATGGTTGGTACGTTGGCTCAGCTCTATAAAGCGCCTGATATTCTCATTCATGCGATCGCACTGTGTATTCCAAAGGGTTTAAACCTGCGATTAACAATCGTCGGAGATGGCCAGCATCAGTCTGACTTAGAAGCGTTGGCAGCTCAGTTGGATATTCGCGATCATGTCGAATTTCGGGGAAGATTACCCGCAGGTGAAGCTATCATTCGTGAACTGGATCAGGCGGATTTGTTCGTTTTGCCCTCCTACCAAGAAGGGCTACCTCGGGCCATGATTGAGGCAATGGCTCGGGGACTACCTTGTATTGGTTCTACAGTGGGGGGAATTCCTGAATTATTGCCAGAGGGTGACAGGGTGCCTCCAGGGGATGTAGTGGCATTAGCTGAGAAAATTCAGGAAGTTCTTGGTGATCCCCAGCGGATGACCCAAATGTCTGAACGCAATTTAAGCCGGGCCCAAAACTACAGCAATACCAAACTCAGTCAAAAAAGGACTGAATTCTATCAAACTGTTCGCCAAATTACGACAGATTGGATTGCCGAACAATAGCCTGCACTACGGCATTCTGCCCAGAAGCATAGAAAAGGACTAAATCGATGAAAGTTCTACATGTTTGCGCCTTGGGTGCCACTGCTGAAACGTTGCTGTTACCTCAAATTAACTACTTGCGATCGCAACATCTCACCGTTGATCTTGCCTGTTCCCCCGATGAGGCTGTGGATCGTCTTCAGGCCCAGGGGTATACCGTTTATCCGATTCAAATTGATCGCAAAATTGCTCCCGTATTGAATGTCAAGACTATTATTCATCTCATGCAGTTAATGCGAGCACAAGCCTATGATCTAGTCCATGTCCATACTCCGATTGCAGCGGTTTTGGGCCGAATTGCGGCAAAACTGGCAGGCATTCCCACCATTGTCTACACCTCCCACGGTCTTCCCTTCCACCAACTGACGCCGCCGCTCCAATATCGGATGTACTTTGCGATTGAATATGGATGTGCCAAAATCACCAACCTGATTCTGTCTCAGAATCATGAAGATGTTCGAACTGCAGCTCAAAAGAGGTTATGTCCCGACTCAAAGCTGGGGTATCTCGGCAATGGTGTTGATATTGAGCGATTTAATCGAAATGCATTAAATCTAGATCGACAATCGCGTTTACGAGACGAGCTAGGTATTCCAACATCAGCTCAACTGATCATTGGCACTGTTGGGCGATTAACCCGAACCAAAGGCAGTGGATATCTCATTGAAGCAGCAGCACAGTTGGTTGAGGAATTTCCCCAACTGCATATTCTGGTGGTGGGAGGAGAACTCAAGTCTGATCCTGAACCGTATTACGGCCAGCTCGCTCAGAAAGTTGAACAGCTCAATTTGTCTTCCCAGGTCACGTTTACCGGGGATCGAACGGATATTCCAGAATTATTAGGTTTGCTGAATATTTTTGTTCTCGCTACGTTTGCCCATGAAGGGCTACCGCGCTCCATCTTGGAAGCAATGGCCATGAGTTTGCCTGTTGTCACCACCGATATTCGGGGTTGTCGAGAGGCTGTTCTTCCTGGCAAAACTGGACTGATCGTCCCCCCCCAAACCACTACACCTTTAGCTACAGCTCTCAAGACATTGTTGGCAGATCAAGATCTAAGAACGGCCTATGGCATGGCAGGTCGCCAACGTGTGGAAATGGAGTATGACGAGACTGCTGTGTTCAAACGGCTATTCTCCTACTATCAGGAGCTGGGAATTGCTCCTGACCCATATGGTCCACAATAGACGCTGTGAAATTGAAGTTTCTGGCTTCCTACATCGCTTCACACTTGGGCAGTGCCACTGGCTAAAGCTGTTTGGGGCTTCACCGTAGGATCAGCCCGTTGCGCTCGAAACATGCCAAAACGACAGAGCCCAGTGCCAAACGCCAGCCTCATTAACAGAATCGTTGGCACTTCTCGCAGAGATTTCAGGAGGCCCGAAAAACCAAACTGAACCAAGCCAGCGGGTCGGGCTACCCCCTGCCAAATGGAATCTAACCAGGAAGGAAGAGTTTCTTTCGTCCAATCAGAGGTGAGTACGTTTCCCGCGACTAGCCCCGTGGCTGCCAGTTCCTCGGCAAAGCCCTCAATGCTGGCAAAGGCAGGATGAGACCACTGATCAAGCAACTGGCGCATGACCGGTCGCTCCCAGAAATTTAGGGGCTTTTGCCGATCATCCCGCTGATTCCAGTCCGCTAACACCAAAATGCCACCGGGCTTGAGGACTCTCATCAGCTCTTTGGCAAACACGGCTTTGTCTGGCATGTGGGGACCAGCTTCCACAGACCAAACCACATCAAAGCTGGCATCTGGATAGGACAAGGCCATCGCATCATCCAATTTGAATTGGGCATCTACATCTGCTGGGGTTAGCGCTTGGGCTCGCTTGACCTGCTTAGGACTGATGGTTACCCCAGTGACTGAGAATCCATAGTCCTGCGCTAAAATCCGGCTACTGCCGCCAAAGCCACATCCCACATCCAGAAGGGTGGCACCAGCCGGGAATTGGTCTAGCCCCCCCCAGGCCACCATCTCATGGACAAAGTCATACTTGGCTTGCAAGAAGTTTTTACCGCGAGGAGGGGATCCATAATGTCCCAAATGAATATGTTCACCCCAGTAAAACTCCAAAATTCCATCTTCTGTCCATTGGTCGTAGGATTTGGCAACGGAGTCAGCAGAGTGATAGCTGCGAGCGGTCAGGAGGTAGACGACAATACCGACCAACACCAAGGTGAGAAGAGCAATTAGGGCAATCAGTACGTTCATTTAATTGGACTATATATTCAGCTTAATTTGCTCTTCAATATAACAAGAACTCGTGTTTACAAGGTTGCTCAGAAATAGAGTCATTCTTGTGTGATTGCTTTTATGGGGCGATAAAGGCTTTGGGGCAGTAGGCTGAGATTACTTCATACTCCCTTTAAAATTCCTGAGAAACTGTTCCTGTTGGCGACTGTATTTCAACGCCTTCTACAAGAGAATTAAAGGAGTGAAATTATTGAATTGTAGCCTCTGTAATACGTTGATTTACAGATCTGTAGCCTATTCGCCAACAGGAACCGAGACTAATCTTTTAGGCAAAAGATCTTGAGTTATACAAAAATCTGGGAATCCTAATTCTGCAATATTCCATCAAGGACGCTGAGGGGGACAATGTCCGAGTGTGCGTGGATTTATACAAGAGGTCTTGTGTCTAAACCTGCTGGATCTTGCCATACAGCTTGAATGTGATTGAGATCTAAAATCCCGACAGCCGTTTCTCCAGTCATCACCTGTAATTGCGATTGTCCTGACTTCAATAATAGGGACAAGGCCGCCCGTAATGAGGCATGACAGTCAATTTTTGGGAGATGGGGCACTGGAGATGTTGTGGTTACCATTACTCGTTCCACGGATAACACCGATAGCTGTTTTAAGACATCCTCAGTACCCACTAGTTCCTCAACAAAAGGGGAGGCAGATTGGGTCAGGATTTGCCAAGGTGTGCCGTATTGCACCAAATGTCCTTGGTTGAGAATCAGAATCCGATCCGCTAACCGCAATGCTTCTTCAATATCATGGGAGACAAACAGAATTGTTTTGTGAAATTGTTGCTGTAGTTTTAGGAGTTCTCCTTGTAAAGATTTACGGGTAATTGCATCCAAGGCACCAAAGGGCTCGTCCATCAGCAATACTGCTGGGTTGGCTGCTAAAGCCCGCGCTAGTCCCACTCGTTGCTGCTGACCGCCAGAGAGTTGGCTGGGATAGCGTTGCCTAAAATCTGGAGATAACTGAACTAGATCTAAGAGTTCCTCCACCCGAGCTGCCATTTCAGTTTTTGACCAGCCCAATAATTTAGGAACCACAGCGATGTTTTGGGCAATGGTCATATGGGGAAATAAGCCTGCTTGCTGAATCACATACCCCATTTGGCGGCGCAGAGCCGTTAAAGGAATGGTCTGAATGTCTTTGCCATTGAAGAAGATCTGTCCTGCAGTTGCTTCGTATAAACGATTGACGAGTTTTAAAAGAGTCGTTTTACCACAACCTGAAGGTCCTAAAATTACGACCAATTCTCCAATATCGACCTCAAAGGTGCAATTGCGAAGGGTTGGCGCTGGTGCGTCTGGGAACCGCAAGCTTACCTGGTCAAATTGCAGCATGATCTAGATCTATCTCAAGAGAGAATGAGTACACTGTGTTAATCGCAAGTGTGCCAAGCTCCATCTGGTCATACATCGTCTCCATTGGTCATCTTGAAGCATTTGCACTGTATTGATCATTCAAACCAATCCACTCGTTGGCAACTTAGCTGTGAATCTTGGCTGAGACAGTCTCATAGCCAGAATGATGAGCAGTCTACCCCAGACCTGATAGATGCTGAGACAGCATAGGGATTAGCCGTTGGTTTAGGGCCAAGGCAAAGCGACCTGCCGCTGTATCAGCTTGAGACAAAGAAAAGTCTGAGTCCTATACCAACAAGCTCTCACAGATGATCCCGATCGTCTTGATGATTTACATTTGTCCCTGTCATGTGATGCCTAGGATGGCGCATTTTTGGCTCTGTTATCAAGTATCCAACTTGTCAGTTGTCCATTCGGAAACAGTCTTTTGCAGGTCAAATGAATATGATATTCCGCTGATCTCCGTTACGCTGTGGCTAATATTTAGGACTTCAGACTAAAAACCATGACATTGTCCAGAGCAATGACTATCAGCAATAGAACGATTGAGGTATAGTTTGTACTGCGGGGAAAGGGTTAGCACCGGAGAAGAAGGATGCCAGTTGCCGTTGGAATGATTGAAACCTATGGATATCCTGCTGTATTAGCAGCAGCAGATGCCATGGTCAAAGCAGGACGAGTGGCGCTTATGGGCTATGAAAGTTGTGCCAGTGGTCGCTATGTTGTCTCTATTCGAGGTCCAGTGGGAGAGGTGAAGCGGGCAATGGAGGCAGGTATAGCTTCTGTTGAGAATATGCCGGGTTCAGCTAAAGTTGAATCCCACTATCTAGTTCCCAACCCCCCAGAGAATATAGAGTCAATCTTACCCATTGGTTACAACGAGCGATCGGAGCCGTTTCGGACTTAAGCGATTGATAGCTCGACACATTGCTTTCTTTCTTACTAATACAGTATTTTTTGAGGAAATTTGGAATGCCACAGGCAGTTGGGTCACTGGAAACTAAAGGATTCCCCCCCGTATTAGCGGCAGCAGATGCCATGGTTAAAGCCGGGCGAGTGACCTTAGTGGGCTATATCCGAGCTGGAAGTGCTCGGTTTACGATCAATATTCGCGGAGATGTGTCTGAAGTCAAAATGGCGATGGATGCTGGAGTGGCAGCCGCTGAGAAAACACCCGGTGGTGTATTAGAGACTTGGGTGATCATCCCTCGTCCCCATGAGAATGTCGAAGCAGTCATGGATATTGAATGCGGAGAGGAAGTTGAAGAATTTCGCCTCGCGGTTGAAGGACTTGCGTAACAATCACTCTCTGAATCTCGTTTAAACTGAATACCTCAATCATCTAGGGTCTAAGGAGAGGCCGTTTTTTGGGTGAATAGATCATTTGCGATCGCAGTGCCTAACAAAATCAATCCACCTCCTAAAACCATTGATATCGTCACTGCTTCTCGCAGGACTAATGCCCCCCAAAGCATGGCAAATATAGGCACTAGATAGGCTACGGTTAAAGTCTTGCTAGGCCCCATAACTTTGATTAAGTGGAAATACAGCATCTGAGCTAGTACCGAGGAGAGTAATGCCAAGGCTATTACGGAAAGTATGGCTTTTACTGAAGGGATTTGGCTTGGTATCGAGAAGGGTAGCACCGGGAAGAGGCTAACAGCTGCACTGAGTTGACTCCCCGCCGTCACGACTAAGGCAGAAACGCCACTAAACTGCTGCTGGATATAGGGTGCAACAATGGCATATAACAAAGCAGCCAATAGTCCCGCCGTTATGGCAATGCCCTTGCTTAAGGTGAGCGGCATCTCTTGCCAACCCACTAACAACACTACACCAACAAAACCGATAGCAAAGCCGACCAAGCGAGGCATGGATAGCGTCTCTTGTAACCAAATGATCACAATCCATAGGCCAAACAGAGGGGTAGTGGCATTCAAGATGGCCGTAAACCCAGCAGACAAAGATAGAGAGGCAAAGGCCAATAGGCAAAAGGGCAGGGCTGAATTCAACATCCCCAAGATAAACAAAGCACGCCAATATTGCTGAATTTGAGGCCACAAGCCCAACTTAAAAATGAGTGGCAGTAAGGTCAGGCCGGCAATCAACACGCGCAGCTCAATCAACCAAATCGGTCCCCATTCTGGAGCGGCAATGCGCGTAAACAGAAAGGAACTGCCCCAGATAGCTGCTAGTAGCAGCAGCTTGAGAAAATTTTGAACGGACAAGGTTTAGCGCTGCCACTGAAAAATGGCGGCTCCCCAACTTAAGCCTGCGCCGAATCCAGATGCCGCAATCGTGTCGCCCGGCTGGATATAGCCTTGTCTAACAGTGGCATCCAAGGCCAATGGAATAGTGGCCGCTGAGGTATTGCCATAATTAGCAATGTTACTAATCACTTTTTCAGCAGGCACCTTTAAGCGCTTAGCTACTGCATCTAGGATACGCTGGTTGGCCTGATGTAAGAGTAGCCAGTCAATATCATCCGTTGTCAGCTCAGCTTGAAACAGAGCCTTCTCTACAATTTCAGGCACTCGGTTGACGGCAAAGCGATAGACTTCTTTACCGTTCATAGAAATAGGTTGATACGTACCCTGACTAACATTAATCCCCCCAGTTAGGGGACGAGATTCGCCCTGATATTGGACGTTGAGGCAGTCATGTAGACAACCATCACTGTGCAACGCAAATCCGAGAAGGTGATCGATTTCATTGGCTTGTAACACTACGGCCCCAGCACCATCGCCAAAGAGGACACAGGAACGACGATCGGTCCAATCCACCCAGCGGGAGAGGACATCAGCTCCAATCAGTAGCACATTGCGATAGACGCCTGTACGGATAAACTGGGCTGCTGTAATCATGCCAAACACAAACCCAGAGCAGGCCGCTGTTAGATCAAAGGCCACCGCATGTTTCGCACCTATTTCGGCCTGAATCTGACAGGCACTACCAAAGAGATCATCGGGGGTTGAGGTGGCTAATAGGATCAGATCAATGTCAGTAGCACCAACTTGGGCCATTGATAGGGCATTTTGCGCTGCGATCGCACTCAGTTGCGACAAAGATTCTTGGGGGCTTGCCAAATACCGAGAGCGGATACCCGTGCGGGTGGAAATCCATTCATCAGAGGTATCAACGATTTTGCTCAGACCATCATTGTTCAGGGAAGCTTTAGGAGCCGCAGAGCCACTCCCAATAACTGCCAATCCAGTGGCCATTTGCTGCACGTTTATTCTCCATTGGAGGCGGCTGTCACCGTCTGTTGATAACAAGATTGAATTCGCTGGGAGACTTGATTATCTGCAGCTTCCTTGGCTAAGCGAATCGCATTAAAAATAGAAGGGGCTTGGGAACTTCCGTGGCTAATGATGCACACCCCTGCAACACCGAGGAGTAATCCCCCCCCATGCTCTGCATGGTCCATGCGCTGCTTAATCCGACGCAAATTGGGTTTTAGAATTCCCGTTCCTACTTTGCCGTGAATGCCTCTGGGAAGCTCCTCCCGCAGAATTTGGAGCGCGACTTCTCCAACTGCTTCTGCAAATTTAAGTAAAACATTCCCCGTGAAGCCATCACAGACAATCACATCAAACTGCCCAGAAAGTACATCTCGTCCTTCAGCATTGCCAATAAAGTCAATGTGAGGATTCTGCTCTAAAAGTTGGTAGGTCTGGATCGCGACTTCGTTGCCCTTACAGGCTTCTTCACCGATATTTAGCAAACCTACTTTAGGTGCTTCTGTTCCCAGAACAAACTGGCTATAGATTGTCCCCATTGTGGCAAACTGATCCAGGAAGGCAGGACGACAATCAACATTTGCTCCCACATCAAGAACCAAAACGGGTTTCCCAGCAATAATCGTCGGAAAAACCCCCCCAATGGCAGGTCGATCAATCCCTGGAATCCGACCTAATCTCAGCAAAGCGGCTGCCATTGCGGCACCGGAGTGGCCAGCAGACACCACTGCATCCGCTTTTTGCTTTTTGACTAAATCCATCGCCACATTAATCGAAGCTTTTCGCTTGCGACGCAATGCGCTGATGGGTTCCTCATTCATCTCAATCAATCCTTCTGAAGGAATGATTTCAACCGGAACAGACTCAGAATGGTTTTTGATTGAAGCTTCGAGACGATCGGGGTCCCCAACTAATAAAATATCTGCATCCAACTCTGCTTGGGCTCTTAAGGCCCCAGCAACAATTTCATCTGGGGCATGGTCGCCCCCCATGGCGTCAATGGCAATTCGTGCGCGAGTGGCTCCCATGTGGCAATCTTGTAGAATCTTTAAGCATTTTAGCAGATGGTCTTAGCTTAACTTAACGGAAGTTACTTAAATCAACGACTTAAACTTAGTAGCTTCCATTAGGGATCTCAATATTTGCGATCGCAGGCGAATCACACCTAGGCAATCAACACAGTTAATGCTTGGATGCTGACCCTACAGACATCCTATAACACTCCCATCCTCATTCAGTAAAAATGATGCAATAAAACAGTAGCTTCCTTATTATTCAGCTAGAGATGGAGCTAAGCTTTGCTGTTTACGAGGGAATGCGGACGAAAGGACTTGAACCTTCACACTTTGCAGTACTAGAACCTAAATCTAGCGCGTCTACCAATTCCGCCACGTCCGCAAATTTGGCTTTA
>JANQPU010000406.1 GCA_028285315.1 Acaryochloris sp. IP29b_bin.176
AACAACTTCAGCATTCGGAAACCCTGAAACATCAACGTTGGGCGGAACTCGATCGTTAGGTTTACCCATATGAATCAGATCTAAAGTCGGGGGTAGATCGATGACTGTGTTGGTCTGCACATGGACTAACTGAATCCTCTGCGGCTGAAGTTGAGTGCTAGGATTGCCTGATGAAGGGGAGTCTGGATAGGCTGGAGAGGGAGTTGGGGGGGGCTCAACCTGGGGTAGCTCACGACTTATGGAAGGCAAAGCAGCCGACATTGGTGATTCAGCCGTAGGCTCCTGCGGCATCAGATCAGGCATGACCAATGGATCAGGAGGGTGAGGATTAGGAAATATAAACGGATTATCGGAGGAGGATATTTCAGGCTCTGATTTCTCAGCCGTGAGAGCGATGATTTCATCTAGTTCATTGGACACTTCTTCATTGGGCACTGCGGTGAGATTGAATCCACATTGACCACAAAACTGGGCTCCCAATTGAGTTGATGCACCACAGTTGGGACAGCTGCTGGTAGAAGGTAAGGCAGTCTGGCAAACCTCACAGGTGGCTGCACCATCGGTATTTTGGTGGAGACAATTGGGACAAATAATCATAGGTTGTCGTTATTTCCCCCGTCAAAAAATTCTCCGATCATCGTCAAGCAAAGACTGCAGATCATGCCCCTTAAATCATTCGCTGAATAGGCGATAACACATTCCCATAATGTCTGCGCAAGAGAGGCTTTTCCAACTATAAAAATACTGCTTTTCACATAGTACACGAGATATTCATGGCAACCACGGTCCTCAACAGGGGTTGTTAAGTCTACCGTAATGACGCAAATATGGCTTCAGTCGGTTTGATCTTGCCTCATTGAGTGTACCCATTTGTGGAGCTGAATCTGATCCTCAGGTTTAACGCTGCTTCTGGGGCAACATTGGCATGTGTGATCCTGACTGGCTATACATACTCTTGAAGAGGTTCGCCTGCTGCAGCATCAAGCAGCCAAGTAAGTTTGCCGTTAATCGGCTGAATCAAGCGAGCTGGATATTGTGCCGAATCAGCACTTTTAGCAAAAATTTGGGTTAATGCTTCTTGCTTATTAGCTCCTGTTGCTAGAAAGAGAATGCATCGGGCTTGGTTGAGGACGGGGACCGTTAAGGTGATCCGAGGCTGATCATCTTTGTTGCCAACTGTGACATTGCGATCGCAGACCTGTAGTGCTGCCGTATGGGGAAACAGACTAGCGGTATGACCATCCGGTCCCAAGCCTAATAAAATAATGTCAAAGCTAGGAAACACATTGGATCCCGTCCCGAAAAACGTCTGGATCTGCTGATCATAGATTTGAGCCGATTCTGCAGGATCTGCAGAATGAGTGGGCATCGGGTGGATATTTTCGGGGGGAATGGCCACATGGTTTAACCAAGCATTGGCAGCCATCCCAGCATTACTTTGCGGATCGGAAATGGGGACATAGCGTTCGTCTCCCCAAAAGATATGGATAGCCTGCCACGGAAGATCCTGAATCGCAAGCTGCTCATAAAGCGGTTTGGGGGTATTCCCTCCAGCTAAGGCGATGGTACAGCGTCCTCGTTGAGCGATCGCATCCTTAATTTCAGCGAGGGTCAACGCTAAGGCTCGTGCAATCAGCTGAGAGCGATCTGCAAAAATTTCAACTTTAGGTTTCATTCAATTAGCTCCGACTGCCAAAGAAAAGATCCGTTTTAACCGTTAGCACTTGAGGGGGGGTGGCATCGGGTGGATAAATATAGTCCACCTGGACCAACCGACGTTCCTCAGGTTTGAGCTTTAACGTCACAAGAGATTGACTCTTTTGACCTTGTTTTTGGACGAGGTGAAAATAACGCAATTGAGAATTACCTTCATCATCCTTATATCGCACCCGTACCGTACCCCGGAAAAAGACAGGAGCAGTTTTTGAACGCCAAAAATTAAGACCTACCCCTTCACGGTCATGTTTGAAGGGCGTTTGAATGGCAATATCCACCTGTCGGGGTTGTTGGCTGGGGTTATAGAGAGGCAATGTCAAATCGTAATGAACGCCGTAATTACCATGAGCTAAATAGGCTGTATCCGGGTATCTCACGAGCATAGGCGCACTTTGTACTTGTCCTGTTCCAAAGGTCCCTCGTTGTAGCGTGCTCAACCCATAGGCAAAGGTGCGACCGGGTTTAGGGATGGTTAACTGCTGACTGGTGGCATCATCAGTAATTTGGGCCTGCCAGCGTGATCCTCGACTGACTCCAGCGACGCGGCCATAAAAAAATGGCTCTGTTCTCTGGTTCAATGGGGAGGGTGGCTTGTCGCGAGGAAACAGCAGTTCACCATTAATCAAAAGCCGTTCCCAATCCTTCTTGGTAGGAATATTCTCAGTTCCATTTGGGTTAAGGGGGGCCAACATAGCCATGCTAGCTATATAGACTGGGCCATTACTCTGTACATGAGCCAGGGTAGAGCGAGTATTCGAGGAAGGGGCGATATTTCTGAGGGGTATTTTGGCAGCACTCAGCGAGGGTGTTTTTTGAGCCTCAGGACCCCGCACTGGCTTCTTGTTTGGCGATAAACTAGGAACAGGAATCGGTAGATTAATCAGCATTTTACTTTGACCGGGACGCAAGGAAATCACAGGAGGCCAGTGGGTTTGTCGGCGTCCTCTCAGAATTTGATCAACCACTCGTCCACCGGGACCAGAAAATACCTTGCCTAAGTCATTACTGACCTGAGGAGGCAACTCAATATAGGGAGCATCAGGATTGCCCAGAAATGTTGCTGAATGCAAGACCTTGATCGTAATACTGCGGGTCTGACTGGGATTGTATAGCAGAATGCCTTTATAAAGGGTGGGGGTATCATCCGGTCGATCAGTCCTAGCAACATGATGCGCAAAAATATCAAACCGACCGTTAAATGCAAAGTTGAGATGAGCCCTAGCCTGGCGTTTACCGCGGGGTGGAAAGGTGGATAGTAGAATCCCAGATCGTCTGACGACTTCAGGACTATTACTGTTGAAAACAGGGACCGTATCAAGCCTGCCGGATAAAGCTCGGAATTCAACACCTTGGCGTGAAGCTTGGCGATTGTTGCGGCGATTAAAGGGAGAAAGAGGGGCCTGGGCAATCCATAAATCTTGAGGCTGGGTGAGTTGAGGTTGGACGTTTGCCTGGAATGAAGGGTGAGGTGTCTCTAAAGATAAGTGCGGCGGTTGTATCCATAAAGTTGCAAACAAAGGCAGCATTCCGTCAACGATCTCAGAAACATCAATCCAGGCATTATTCCTATGTTTCCATAGAAGTTTGAATAGCCTTGACAAGTATAGCCCAGAACAATTTTCAAGAGCACCTATTTTGAGAGTTTTATTGCTGGTAAATCTTAGAGATTTTTACAAAAGCATGCGGACCAATGTATGACTGTATTTAGTAATTTCGATGACGATATATAGGAATGTATATGCATATCTATGAATCATGCTGAGCACGGCCACAAGGCTTTCTTCTAAGAGAATGAAGAAGCATAGGCTAGCAGAACATTTCATAACCAGCGATACTAAGGGTTAAGATTGCTAAATTCCTTGTAAATAATTATTTCAAGCGATTGTTGGATATGAAGCATAGCATTTGCTTCTTAGTGATTCCAGGTATGTATTCTATAAAAGGTATCTAAAAAACATAACTATCTGTAAGACTCGAAGAGTCTAATATCTACATCGATAATATTTCCTGCCCTATTTAAGTCATACATAATACAAGCCTGTTGTTAACATAGATTCCAGGAAAGTATGCCTGGCAATCTATTTTTTAGAAGATAAAATCTCAAGCCAATTTTGCAAACCTAATCTTTTTATGTGCTTATAGCAAAAATTTTCAGCTCTGATATAACATCCTGAGACAAGCAATACTTTAGCCGAGGGGATCTTCACAGTTTCTCACCACTCAGAATAAACATAGGATCGACGGCTGCAAACAGTTGACGAGTACCGCGTGTCTCTAGGCGATTGATGATGGACTGAACGACTTCGATGTTGCGGGCATGCAGAGAAGAAAACGTTTCAGAAATAATATACAGGGTTTCTAGGCTGGATGCAGACGCAACTAGTCGGCCATTCGTTTGTAGATAGCTCCAGGCTGTTTTCAGAATCTCTTGCATGGGGTGTCCCCCTTCAACACAAATGCGGCTGGGCTGGATCTGGAGGGCTTGCAAACAGTCTGGGGCATTACCCTGAATAATTTCAACATTATTGACCCCAAAGCGATCGCAATTCATTTGGATCAAATTCACTACCTCTTCGTCACGCTCGATGGCAATGATTTGTCCTTGCGGACAGAGTAAGCCAGCTTCTACGGGAATCGTGCCAGTCCCAGCGCCAATATCCCAAAGCACCGTATCAGCCATAAGCCGTAATTGCGAGATCAACAATAACCGGGTATCACGCTGTGTCATTGGGATTCCGGGTAAACGCTCAAAGAGTTCATCAGGAATACCAGGACTGATATAGGGCCAAGGGGTGGAGGACATAATGAGCCGCTGTTGATTCACACTAGCTTCTACTCTCTCACAACCTTTAAGGTCTTGAGGCTTGGGTCACTACATCCCGTGATCACACCACCGCTCTGCTTAATTTGTAACAGCCAGTTCAAATCCTGCGCCTGAATTCTTTCACCTGGCAGCAGCGTAGGAATGCCGGGCGGATAGGGGCAGATACTCTCGGTGCTAATTCGATCGACTGCTTCTATCACATGGACCCGTTCCGATGGATGCCAATAGGCATCTCTAGGAGATAGTACCGGCAAAGAGATGGGAGGTTTGGCATTTGGGTAGGGAGGGTGACTAGGTTGCGAATTGGGCTGGTAAAGATCTCGCAATGCCAGGATCAGTTGGTCAATATCAGCCATTGTATTCCCCAACGTCATCAAGAAGGTTAGGTGATCCGGTGTGACAAGTTCTGCTGTGACGCCATAGGTGTCGATGAGCGTTTGATCCAAGGCATATCCATGAGCACCAAACAGATGGGTCGGAAGGGTAAGTCGAGTCTGATCGAGTGCCATACAGCCAGGGCTGGTACCAATCGGCTCCCATTGTGAATAGTCTGGCAGACTCTGAAGTTGAGAATAGGCTCTGTCAGCGAGGGCTAAGATCCACTGCATAATCTCAGGGCCAGCATGGGCCATTTGGTAGCGGGCAGCATCTAGAGAGGCTAATAATAGATAATTTGGACTCGTCGATTGCACCAGTTGTAAGGTTTGACTCAGTCGTTGCCGATCGATCAGATTGCCTTGAACATGAAGCATAGCCGCTTGAGTCAGCGCCCCTAGCATTTTATGAGTTGATTGCACCGTTAAGTCTGCACCTGCTGCTAGTGCAGATGGGGGGAGTTGAGGATGAAAAGCAAAATGGGGTCCATGAGCTTCATCAACAATGAGAGGGATGCCATGATCATGGGCGCAGGCTGTGAGTGCAGATATATCACCACAAATCCCCTCATAGGTCGGATAGACCAAGAAAATTGCTTTCGGCTTAGGGAAGTTCTGTAAGGCTATCTGAATATCCTGAATGCATAGGCTATGGGCTAAGTTGAGGTGTTGATCCAGAGTCGGTTGAATAAAGATTGGGGTTGCCCCAGATAGAACCAGACCGGAAATCACAGATGTATGGAGATTTCGTGGCACGATGATGTGATCGCCGGGACCACATACAGCTAACAAGGCTGCCAGGATACCGCAGGTAGAGCCATTGGTTAAGAACCACGTTTGCTCCGCACCAAATAATTGCGCAGCCAGTGTTTGGGCTTCTTGAATCACCGCTTCGGGGGCAAAGAGATTATCTAGGTCAGGGAGTTCAGGGAGATCCACTGCTCCTAGAGAGCCTCCAAGGTGCTGGAGGATAGAGGCGGGGAGTCCTCGTCCCCGTTTATGCCCCGGCGTATGAAACGCAACGTGGGCTGCCTGGGCCTTGTCGCACAGGGCTTGCCATAGGGGAGCTTGCTGTTGATGAGCACTCATGTAAAGGGTTCATGCATGTTTTAATGGCAAAGGATTATGAACCCCATTCGCCTCGTTCATCAAGATGAGCCGAATGTTTTTTGTTCATAATGTCTTTGAGCCCATGATTTGAGTCATCCTTTCCCATGTTAAGAGCTGGTATTGTTGGGCTACCCAACGTTGGTAAGTCAACCCTGTTTAATGCCTTAGTCGCTAATGCCAAAGCCGAGGCAGCCAATTTTCCCTTTTGTACGATTGAGCCCAATGTTGGCGTTGTTTCCGTCCCTGATCAGCGCTTGCAAACCTTATCTGAATTGTCCAAGTCAGCTAAAACCGTCCCCACGCGGATCGAGTTTGTGGATATTGCGGGCCTGGTTCAAGGAGCTAGCCAAGGGGAAGGGTTGGGCAATCAGTTTCTGGCTAATATTCGTGAAGTAGATGCCATTGTTCATGTGGTTCGCTGTTTTGACAGTGATGATATTATCCACGTTGCTGGCTCAGTCGACCCTGTGCGAGATATTGAGGTGATTAATTTAGAGCTGAGTCTGGCGGATTTAGCTCAAATTGAGCGACGAATGGAACGAACCAAAAAGACCGCTCGCAATAATAAAGAGGCGCAAGCAGAACTAGAAATTTTAGAAAAGCTCAGAGCAACGCTGGATGAAGGGCAACCTGCACGTCAGGCTGATTTAAGCTCCGAGGAACAAGAAGTCATCAAGTCCTTGGGCTTGCTGACCCTGAAGCCCATTATTTATGCCACTAATGTTTCTGAAGATGATTTGGCTACGGGCAATGAGTGGGTGGAGAAAGTGCGTGCGATCGCAACTGCCGAATCAGCAGAAACCGTGATCATGTCAGCCCAAGTGGAATCGGAATTGATCGAACTAACGGATGAAGAGCGTCACGACTTTCTCGAAGCTCTAGGAGTAGAAGAAGGTGGATTAACTTCTCTCATCCATGCCACCTATCAACTCTTAGGACTACGAACTTATTTCACCTCTGGTCCCCAGGAGAGTCGAGCTTGGACGATACCGATCGGAACCAAGGCACCTCAAGCCGCCGGAGTGATTCATTCAGATTTTGAACGGGGATTTATTCGAGCAGAAACAGTTGCTTATCAAGACTTAGTTAAACACGGCTCCCTCACTGCTGCTAAAGAAAAAGGGTTAGTCCGCAGTGAGGGTAAAGATTATCTTGTTCAAGAAGGAGATGTTATGCTCTTTCGGTTTAACGTTTAGTCCAACGTTATCTTGCGGATGTCTTTCAGCCGACGAACAGTAATAGCGGCAACATCTTACCTAAAAAGCACCAATACTCAAGGCTAGAATTTAGTCGGGAGCTATCTTAAGCAGCAAATACCCCAGGCCAATGCCTACTAATATCAGCGTAAAAGAAAGAAACGCTGCAGTGAAAATTTCTCCACCCATAATTAATCGTTCCTAAAACTGGTTCCAAAGTCATTGCGTAATATTCAGTTAAGCATATTCGGGTGTCATGTTCTTAGGTTAGCTCTGAAGAACAGGGTTAAATTTTGAGTCTGGGAACAGAAGCCTGAGCAAGGTGATTATGTTCCATGTCATAATAATTCACAAAGATTTCTAGGATTGTGGAAATTCCACGAGATGAGGTCATGTCTACTGAGACGGATGAAAATGAAGTAGTGCCCGCAGATCGATTTGAATGTCGATCCTGCGGATACATCTATGAACCTGATGAAGGTGACAAAAAGCGCAAAATCCCATCAGGAACGTTATTTAACCAACTTCCTGAAGATTGGAATTGTCCTGTTTGTCGCTCGGACCAAGAACAGTTTGTGAATATTGGGCCCGCTGGTACCCCTTCTGGCTTTGCCGAGAACCTAGGCTATGGCTTTGGGGTCAATGCGATGACCCCAGGCAAAAAAAATCTACTGATTTTCGGCACATTACTGCTGCTATTCCTGTTCCTGCTCAGCTTCTATTCCTCTGGCTGAGCTTAACGGCAAGCTCCCTCTGACTAATCCTGATAGAGATATTTTTGCCAAAAACTAAAGATCCTTTAACTAACCAATTGGCTAGTTCGCTATTGCCCGTTCACAAACAAGATGATAAAAGCAATTCTAAAGATTTCAAGGCAATGGATTCCCATCGTTGCCGCCTTATTTTTCTTAACCGCCTGCAACAGCCTGCCAGCACTTAATTCCTTGTCATGGGAACCCGTGGCATTACCCACCGACTCAACTGTCTTAGATATTAGTTTTGCATCCCCAGAGCATGGCTGGCTGGTGGGAACCAACTCTGCCCTCTTAGAAACCTTTGACGGAGGTAAAACTTGGGAGCAGCGACCTCTTGCCCTGGGAGACTTAGATTATCGCTTTTCATCCATCAGCTTTTCTGATGATGAGGGTTGGATTGTGGGTGAACCCTCTATTCTTCTTCATACCACTGATGGTGGCAAGTCTTGGTCAAGGGTATCCCTGAGTACTCAGCTACCGGGCACTCCCTATCAAGTCACTGCCCTAGGACCCAAATCTGTGGAGATGATCACCGATCTAGGTGCCATTTATCAAACGCAAGATGACGCACAGCATTGGACAGCCTTAGTAGAAGAGGCCACTGGAGCAACGCGTAACATTAATCGGTCTGAAGACGGTAAATATGTAGCAATCTCCTCTCGGGGTAGCTTTTACACTACCTTTGAACCGGGCCAAACTGCTTGGCAAGGACATGATCGCAATGGTGCCAGACGAATCCAAACCATGGGATTTGATCCGAATGGCAATCCCTGGATCTTGAACAAAGGTGGTCAAATTCAATTCAGTACTGGCAAGCTTGAGGATGGAGAATATGCCTGGGATGAAGCGTTTACACCAGGGACTAACAAAATTGGCCTCTTAGATTTGGCCTACCGAACACCCGAGGAAGTGTGGATCTCAGGTGGCAGCGGCACCTTGCTCTGTAGCCTAGATGGTGGCCAGACTTGGCAACAAGATACAACTGTAGAGGATGTACCATCCAACTTCTACAAGATTATCTTTGTGTCTCCTGACCAAGGGTTCATTACTGGGCAATCGGGAACCTTATTGCGTTTCATTGCTCCTCCCAAAGCGTCAGCTTAGGTTGAATAAGTCCTCCGCCCTCTCATTATTTTAGAGATAGGTGGAAGTAAACTTCAGGTTTTACTTGTGGGACGTCCGATGGTTTCGTATGATTAAGTATCATGACTGTGTTCATAGGAGGTGTTTGAATTGGCTGGTAGAACTGGTGAACGACCCTTTGGAGATATTGTTACAAGCATTCGTTATTGGATTATCCATACCGTTACGGTACCTCTCCTTTTCTTAGCGGGATGGTTATTCGTAAGCACGGGTCTAGCCTATGACGTGTTTGGAACGCCAAGACCTAACGAGTACTTTGACGAAGCTCGGCAAGGGCTACCTTTGGTCACTGACCGTTACGAAGGTAAGCAACAAATTGATGAATTTACAAAAGGACTATAGTTATAACAATGACCAGTAGACTTTCAAAAGAACCGGTTACTTATCCAGTTTTTACAGTG
>JANQPU010000422.1 GCA_028285315.1 Acaryochloris sp. IP29b_bin.176
TCTGCAATACTGTTGTCTATGCAATGCCCATACGTATAAATACCTTCAGGCATTTTCAAGTATTGAATTGTTTAGAGCATTTATGACGCGAACGCCAAGTTATATAGTTCCAACAGCCGGGAGATTATCTACTGTGTAACGTTTCTCTGTCATCAAATACCTTCATTAACCCCCTGATTCCCTAATTAAGATGTCTGACCAGACAACACGCACATTAGATCAACGATTCGGCTGGAATTTTTGCAGGATACGCAGCATTAAGGGAATCCCGATCAGCGCAGACGCGATCAATGCCAATAAGATTTTTGCCAGATTCGGCGCTAATAAACCCAATCAATACTTGTTCCAGCCAGTCAGTAATATAGGAAAGCATGGGCAAGTTGTTTGCTGAAGTTCTATCAATCTCGATTTAGGAATGATACTGCTATCTTGAAATAACTCCCTATTCTTCAGCATTTCACCACCTCTGAGTGAACTAGATATCGCCAAGTATTGATTGCTCTTTTGTCCACTCTGTTTATGACCGCCACTCAACTCTATCCCTCCAAACAACTGAAAAAGCTGCAAGCTCGACTCAGAGGGCTAGTGGGCAAGGCCATTCGAGACTACAACATGATCGAAGCAGGCGATCGCATTATGGTGTGCTTGTCAGGGGGTAAGGACTCCTACACAATGCTAGATATTTTGTTGCACTTGCAGCGTGCTGCCCCCATTGACTTTGAGATTTTGGTCGTCAACCTGGATCAAAAACAACCGAATTTCCCAGAAGAGGTTCTACCGAATTATCTAGACAAACTCCAAGTTCCCTACCGGATCGTTGAAGAAGATACTTACAGCACTGTCAAGCGTGTCATCCCAGAGGGCAAAACCATGTGTGGCCTCTGTTCTCGTTTACGGCGAGGGATTCTATATCGAGTCGCTCAAGAAGAACAAGCCACCAAAATTGCTCTAGGCCACCATCGAGAAGACATTATCGAAACACTATTTCTCAATCTGTTTTATGCCGGTAAATTAGAGGCGATGCCACCCAAGCTGTTAAGTGACAATCGCCAACATATGGTGATCCGGCCCCTCGCTTATTGCCCCGAAGCCGATATTCAACGGTATACAGATTTACGCCAGTTTCCGGTTATTCCCTGCATGCTGTGTGGATCGCAGGAAACATTACAGCGAGTCCAAGTCAAGCAAATGCTGCAAGCCTGGGAGCAAGACACGCCTGGTCGATTAGAAACGATATTTCGGAGTTTACAAAATGTCGAGCTGTCGCAATTGGCAGATGCTCAACATTTTGATTTTGCCAATTTGGCTATAGAACCAACCCTTCCTGCAGATGTGCGAGATCAGTCGTCACCCTAGCGAATATCGAGAGTTCCCTCAATCCCTTCTAGGCTCAACATATCCAGACGTTCATCTGCTTCAGTTCGCGCCTCATAGGCACCTACCTGCAAAACAGGTCGGCCTTTATATCGAGAGCGGAATGCATCGGGGACCAAGGTTTTTATTTTCTTGTATTGGGCCGAGTTAACAGCCTTGACGACCACTCGATAGCGGAGCCTTGAACGCTCATCTAGTGGAGGGGGGGGAGGATTTCCGGTTCCTGAGATTGCTGCTAACTGTTGGGCACGACTGGCATCCCGGCTGGCAGTGTAAATATCGGAAGCAGGATTATAGCGCCCCAAGGGAACATTGCCTTGAGGTACGGGAAGAATACCATCAGGGTTGAGAGTAGGGGCTGAAGCAGGCAAGCTCGGCAGTGCTCTTGGGGCTGGAGAAACGGAGGGCAGTGATCGAGGAGGTGGAACTGGAATTGGAATTGGACGAGAAAAGAACCCCGCTGGCAACGGTGGTTTTGCGGCCAACTTCACTAATTTTCGCTGTTTGCTAGCGGCTGAACGTTCAGATGGAGCCTGATATCGGTTCGATTGCGAGCCAGGCAAGGACTGGGGGGGAGGACTTTCGCTCTCTAATTCTGGTAATTCTGAATCTATCTCTGGCTGTGGCAGTGCGATCGCACCTGGCGTTCTGCGCGCCTGGGATGGGGGAATGGGAGAAGCCGAGCGTTGAGACGAGCTAGGCACAGGAATTTCAATCGGAGAGGTAATCAGATTGGTAAGTTCATCCCGCTCTTGAGAGCGCTCTGGCTTCTCACGGGATTGAGGAACGGGGTTGGTAGGTACTGCTGGTTTAGTAGTAGATGGTTGCTCCAGCGTTGGTTCTAAAGGGGGGAGATGATCAGTTTCAGCCGCAGGGGGAATATCCTCAGAGCCGAGGGGAGGAACAGCATCAGAGGGAGCTTCAGCTAAGGTGTTCGTCTCAGTACTGGGGACTTGATCGCGGGTGAAATAGATATGGCCAAGGGTTTTGCCGTTATAGGAACGCTTCGCAAACCGCCAGCCTGGCTCTAGCTCAATTTTCAAAAATCCATCCGTATGAGATTGGGTTTGACCAATTTTCAGTTTAGGCGCTTGGGGATTCTTAGACGGATATCCCATGAGTACGAGATTTGCCTTGTGTTTGACCACTGTCAGACGATAGTCCAGCGCTAAGTCCTGACCCGCTTGGCGGATAGAGTAGCCATTACTATCCGTACTCCGTCCACAAATCCCCGTGAAATCAAACTGCAAAAGCAGAGGCTCAATCACACCAGGCTGATCGGCTTTTTCTTCCCAGCAAGTCTGTGTAGGTGAAATTTGCTCCAGAATAATCAGGTTATATTGCTTTCCCTCAGCAAATGGGACTGCGATCGCAATAAATTTACTTTGGTCTACTTCTTCTTGATCAAAGGTATAAGCCTGAGCTGAATGTGGAATCAGCAGGCTCAGAAATAGGCTTGCGATCGCAACTGTAACCTGGCTCAAATGATATTTCATGGCTCCTAACCGCTTCCCCAATCGTGAGTGAGTTGTACTACTAAAATCAATGGAACTTCTTCAGAAAAGTCCATACTAAACCTGTAAGTTGAAAGTAGATTTACTCAACTGCAAAACTACATCTCAACCCGAATGAAAATAGCCGGTGGTGCCAAATTCTATCCTATTTTTTTTCAAAAACTAAAACTGAAATAAAAATTAACATAAACTCAAAAATGATATTTATAACTAAGTATAAATAGCTAGTAAAACTATATAAAATGGCGCCACAATATCAGAACAATGATTAATGGTGATCTGTTCGTTAAGTGGAGTTATTTTTACTATTGAATTTGAGATCTCTATACCAAGATGATAGATATCCTCTATGGAGGAAAGGGAAGCTCCATTCTAGTTTTATTTTTGATAAATAATATATAGACTGAAATTTCTTTATCCATTGACGTGGTGTCAAAAGTAATTCTCTAGATCGCCGTTAAAAATGGTCTAGAGAATGTTCATCCTAAAAGCATGGCTAGAAAAATTCTCAATCCCACAACTTATGCCTGGGGATATCTCCTAGGGCTGCTGGTTGCTTACACATCTGTCGGGTGGGTCCTAGCGGCCTATTTCGCCCCACCCCTGATGTGGATTTGGACCGTTCTCTTGATTGCTTATATTGCGTGGGCAGGTACAGGTGCGATCGCAGGGGCAATGTTGTGGGTCGTTTCCGTCGTATGGATTGCAGCGTACACCACAGCAACCCCTTTGCTCATGAACTGGAAAGGTTCAACTTGGGCAATCTCATTAGTAGGGGTATGGATATTTGCGATTGGGGTCGTCCTGATGCTGGCATTTGCTCAGTCAGCAATTCAGGCTTTAGGTTGGTCTCGCAAAGGAACCTTTTATCGTCTACTGATGATTACAGGCACAGGATTGATCATCGGCCGTGTGCTCTACCTAGGATCAATACCTACCCCCCAATCGATGGCCCTACTCTACTGTACTTAGCTCAGGAGATATCACGGTTGCCGCAATTATCATTTTCAGAAGATAGCAATCATGCAAACCAGAAAGATCAGGATTTCTCACCCCCTACTTATGCTGATTCTCTGACTCAGCCGATGTCTTCGCCTGACTATATTAATCAAATTGATCCAGCCCTTTTATCTCATTTAAATAGATCACAAGTTCAGGAAATTCAGAAATTTATTAGTCAAACCATTGCCCATGAAGTTAATCAAAAAACAGCACCCATAAATGCAAATTATAATCAAATTGAGAACCAGGCTTCTGCGCGCGAAAAGAGCAGATCAAAGTTAATTGATATTCGCTTTGTCATTGACTTATTATTCTCACGTTTTTATGTTGTACTAATGGTAGGTAAAGATGTCCGTAAGGACCAACGGCGCTATCCCATTACAAGAGCAACTAAAGCAGGAAATATGATCGCCGCATTTTTTCTAATTGTGGCGATGAATCTATTAATTTCTGCTGTTTTATTATTAGGTCTCTATTTGCTCAAGTCAGCCCTAAGTATTGACCTGCTGCCCGGACATTTTTCAGATCAGCTTGAAATCTTAAAAAAATAAGAATATTAACTCTTCTCTACTTAATCGTGGCACTTGTTTTAACCCAGCCCCTTGATAGGATAGAAAAGGTTTATTCTTAATGTTTTTTTCTAATGATGAACGCAACCTCGACCCTTTATCGCGTTTTGGATGCCAATCTCGATCGAGCACGGGAAGGGTTGCGGGTCATTGAGGAATGGTGCCGCTTTGGTCTGGAGAATCCTCAATTGAGCGCCCAGTGCAAGCAGCTTCGTCAAGAACTGGCTAGCTGGCATCATCCCCTATTACGGATGGCCCGAGACACCTCCAATGATCCAGGGACACAACTGACTCATCCGCAAGAAGCAACCCGGTCTGATCTGCCAACAGTAGTGCAAGCCAACCTTTGCCGCGTGCAAGAGGCCCTGCGGGTTCTAGAAGAATATAGTAAGGTCTATGATGCCAATATGGCTGCCGCCTGTAAGCAGATGCGCTATCAGGTTTATACCCTAGACACTCAATTACAGCCTCGCAATCGGTTGCAACAGTTACTGGAAGCGCCCCTCTATTTAGTCACTTCACCCAGTGAACAACTAGTCTCAGTCGTCGAAGCTGCTCTCCAAGGAGGTCTAAAGCTAGTTCAATATCGCGAGAAACAGGCCAATGACGCTCAGCGTTTGGCCGTCGCTCAGAAATTATGCCAGCTCTGCCACCAATACAATGCGCTATTTATTGTCAACGATCGCATCGATATTGCCGTTGCCGTCGATGCGGATGGGGTCCACCTGGGACAGCAGGACATGACAATGGCAGTGGCCCGTCAAATCCTAGGACCAGATAAGTTAGTGGGGCGCTCCACCACCAATTCCCAGGAAATGGAGCGCGCTATCCAAGAACAAGCTGACTATATTGGCGTCGGACCGATCTACAAAACCCCTACTAAAGCGGGCAAAGCGGCTGTTGGTCATGAGTATATCCGCTATGCCAATCAACATGCTCCCATGCCTTATTACGCGATCGGCGGCATTGATGAGCAGAACCTAGGGGAGGTCTTGGCCGCTGGAGCCCAACGGGTGGCAGTGGTAAGAGCGATTATGAATGCTCCTTCTCCGACACAGGTTGTCCAACAAATGCTGAAACAGTTTCCCATTTCCCCTGCTCAAGCCACACCAATCTCCCCTGAGAATAGCTAGGCTGAGCAAGAGCAGATGCACCCTCAGCAAATCAGGTTCGAGCTGTGGCCTTAAATCTAAGATGGAGGTAGGTCTAACCAACCTATTAGTTGACCTCAAATAATGATTGCGCTGAACAAACATGATTGACATCCAAGTCAATGGAGAACGACAAACCTGCCCGCCCAGCATGTTATTGCCAGATTTTCTGATACAGTTAAACCTCAATCCTCGCCTCGTGGCGGTAGAATACAATGGCGAAATTCTGCATCGACAGTTTTGGGAAACAACCCACTTGCAGATGGGAGATCGCTTAGAAATCGTAACGATTGTGGGCGGTGGCTAACCCGACCTTACCTCAGCACGATTTTGAGCAACGATTCTGAGTTCAAAAGTTGTCTTGGGGTATTCCTCAACCAGTTTGGGCTTGAGTTGCGCAGCTTCATCTATCAGAGAGATTGGTCATTTGTCAATGTCTTACCTGGGCAATGTTGTTAAAATAAGTAACAGAGTTTAACAAAGGCAATCATCAGGTTATGGGCCGTGTTGGTGTTCTATTACTGAATCTAGGGGGACCAGAGCAGCTAAAGGATGTCCGTCCTTTTTTGTATAACCTGTTTGCTGATCCAGAAATTTTGAGATTGCCGTTTGCCTGGATGCAGAAGCCCTTTGCTGGATTTATCTCCACCATGCGAGCCCGGACCTCTCGGGATAACTATCGGCAGATCGGCGGCGGCTCCCCACTGCGGCGAATTACAGAAGCTCAAGCTCATGCGCTCCAAGATGATTTACAGGCCAAAGGATGTGATGCTCAGGTTTATATTGGTATGCGTTACTGGCATCCCTTTACGGAAGAGGCCGTCGATCGCATTAAGCGCGATGGCATTGAAGAGCTCGTTATTCTGCCGTTATACCCTCAGTTTTCGATCAGTACCAGTGGTTCGAGCATCCGGTTGTTAGAGAAAATCTGGTCTGAAGATCCAGAATTGCACAAAATCAAATACACGGTTATCTCTTCTTGGCACGATCGCCCTGGCTATGTGCAGGTTATGGCTGACTTTTTGCGTCAAGAACTGGACCAATTTGCGGATCCAGATCAAACCACTGTGTTCTTTAGTGCTCACGGTGTGCCGCTAAGCTACGTGACGGAATCCGGGGACCCCTACCAGCAAGAGATTGAAACCAGTACCCAACTGATTATGGAGGCGTTGCAGCGCCCCAACCCCCATATCTTGGCCTATCAAAGCCGGGTGGGGCCGATGGAATGGTTACGTCCCTACACTACTAACGTGATTGCCCATTTAGGCCAGCAAGGGGTGAAAGATTTAGTCGTTGTGCCCATTAGCTTCATCTCTGAGCATATTGAGACCCTCCAGGAAATCGATATGGAGTATCGGCATTTAGCCCTGGAGTCTGGCATTGAGAATTTCCGGCGGATACCTGCAGTAAATACGCATCCAGACTTTATTGATACTCTGAGTAACATGGTGCTTGAATATTTGGACAAGCCCTTCCTTAACTTTTCCCAGGTCTTTCGGCCTCAGAAGAATATTAAGCTCTATCCCCAAGAGCGGTGGGAATGGGGAATGACGACCACGGCGGAACGCTGGAATGGTCGATTTGCGATGATCGGCTTTATTGCTTTACTCGTTGAACTGATTAGTGGTTATGGCCCCCTGCATTTCGTAGGGTTACTCTAGAAAACTAGAGCGTTCAACTTTTAAGACGAGAGGTTAGTTTGAGTGCCCATTCATCTTCCTGACCGTCTGCCTTGTTGCCGGAATAGCAGGATTGATCAGCAGAGTGAATTACCAATATTTCCAAGCCGAATTCGCCAGGATATAGATACCTAAGACAAGATTTGTAGTGCTATGGGCAATAATGCAGGCATAGAGGCTTTTCGTAACTTTAAGCAAGAGTGTATAAATGACTGCACAGATAATGGCGACTAACCACTCACTATGCAGCAGTCCAAACAACACGGATGAGATGGCGAAGGCCCCCCAGGTAAACGTGCCCACGGGTATTTTCTGGAATTCGGGTACACTCAGATATCGGAGGAGGAAGGAACGCCAAAAGATCTCCTCCATGAGGGGCACCATAATCACTAAGCCATAGAAGCGGAAAGCCAGAAAGACAGGTAAAATCCAGCCTTGCAAACTAGCGAAGGGATTGTAGCCCACTCGCTCGCCGATGTGAGGATAGGAAATCCACTGATCGAGTAAAATCCATTCAGCAAAGACGATAAGACCGACTGCGATCGCAGTCACAGTTACCTTGGCATTGGGTCGAATCTCTAGCCAAGGTCGAGCTAAGATGCCCAGCAATGTGGAAACCACGATCACCTTCACCCCATAGAGCCACGGATAGGCACCCGGCCATATCCCTTCCACGGTGGTGATCAGCATAAAAGTAGCCATCGGGGCTATATAGGCAACCCAAGGCGGCATATCGATACGCGATTCACGTAAAATTTATGACTCGAGCATAACCGATGATTTTACATTTGCTGTGTCTTGATTGGTTAAGCTGCGGCGCATGGCTTCGACGAAGCGGCTGACGCGGATGGGATCGATGGGCTGATTCACTTGACCATGGCGTTTGAGAGAGCTAGACACAATGGCCCCATTCGCTGCTTGAATGAGGCTGGGAATGTTCTCCCAAGTCGCCCCGCTGCCGATGAAGACTGGTACATCTTTAGCAGCATCAATGGCTAACTCTAAATCGCCTAAATTGGGCGGGCTGCCCGTTTCCCAGCCAGAGATAATTATGCCATCCGCCAAACCTCGATCGATGGTTTCATGAACCGTTGTCGTCAGATTGGGGGCACCGAGGGGGCGGGCATGTTTGACCAGGACATCGGCAAAAATTTTGACATCACTACCCAGTTCGCGACGATACCGGAGTAGGCGGTGAGCTTCCCCTTCAATTAGTCCCTGATCCGTTTCCATCACGCCCGTGAGCACATTCACGCGGATGAACTGGGCTTCGACGCAAGATGCGATCGCCATGGCACTACAGGCATCGTTGCGGAGCACATTAATCCCAATCGGTAAAGGCACCAAATTCTTGACCCGTTGGACCACCAAACTCATGGCGCTGACTATGGCGGGGTCTACGCTTCCTTTAGTAAAAGGGGCATCAAAGAAATTTTCAATAATGAGGCCATCTACGCCACCAGCAGCAAGGGCAGTTGATTCTTGCTCAGCCCGAGCAATGACTGCTTTCAGGCTTCCACCCCAACGCGGGGAGGTCGGTAACGGCAGTAGATGAACAACGCCAATAATTGGATGAGAGGATTTAAAGATGTGTTGTAACTCCACGGATAATTGAGTCGAACTCAGTAGGGAGACTATAGAAAAATAAAATTAAATTAAGTCTAGACAATGCTAGCTAAATTACTAGCAAGCAATCAGCGAAACTAAAAGCTTCTAGAATGTCTAGCATAACAGCTTCCAGGAACCCTGTATATTCTGGATATCCCCCTAAATATTAAATATTTAGAGTGGATTGGTTACTCCGGTCAATGAGGTGATGGTCTGAAGACGCACTGAGCGATAAAATCCTACTGCAACGCCTTGAGATAAGCCATCATCAGCTGGTAGTTGGTTGTATCGTTTTGAGCTTGGTAGTAGGCTGCGGCTTTCTCAATATCGGCAATAGCCTGCTGGGGTTGATCTAGAATTTCTGCCAGGATTGAGCCTCGCAGCCGATACGCATTGCCATCGTTAGGATTTCTGCGAATCGCTTCGTCTGTCTGGGCCAAGATAGTACGACTATTGGGAAAGGCAGCTTGGGCATTTTCTTGGGCAGCGTAGCGTTGGGCTAGGCTAGCATCTGTACTTCTTAGCATGCTCTTCGCTAAGACAAATTCCCCCATTTTTTTTTGCTTGAGAGCGATGGCTGCAGCATTTTGAAAATCTAGGGCTGCACCTTTTTGATCTTGAAGCTGAAGTCGAACGGCAGCGGTCGCCAGAAAGTGCCTAAAGGTTTCAGCACCGGGTTGGAGTTTTTTGAAGACGCTCAGCCCTTGCTCAACCTGTTGGGCACCCGTTGTGTTGCCTTGCGATCGCATCAACTGAGCCGTCTGCTGCATATCTGCCGCTGCCCCTGGATAGTCTGCCATTAAGAATTTAATGGTGCTGCGCAACCCATAGCCGGAGGGATGTTGAGGATTTAATTTCAAGCCTTGGTTGGCATCAGCTAAGGCTCCCTCCAACTCCCCAATGCGGCTCCGAACCAGACCTCGAACCAAGTAGGCTTGCGAATTGTCTGGATCGAGACGAACGGCCTGTTCGCTATCCGCGAGGGCACTCGATGCTTGAGCCAATCGAGCATGGGCAAATCCCCTCGCAGAATAGGCTGCGGAATAGTCAGGTTTGAGCTGGAGGGCTTGATCGAGATCTGAGATCGCGCCTTTGTAGTCTTCTTGCTGGATTTTGGCTTGGGCTTGCAGGTACCAGTCGTCCGCAGTGGTTTGGGACGGGCGGGCTGGCGGAGCTGAAGCCGCTACCCCAATATTGATCCCTGCTTTGGGGACCAAAGTTGTAAACGTATTGATGGGAATGCCCAGATTGAACCCGCTTTTGATGTAGATGTCGGGATTGAGATTTTGATCCTGAACTTTCGTAGTCGTATCGGCGCGACCGTGAATCCCAATTAACTTGCCATCGGCATCCAGCACAGGACCACCACTCATACCGGGCAAGGTGTTGTTGGAATAGACCAAGGCATAGCCATCTTTCAATGGACGACTGGCATTGGCCGTAATTTTGCCTTCTGTGAAGGTATAGATGGTTTCAGAAATAGCCATAGTGCGCAGCGGGAAACCAGCCACATAGCTGCGGCTGCCTTCTTGCAAAGGGTTAGAGTTGCCCAGCTTCACCACCTGATAGGTATTGGGGCTCTGAAATTGCACAACTGCTAGGTCAACGCCTGGGAGTTTTTTGATGGTTTTGGGATTGACCTCGACCGTCTGGCCATCGGGCGTGATCACGTCATAATTATCTTCGGTAGCGACCACATGGGCAGCGGTGAGGACAGTATAGGTGTTGTTGTCTCGCTGAATGATGACTCCCGATCCCGAGGTCTGACTCACAATCCGAATCGTTGTATTTTTGGCAATCTGGTTAATCTCTGGGGCCGTCAGTGCGGCTGCGGCAGGAGACGAAAGACAAACTAGAGGCAGGATGGAGCCAAATAAACTGGCGTACCCCAGGGTAGACCGATGCATAGTATTCGATAGAAGAGTTTACTATTTATTCTTGGGATAAGTTTTTGTCGGTGTCAATTTAGCAGGCGTTGTTGTTTACATCACCGTTTTTTTATCCAGGATCGATATGGTTTCAACAGACCTACAAACGGGGAAACAAGTTGCGATCGCTCTCGGCAGCAATCTGGGTGATTCTCGGGCGATTCTAGAGGCGGCTATTGACCAGTTAAGCCAAGATCCACAGATAAAAGTACAGGCCCAATCTCATTGGTATCAAACCGCCGCCATTGGTCCCCCACAACCAGATTATCTCAACGGTTGTGTCAGTTTATTGACGACTGATTTACCGGAGCCCTTGCTAGAAAAGCTCTTGGCGATCGAAGCTCAGTTCGGGCGAGTGCGGCGCGAACGCTGGGGACCGCGCACCTTAGATCTAGATATCCTGCTGTATGAACAAGTGGTGATTCAGACGCCGACATTGACGGTGCCTCATCCCTATCTACACGAGCGAGCGTTTGTACTGGCTCCTTTAGCAGAAATTTGCCCAGGCTGGATGCATCCATTGCAACAGCAAACCATTGCCGAGCTTACCAAAGCTATAGACTATACAGGAGTTCGTCAACTTTCTGATTAGCAAGCGTATTTCTGTTTGGAGGACATGCCGTACCAGTAAGTTAGCTCTCCCTATCCCTCCGCAAAGAAAGGCGATGTGCGACTAATCAATGACAAGCGTGTCAAAGTGCAGCAACTCCCGCCCCGCTTGGTGGTTGAGAAAACAGCACACCGTATGGGCCAGGATCT
>JANQPU010000423.1 GCA_028285315.1 Acaryochloris sp. IP29b_bin.176
GCAATCTCTATTTTCAAAACACTGGGCATAGGGGAATTCAAGTATCGACTATTGATTTCCCCTAACATAGGTCAAAATTATGCCGAATTGGTATTACCGTTGAATGCTGAGAAATCCAAACTCACGACAAAGCAAGCTGAATCAAACTAAACTTTTGACCCAACGGCAAACTATCTCTATCCAGAGTTTAGGTGCCCAGAGCCAAAGGCTTAAAGCCATGCTTAAGGGATATGTCACCAATTTTTGCCATCTTGGCAACAGTAATTTCGTTTCGGCCCCAAGAAAAGTTAGTATGGAGCTGCTCAAATTCTAGAAGCATTGATTCAGCAAAACAGGCAAATAGCTGACGATTAGGAATATTCATGTTGACAATATGCATGATCTTCCAGTCGATATCCAGAGAATGCTCAACAATACCACCATTGAGGATATGAATCTCAGGATGCTGAATTCTTGTCCCTAAATTTTTAGGATAGCCCCCATCAATCATGAGGCAAGGGTGTTTCAAATTTTCGACATCAATTTCAATGCCTTTAGGCATACTGGCGACCCAAACGACAATATCTGCATGCGGTAGGGCTTCTTCAATAGACATGATTTTGCCTCGACCCAGCTCAGATTGTAAAGCTTCCAGACGACCTTGATGGCGGGCAACTAACAATAATTCTGCGGTCTCCGTTCGAGCATCTAGCCAACGACACACAGCACTGCCAATGTCACCGGTTGCACCACAAACCGCAACGGTTGCCGCCCCTAGATCAATCCCTAATTGCTGTGCTCCTTGCTCGATTTGGCGGCAAATAATATAAGCCGTGTGGGTATTTCCAGTGGTGAAGCGTTGCAAGTCTAGTTGGATATTTCGAATGCGGGTAACGCGCTGCAAATTGAAATTCTCAAAAATAATGGAAGAGAAACCACCGAGAGCCGTGATGTTAATTCCATTTTTCTGCGCATGAGCCATAGCATTGACAATTTTGCGGGTGGCGGCCTTGATGCGCTGAGAGGCTAGCATCTCCGGCAAAAAACATGATTCGACATATTTACCGTAAATCGTTTGCCCCGTAATACTAGTGACAGTAATATGATCCACAATTTGTGGTGGAGCCATGCACCAGAAATCTAAACCTTGGTCAGCATACTCTGGATATCCTAAATCTCGGGCAACGGATTGAGCATGCTGCAAGCTGGTGAGATGACCAATTAGACCAAACATATATTTTTAGAGGGGAGTAAGCATGACTGCTTCAAGCAGGCTTACTGCGAATGTGTAAATAAAAGGCTGTTGCAATAGTACACAACAATGTTACTTAATATTACAGCAAACCGTTATTTCGTACCAGCAAAAGTATTGGAATGGAGTTGAATTAATCTGATTTAATAATGAGCCTCATCACACCCCTCTACAACAGCAAGAGCCAGACTAGCCAGCCTGACTCTTGCTGTATAGAGAATTAAGAGAGTGCAACATCTGCCATTATTGAAGAAGAATCCTGGCAGGCTTCTGAAGCAGTATGAGTTCAGGCTGCAACAAGGCCATAGGCAGACATTCGCATGATTTCTGCGGTCGAAAATCCAATATTGCTGAGTGCTTCACCATATTGGATCATGAAGTCTTCAACCAGAGCTTCCTTTTCCATCCCTAACACTGCTGCATCTTTGTCCACTTCGTTAAGCATTCTCCAAACGATGGGTAGGTTTTGGCGGTTGGCTGCTTGGATTTCTGCCTTCATTTCATTAAAGTGCGCTTTGAGCCACTCCTCACCATAATTTAGGTGGGTATACTCATCTTTAACCACCGATTCGGTAATCTTGCGAGCAAAGTCATCCGCAACGGGAATGTAGATGTTGTAAGCTGCGATCGCAAAACATTCAATAATCAAAGACTGAATCACTAGGCATGTGGCCACTTTGTCCTCAGCAGCAGCATCTTGGAAATTTTGGTGCAAGTCTGCAAAAAACTGACGAGCAAAGTCTAAATCACAGGTTACTTTTAAGTTGCGGCCACAAGCTTCAAACCCTTTCTTATGACGAGCTTCCATTTTCGACAAGCGGATAAAGTCGTCTTGGTGCTCAGGTAGCATTTCTCCAAGACGAATATAGTTTTCGTGAGCCTCTTGCTCACCTTCAATCACGATGCCGTCAATACGGCTGTAAGCATCCTTATAAGTGTCACTATAGAAGTCAATTTCTGAAATAGCCTGAGTTTGGGGCATATCTAACTAATCTCCTGATACATTCCTATTTACACTGCGTCAGCAATAAGACATTAAGTCAAATTCTAAAAACATAATTCTAATCTTTTTCAGTCTACTCCAAGGAGCAATAGACCCATACTTTCTACCTGATTATACTAAGCCTAAGTAAATTTGCTCAGATTTAATGTGCAAAATGAATAATTTGTGCACAATACATCCTCAACAAAAACGTTGAATCACATGGTTTGTGGGTGGTTCGCTACCACAACACTCTTCTGTAATTAACGCTCATTCATTTGAGACTACTTCATCCTTAGACTGCAAATATCGCTCAATTAAGATAATCGCCACAATATCATCGATTGGATGAGGGATCTGGCGTAAACTTTGGGGAACAAGACGTTGAATCCCCCGCGGTGGGTAAAGTTGCCAGTATCTGGACCGAGCTTCTAAAGTGCTATAACGTTCATCTACCTGAACCACAACAAGACTAGGTGAAAAGTGTTCTAGAAGCGTTTGGTGCCATTCCTTAGAAGTTGTTTGATCCCCAAGCACTAATAAAGATATTGGATAGGTCTGGCAAAAAGCATTAATAGAATCAATTACTTGTGAGGCCCCCACAACTTGATGCCAATGAATAGTATGGTCAACACCCATGAGAGCCAGCCCACATTTTTGTCGTCCTGGATCCAAACCAAGGATCATGGGTTGATGATGCATGTGGATGTCAGATCTTGACGGAGAAGTTATACCATCTGTCATTACGTTAATCTGCAACTATTCGATATTGTCAAAACTTAATGCCCATCGCTACTACAGAGGTCAATGACCAGAGCACAAAGCAAAATATGGAGCAGACCCTGAAGATGGGAACAGCTTGGGTTAAGATGAACCTTGGGCTTTGATGTCTACTATTTAATGATATAGACCAGGAGAGGTGGCAGAGTTGGTCGATTGCGTCTGACTTGAAATCAGATGGGCCTGTAAGGGTCCCGGGGGTTCGAATCCCTCCCTCTCCGTTTTAACCAACAATAGGCGATGTGCGACTAATCAATGACAAGCGTGTCAAAGTGCAGCAACTCCCGCCCCGCTTGGTGGTTGAGAAAACAGCACACCGTATGGGCCAGGATCT
>JANQPU010000020.1 GCA_028285315.1 Acaryochloris sp. IP29b_bin.176
TCCTGAAAGTACTGATACTACGTTGCTACTGATCACAACATTTAGCCAGAGGAAACGAGGAATCAACGGTTACAGGCATTTAGTCGCACATCGCCTTGATTAGCTAGATCACATCAATGCCTCTCATCAACAGGGGAATCTCATGAGCCTTAATCTCTAAACTATTGTCACTCAGGATGTCTGCTTGAGTCAGAATGATATTCATCACAATGTCTCTATTACTCAAGGTGTTCTAAATTATTTTGAATTTGATACAAGCTCGAATGAGTGGGCTACCAATTATATGCAGATTACCAAAGTTGCCATATCTAGCAAGCACACATAAGCTTGGCGACTCATTCTCTGAGTTGCCAGCAGCAAGTGCAAAAACCTTTATTCTTCGGCGTTAGAAAATTGGGAAAAGACTTGTGCACCTGTCATGTCATGTGTCTTATTGGCAAAGCTGTAGAGTTCAGGTTTCTCATCAATAAAGACTGGGTGATCAAAAATAAACGCTTCACTGTGGGGAAACAAACCTACAGAGATAAAGTATTGATTATTCTCTTTCAGATGGTAAAAAAGATGAGTCCCACAGGTTTGACAAAATCCTCGTTAGGACTAACAGCCTTAGCAACGATGTGGACAGCCCCACAAAGGCAGCTCCCTTTAGCTTCCAGAGAATTTGACATTGAAGGTTTCCATGCAAATACTCCGGCATTATAGGGGGTGTTGAATGAATTGTGAACTCTATTGTTGCTTAGAGTTCATTATCTTCTTCCCCATTTCTTCAGAAGAGAGCCCCCCTGCACTCGAAATAGCAAGCCTAGCCCTAAGAGTCCAGTCACCATATTTGGTAGCCAAGCCCCTAGCCACGGTGAAACCACTCCTAATTTGCCCCAGGCATCAGCCATAAAAATCAGGATGTATTGTCCCAAGACCCATATCAGGCTAATACCCAATCCATTACTGACAGCCAATCGGCGATGGCTAATCCCTAAGACACTCCCTACTAACCCAAATACCAGCACTGTAAAGGGAAGTGCAATTTTACGGTGAATTTGAATTTCCAGGGCTCGTATCTGAACTTGATTCCTCTGCTGTCGTAGCTTTGCCAGAAGCTGTTGTGACATCGCCAGTGTCATCCCATTTGGATTGACTTCGGCTTCTGTCAGGGACAGGGGCGGAGGCAGTATAAGTTCCTGTTTCGTAAACTCAATGATATGTTGCTCGGTACCATCATCTGCTATCGCATAGATGGAACCCTTCTCAAAGGTCCAGAGATTTTTGGCTGAATTCCAGGTGGCTGATTGAGCAACCATCACCTGTTGTCTCTCTGGTAAGGTCCAATCGATGACGGTTATTCCATACAATGTTTGCCCCTGCGAGGCTTGAATATAAAATAGACGGCGCAGGTCTTGATTGGGGCCGATATCTTGATAAATGATGTGGCGATCTTGCAGTGCAAATTGCCCTTTTTGGATGGTGTGGATTAGTAATTGCTGCGATTGAGATTGGCTAACAGGAACGATGCCTTCTGCTAAACCTAGCATTAGCAGCAACGCCAAGATTGAAAAACAGAGATAAGAACCGATGACCCGTCCTAAATTCAAACCTGCTGCTTGGAGTGCCATTAACTCGCCATCGCTATGCATCCGTGAACAGGTCAACAAACATGTGATACCAATTCGGCATAATTTTGACCTATGTTAGGGGAAATCAATAGTCGATACTTGAATTCCCCTATGCCCAGTGTTTTGAAAATAGAGATTGCAG
>JANQPU010000021.1 GCA_028285315.1 Acaryochloris sp. IP29b_bin.176
TCCTGAAAGTACTGATACTACGTTGCTACTGATCACAACATTTAGCCAGAGGAAACGAGGAATCAACGGTTACAGGCATTTAGTCGCACATCGCCTTGAATCATAATTCTGTAGGGATTGGATTCAAAGTCACAATGGGGTTGATTTAGTGGGTCTTTTTAGTCTCAGTCTATAGTGCAGCCTTCGTCTGAGGGAATTGTTCTGTGGGTTGTCTTGGCGTTACTGAGCGAGTAGTTGACGAGTTTCCCTCGCGGCAGCGACCATCGCGGCTTTCGGACTGAGCTGTTGTGTGAATGCGGCATTGAGATACCGTTGCAAAATGTCGGAGGCTTGGTCATATTGACCAATGGTCGGGCGTAAAACGGTTTGCTCTTGAATTTCCCGGAGCAGGGCGAAATGGGGATATTGAGCCAAAATATCTAGATCGGCATAGAGGGATTTGAGGGTAGGTAGATATCCAAACTGTTGGACTACTTGCCGTTGAGCCGCTTCGCTAGAAAAAAACTGCATCACTTGCCAGGCTGCTTCTGGATGCGGACTCGTAGCGGCAATGCCCCAACCCCAACCGCCTTGGCAGGCCCGTGCCAATTGCTCGGACTGAGACACCATCGCGTGAATGCCTACTTTGCCTTGAACCGGAGAGGTAGGGGCATTAACAAGGGACCAGGCATAGGGCCAGTTGCGCATAAAAACCGCTTGCCCATTTTGAAAGAGACGGCGATTTTCTTCTTCCTGATAGCTAACCGTTCCTGGGGGTGAGAGGCCCTCTTGCAGGGTGTTGACGAGGAAGTCTAAGGCTGCGATCGCATCCCCCTTATCCAACCCAACGGCCAGTGTCTCTGGATCAATCCAATAGCCCCCAAACCCAGCCAAAACCTCCAGAAACATAGCCGTTGTACCCTCGGTTTGCTTACCGGGCCATAAAAAGCCCCAAGGAATCCCCTGGGCTTGCAGGGCATGGGAAATCCGAATTAGATCTGCAAAGGTTTCAGGTGGAGAGTAGTCGTACTGATCGAGTAGGTCTTGGCGATAATATAACGCCCCCACATCAGCACGCACGGCTGGATAACGATAGAGTTTGCCCTGATATTTTCCCCCTTCCCAGACGCCAGGCAAGAACTGAGCTTCCTGTTCTGGTGTCACCCGTGGCGACAAATCCTGTAACCAACCCGCAGCAGCAAACTTCGCCACCCAGGTGATGTCCATATAGACCAAATCGTAGGGAGCATTGCCCAACAGAAACGCTGAAACATAGAGGTCTTCAACAATGTTGGAGGTGCTAGGCCCTTCAATCACCTCAATGTGAATATCAGGATGCTGGGCTTCGAATTCAGCAATCAGCGGTTTCCAAACGGGGACTTCAAACGCTGCCACTAAAAAGCTGATCGTGACTGGCGCAGCGCTGACCGAGGAGATGTTAGAGACACTCAGCAGCAAGGCACATAAAACAATACCCAGACACCTACCGATTTGCCTTAACGGTGTTGGGTATGGATGAGTATCATGCTTTCCCCACAGCATAGTCGACAGGAGGAGGTTTGGATGTCAAGGGCGAGGGGTGCGATGGAGGGGGGGCATGATGTAGGCTCCGAGTCCTAGCCCAGAAATGAAACCAAAAAGTGTGACGACAAAGTTGTTGTATTCCCACCACCCCCAAGATTGGGCATAGAGTTCAAAGGGATAGACCAAACATAGGCCAATCGTCAGCATGAAGCCGAGTAAATCATACCGATTCAACCAGTAGGGAGCTTGGCCTTGGTTGACGGAAAACAGATAGCGCATCGTCACTAGCCCCATCAGGGTACCGAAACAGCGCATACAGACGGCCATCAAGTAGGGCGGCATAAGGGCTAATCCCATTTCCGGTTGGGGACAGACATGATTACCCATAAAGTAGATGATGCTGGCAATCTGAGGCAGGATGGGCAACCCTGTTGACGCCAGAAAGGGAGCGGCCAGTGGGCCAGACACTAATCCCACCAAAATGACATCGGCAATGATGCTGCGCCAGGGACGAGGGTGTTTGACGGGTTCCACCGTTTGGGGGGGGCGTGCCACTGTCCGTACCATTCAGATCCTCCTAAAATTCAATACCAGGTTGGGCTTTCACGCCTTGTTCGCGGAAAGGATGTTTGACCAGGGTCATCTCTGTGACTAAATCGGCCTGGTCGATTAATGCTTTGGGGGCTCCTCGTCCAGTGAGGATGACGTGGGTGTCGGCAGGCTTGGACTGCAGTCCAGCAACCACCGTTGCACCGTCCAAATAGCCATGTTTGAGAGCAATGTTGACTTCATCCAGGAGAACGAGGCGATAGTCGGGATTCTGGATATAGGTCAAGGCTTGTTCCCAGGCGGTTTGGGCTTTGGCGGTATCACGCTCACGATCTTGAGTCTCCCAGGTAAACCCTTCTCCCATGGCATGAAAGACAAGCTGATCGGGCCAGTTTCCCAAGACAGCTTTCTCAGCAGGCTCCCAAGCTCCTTTAATAAATTGGACAATGGCAACGTTATAGCCATGCCCCAGAGATCGCATGACCATTCCCAAAGCAGCAGTGGTTTTGCCTTTGCCATTTCCGGTGTGCACAATGACTAAGCCTTTCTCTTGCGATCGCTCGGCAACCCGCTCATCTTGCACCTGCTTACGGCGCTGCATTTTTTGACGATGCTGGTCTGCGGTCAACTGAGAATCAGGAGACCGCTGGGATGCTGCTGAGTCGGGAGAAAGAGTCTCTGAGGAAACCGATTGAGTCATAAGAGTATCGGTAACAACAACTGAGTTTAGTTCTTTAAAATAGTAATCGTTTCCGGTCAATGGGATCATCTGCTGGCTAGATCCTTGGATCTGTATCCTTATCCAATGCCGACATCTGAGCATCATGGAGTATTTCCAAATTGCTTCCGGTCAAAAGGGTTTTGGATGCTGGATGATTGTTCAGTAGAGGCGAAGGGGTTGAATCAGCTTGGCAAGCCATTTCTCAACTTCCTGTTATTCGTTCGCACAGTCAGACAAAATCATTGTTTTGCAATCAAGTCACCAGGTTAGCAGATGCCGAAAAAGCAATCTGCTGTAAGGTTTGATGATT
This sequence comes from Acaryochloris sp. IP29b_bin.176, assembly GCA_028285315.1. Classification (GTDB taxonomy): domain Bacteria; phylum Cyanobacteriota; class Cyanobacteriia; order Thermosynechococcales; family Thermosynechococcaceae; genus Acaryochloris. Next base: position 3,084 of record JANQPU010000021.1, read on the forward strand.
AGGATTAACCTCCACCACAAATAATTTTACGAAATGGGAGGATGGGTGGCTCTATTAGATTTGATGCGGTCATTAAAGTGATCTCACCGGGTTGCCAATCTTCATGAGGTTGATGATAGGCAAAACGGATTGTGGTGATTTCAAAGATGTGATCGCTGTTGCCGGAGCGCCATTCGGACTGCACTGAAATATCTTTAATCTTTGCCCCTCCGTAGTGCTTAATATCGCTGATTAAGTCGGTATAGGTGCAAGAATTGTGCTCTGGTATATGTGCCTTATTGCCAGCAATGACAGCAGCTAGATAATTAGTTCCCACTTGCTTAGCACTAGGGTAGGGCAAGACAGTCGGCCCCCATACTTTACGTAGAAATAGATTGATGGAAGTGGCAAATAAAAGAATTCCTAGAAAGAGTCCAGCACTAAAAGCCAGAGCTGTGAGAGCAATACTTTTATAAAAGTGAGGAGATTGTATGGTCATGAACGATCATCATAGAAGAGCGATTAATAAAGCTTGAATTCATAAGCATTTCATGGATCGAATTTGACCCTGACCTTCTATAAGTGCATCATTGATTCCAAAAATCATACTCCCGCCTGCCTTTGTCATATTGTTCGCACCCCTTCTACAATTTTGCTGGATTACAGTCACTAGGCGATCGCCATGTTTTTGTGGGTTAGAAATACTTGGATAGCCCATATCCCTTTTCCGTTTTGGGGTGGGATCAGTTTAGTAATTCTAGGAGTGGTGGTGTGGCTGCTGCCAAAATGGCAGGTCAATGGTTTAGACGTGCAGGTAGAAATTCGCGATCGCGCCTTTATTGAAGACGCCCATCGTCGCACGCTCATCCAGGCCCTGGGCGGATTATTTTTTCTGACGACTGCCTATCTCAGCCGCCGCAACCTCCAAATTACCGAAGGGAAGGAGGTGACCGAGCGATTCAGTAAAGCAGTCGAACTGCTGGGCGACGAGCGATTGGAAGTCCGTCTGGGCGGCATTTATCTATTAGAGCGGGTTGCTAAAGACTCTCCCTCCGATCACTGGATTGTCATGGAAGTACTGACCTCCTATATCCGGGAAAAGGCGGCACTCCGAGGTCAACGCTCGACCCATATGCCCACCGATATCCAAGCGGCACTCACCGTCATTAGCCGCCGGAATGTGCAGAATGATTTGCCAGGGGGACAGCTCAATTTAAGTAAAACGGATCTCAGTCGATCTGAGCTAGCCAATGCTCATTTAAGTCATGTCAACCTACAAGCCGCCAACTTGTCTGAGGCCCATCTCAACGGTGCCAATCTGAGCAGTGCTAATCTCATTCAGGTGAATGCCCACAAAACTGATCTGAGCACCGCTCAGTTGGACAAAGCTGACTGTAGGAGCGCCAACTTCAGTCAAGCCAATCTGTTTGATGCAGATCTGGATGCGGCCAATTTATGGAAGATCAACTTTAGCGAAGCCAACCTCACCAAGGCAAATCTGAGTGCGACTACTCTGGTGGAGGCAAATTTGCGACGGTCGGATTTTACCCAAGCAAACCTCAGTGAAGCAAATTTAATTGGAGTCAATCTCAGTGAGGCAAATTTAATGGATGCCAATCTGCGGCAGGCAGATCTACGTTCGGCTGAGAACCTGACAATAGAACAGATTCAAGCTGCCGCCAGTCGTGACGCCATCTTGAATCAGGATTTCCGGGACGTACTTGAGAACGATCTAGGCGATTGAGCATCCTTCAGGAAAACTGTCAGGGCTAGTGTCAGCGATAATATTCAAGCCAGTTGGGCTCGACGGGCCTTCCCCACAATCTGAATCACATCCGTCAACATCTTCAGAGCAATATCTTTGCCAGGACAAATACGCCCCCCATGCCGTTCTCCAACGGAGTGAAATCCCATATGATACGGACAGAGATTTTCTCGTTGTGGATTAAACTCATAAGCGGTCTTGCCCCAAATATCTTCGTTTAGCATCCCTAAGAGCATTGGAATCAATATTTTGGTGCCAGCAGGGAAAGTGCGCTCTTTGCCTGCAATTTTGACTGTGAAAGGCTCGGTAGCTACCCGATGAGAAGCGCTTACGGGCAAGAAAAGGCGGCTGCACTCTAGTAAGAATAGCTTTATGGTTGACTGATTCTCCAGGTCGAGCTGATCCCAATGAGCTGTGATCTCTATTTTCTCGGTATCGTGCCCCTTATAGGCAGGTAGAGCTACATATCCCATGGCAGTGCGCCCTAGATGGAGTGGTCCTTGTAACCCCGCAATACTCAACAGTGACACCATCAACTTGGCAAGTTCTCGTCGGGTCATGTTATTGAAATTTGGATCATTCTCCTGAAAATTTGCTAAAGCAGGAGACTCCTCGTAGATAGTGGCTACCTCCTCAACCAATTTGGGTACTTTACCCAGCCCCAAGAGGTTGAGTTTCTCCATTAATCCAATACCTGCAAAGTAGTGGAGAGTGCCGTTTCGGGTATAGTGCAGTTCCGTTAAGGCTGAAATAGCATCATCATCAGGCTGAATTTGAAAGAGCACATAGTGGAGATACCGCACCAGAAAAGCCTTCCACCCCTGCTGATCATCTGTAAAGAAAATGTCTCCAGGGCCGTGGGGCATAGCGGTGTAATCAGCTGCCAGGTTTTCAAGGAGCTGTTGGGTAACGGGATCGGATTGACGTGCGATCGCAGCCTCATTGATCAAGTAATGTTGAACGCATCTCCGGAAAGCACTATGGTTTTTACCCCCTGTTCCATCATCCGAGAGGGATAGCAGAAAAACATTCCGGCCCCCACTATCGATGACGGGTCCATGGGCTTCACTGAGAACAGAGGTCCCCAATCGCCAATCTCTAGCCTGGGGGGAAGTGAGAGCCGTTTCCAATGTCTCAAACTCACCCAAAACAACCTGCCCAGCGCTGCAAAAGTTGAAGCCAAATGCCTGCCGCTTTGCATCCACATACACCACTTGATTCGCAATCACGCCTTCAATCAGGCTTATGGGGGGCAAAAGTAACTTGCTACACAGAGCATCAGGATGCTCTAATGCCCAAGCCTGAAACCGATTCAGCGCGCTATCAATCAATGTGGGGGAAGCAGTTGTTGAGGTGGTCTGTGAGGAACTGGGTTGCAGACTCATGATCCTGACTCACTCTAGAATAGGTTGTCTGGTTCTTCTACATGGAGTTGATCTCAAGCATTTGAATTGACCACAATGAGGCAGGTCTCCTGCACTTGAGCCAGCATCTTGCCGAAAGCAGGCATTTTGCTGCCCTTAGTATCCACAATTTTGCGAAGGATATAGCCACCTGCTGGAATTAACCGAAAGAACAGCGTATTCTGCCGATCCCAGATCTCGCCGTTTACGCTCTCTTCAGTTTGAGTCATCGTGAACTCAATCAGCCATCGCGGGGTCTTAAAGCCTAGGATTGAGGGAGTCACGACGGCATGTCTAAGTGTCTCATCCTCAAACCGGATTTCGTAGACCAGCTTGAAAAACTTCACTAGCTGAAGCAAGCCTCGTCCCGCCAGCGAAGGGTGAAAGGTCCACTGGCGGGGGCCAAATACTGGAAGTTGTAGCGTGAGTTGTTTTGCATCCCAGGTCGCATTGAGTGTGATGCAATCGTCTGGCAGAACGTTCCCATCCATGAAATAGATACCTTGCAAGACTTCTGGAAGCTCTGTCCCTTGACCAGTTAGCATCCATCGATCAATCGTCTTTAATTCCTTCTCTTTAACAACCGTGTGCTTCACTATCAAAGTGGTCATAGCATCGCCTCTTGTGTTTTCTTGAACAGCATCGATTTCCAAATATTGGGGAATCACAGAGGGGAGCAATCGTCGTTATTTGGACAGGTTTAAATTTCTGACATCATCTTAGCTTGCGGGAATTGTGACAGTTGCAAACTGCATATTTGCCATGGCTCTATCAGACTTATCTGCGCAAAGCTCGTTCTTTACGCAGGACAGTTCTAAGTAAATGACTGGATGACGTCTCTATTATCAGACCAGCGTTATCGAGGAAATTACACCGCAACTTTAATAGCCAGCTACAATTCGCCTCTATAAGTAGGCAGGTAGAAATATTTACAGTAAATTAGGACTCTATAAAGTCCCTGTAATAGATGCCTTTTATGACCTTAACGTGTGAAATGAGTCGTGAAACTCCACACTTACTCGCTCGGATTTATCGCCAAAGCCGTCATCATTGGGTGCGTTAACGCGTCCCTGGTCTACTGCTGCATAGTCAAGGAATGAAGCCCGATAATCATATCGGAGCAATTTGGATGTTTGTCCACCACTACAATGCATCCTTACAAGACTAGGACTACCAACTGGCAAATACTGTATCGAATTGATGATGATGCCATTGTGATTGCCGAAGTCTTCCATAAAACAGCCCAAACCACACCCAAAGCTGTGACTGAAGTATGTCAAAAACGTCTCGCCCAATATGACAAAGATCAACAGGAATAGACGATGAATAGTGAAAAGCAAAAACGGCTAGAAGCAAAAGGTTGGAAATTGGGTGGCATCGGTGATTTTCTGGACCTATCCCCAGAGGAATCCATCATTATCGAGATGCGACTGGCATTGAGTCGTAGTTTAAAAGAGCGGCGTTCATCATTGATGCCAGCTCTGCTTGTGTCATCAATGATTAGCTCCAGCCGGCCCCGAGTGGCAATGGCCGAAAATGGTCATTTATCCGTTTCCCTTGAACTACTGATTCGGGCGATGTTAGCAATAGGGGCCAGTCCCCAAGAGATTGGTCAGATTGTTGCCACTGCGGGATAGTAGATGTTGACTCTTCCCTGACGCACATCATGACCAATGCAGGGCTGTTTATCGGACTATCCACGCTGGATATGATTTATCTCGCCTCTGGTCCTCCCCAAGCCAACCAAAAATTAGTCGCCCAAGATAGCCTAATCTCAGCAGGCGGCCCCGCCACCAACGCCGCCGCTACCTTTGCCCACCTTGGTAACACCGCCCATCTCCTCTCCGCCCTGGGCCATCATCCCATCACTCAACTGATGCGATCCGACTTAGCCAGCATCAGCCAACCCATTCTCCTCTCCGACCTCGCTCTGTCTCAAACTCAATCGCCTCCCGTTTCCTCCATTGTGGTCACTCAAACCACAGGGGAACGCGCCGTCATCTCCCTAAATGCCCAACGACAAATCGCCCAACCCAACCAAATTCCCAAAGATCTATGGGATAAGATCACCTCCGACATTATCGATATAATCCTGATTGACGGGCATCAACTCCCCGTCAGCCTCGCCATTGCTCAGCAGGCTACCGAAATTCCCACCGTGTTGGATGGTGGCAGTTGGAAATCTGGCCTGGAGAATGTTCTGCCCTACATCAACTACGCTATCTGCTCTGCCGACTTCTATCCCCCTGGTTGTCAGGACACCCAAGCCACATTGGACTACTTAAAACAGACCCTACCAGCCCCCGCCCACATTGCCGTTACCCAAGGCAATCAGCCCATTCTCTATTGGGATGGCACAGAAGGAGCCGTGCCCGTCCCGAAAATCACTCCCGTCGATACCTTAGGGGCAGGCGATATCTTTCACGGAGCCTTTTGCCACTTTATCTTGCATCATGATTTCCCTCAGGCTTTAGCCCAGGCAGCTCAAGTGGCAGCGACGGCCTGTCAGTTTTTTGGCACTCGGACTTGGATGCAGTCTGAATCAGATTTCAAGGCTACCCCATAGGTTTCAAGTTGGAATACACCTTTCCGAGGGGTCATGCAGAAAACCCCAGCTACCAATGTATGAACCCTGTTCGTTAATGCTCCAATGAAGTGCATGCTAATACCAATTCGCGTCTTAAACTGTAATTCTCATGTGAGGGAAATTAGTCATGGAGGTCAACTTCTCTGGCAAGTCCATGAGTTCTTTGAGTCCCT
>JANQPU010000023.1 GCA_028285315.1 Acaryochloris sp. IP29b_bin.176
TCCTGAAAGTACTGATACTACGTTGCTACTGATCACAACATTTAGCCAGAGGAAACGAGGAATCAACGGTTACAGGCATTTAGTCGCACATCGCCTTACATAGAATTAATTTTCCAAGTATTGCACGGCTATCTAGAGAACCCATCAATGATGAGCCGACAAGCGCGGAATGATCTATTAGCACTATATGTATGGCAATCAGCCATCGGTAAACACTATATATGCTTATCTGCCAATCTGGGTTCAAAATTAAAACAATTTTAGTGACGATCTTGAGACAACCTATAATTAGGCAATAAAGTTTGAGCCAATCATCTTTAGGTGAACAGATCAATTACAGTCAGTCAAAAGCTTTCTTAATTCTTTTTTTAGTTGAGTCATACAATGCGCAACGCTTCTTGAAGTCTGAGCAGGCGCATGAAAACAAGAGTTAACTTCAAATTCGGTATCGTTAGCCGTGGCGGTGAGCATCGCACGCCGAGGTCTAGTTCATTTCTTACTCCAGCTCCTCGCAGCAATCGCCCATCTCAACAGAAGGACAGCTTAATTGTTACAATGCTTTACAAGAGACAGTATCCTACTATCCCGGCCCATACGGTGACTAGTCAAGTTGATACTTTCAAGTAATATTGTTCCAAATTTCCACAACTATGACCTTGGCTGAACCAAAATCCCAGCAGTCCCCATCCTTGCCTACGCCCTTACCAACGGCAGGTTTTTCTGGGGTAGCCGTGGCCACCGAAACACCATCGAACCTCACCTCCGCAATAGAGTTTGAAGCCTACGATCCAATCAAGATTCAACAAAAATTTCAAGGTCAGATTTTTCGGGTCTTGCAGCGATGGGTCACCATTCTATGGCCCTTTCTATTACTCCTAGGACGACGATGGTGGGATAGGCACACCCCTACCACCCCAGCACGACAGCAGCGGCGTGCTGTCCAATTGCGAGAAACGCTAACTGCCTTAGGTCCAGCCTTCATTAAAATAGGCCAAGCCTTGTCGACTCGCCCCGACATTCTCACAGGGCCGTACTTAGAAGAGCTATCCAAACTCCAAGATCAGCTTCCAGCCTTTTCAAATGACATCGCCTATCGATTTATCGAAGAAGAATTAGGCAGCCCTCCTCAAACGCTCTACGCCCAATTAACGCCAGAACCCATTGCTGCTGCATCCCTCGGCCAGGTCTACAAAGGCCAACTGCATACAGGGGAATGGGTCGCGGTCAAAGTTCAGCGACCTGACTTAGCAGAGCAGATTACCCTTGATATCTATATCTTGCGAGGACTAGCCGCCTGGGTCCAAAAAACCAATAAGTCTATCCGCAGCGATTTAGTCGGTATTCTCGATGAATTTGCTGGGCGACTCTTTGAAGAAGTGGACTATACCCAGGAAGGTCGCAACGCTGAGCGATTTGCCCAGCTTTACGGCTATCTACCTGAGATCTATGTTCCTAAGATTTATTGGGAATATACCAACCGCCGCGTGTTAACCATGGAATGGATCACGGGGACTAAACTCAATCAGCCCCAACAAATCCAAGCCCAAGGCATTAACGCTCGTCATCTGATCGATGTAGGGGTGAATTGCTCCTTGCGGCAACTCCTAGAGCATGGCTTTTTCCATGCCGATCCCCATCCTGGTAACCTCCTCGCCACGCCCGATGGTAAATTGGCCTACCTCGATTTCGGCATGATGAGCGAAATCAAGCTGGAGCAGCGCTATGGTCTGATTAACGCCATCGTCCACATCATCAACCGGGAGTTTGAAGCCCTTGCCCATGACTATGTACATTTAGGGTTTCTGACCCCAGAAACAAATTTAGAGCCCATCATTCCGGCCCTAGGGATAGTCTTCAACAATGCGTTGGGAGCCAGCGTCGCAGAACTTAATATTCAGAGCATTTTTGATCAGCTTTCTGAAATTATGTACGAGTACCCCTTTCGGGTCCCCTCCTATTACGCCCTGATTGTGCGGTCGTTACTGACGATGGAAGGCATTGCCATCGGGGTCGATAAAGACTTTAAGGTGCTCAGTGCAGCCTATCCCTACGTCGCTAAGCGAATTCTGACGGATCCAGCCCCCGAACTACGGGAAAGCTTGAAAGACCTACTGTTCAAAGAGAATAGTTTCCGCTGGAATCGCCTCGAAAATCTAATGAAGAATGCCCGCAATAATTTTGACTACGATCTCAGTGGTTCCCTAGACCAAGCCCTTGATTACCTATTCTCAGAACGAGGGGAACTGATCCGCGATCGCATGGCTCAAGAACTAGTCAATAGCATTGATGCATTTGGCCAAACTGCTTGGCATGGCCTAACTGCCAAATTCCGAGAGCAGATGGGATGGGGGACAGATGCAGAATCCATTGCAGATTTAGAAGCCAATGTAGGGCATATCCAGCGTGTTTTGGGACTGTTGCAAGAGACCCCCGGATTTGATCCCGTTAAGCTTGCCAGCGTCATTCCTCCTCTATTAGTCAAACCTGAAACCCAAGCCCTAGGCCAGCAAATTGCAACAGGTCTCTTACAAAAAGCACTAGTGCGTGTTATCCGAGAATTTCTACTACCAGACCCCAGCGATTCTAACAGTGAAGTTAGCTATATCCCACCAACTCCTCTCACTCCCCTAGCAAAGGTCAGTTAGTCCGTTCAGTGAGTCAATAATCAGCTAGTCAATTCGGATTAATTTGGAGCAATAATAGCTGTAGCCAGTCCATTGGTCCGTAACTGCTTGGCTAAACGCTGCGCAGCCTCCATGGTGGCTAAGGCTCCCACTTGAATTTGCTGCCCACCTGAACCATTGGTGAGGAAAGCAGTCGGCACAAGTTTTCGGGCTTGCTGGAGAGACGCAGCATTATCGTAAGGAAGCACCACATAGAATAGTCCCGTTTGGGACGTTTGATTCTTCAGAATTGGAACAGGTTTCTGGGATGGTGGTGGCGTTGACGTCGTACGGGTGGGAGCAGCGGCTGAAGGAGTTGGGGACGCGCCAGGCTGTAAACGACTCAAGCTCCCCAAATTGACATCAGAAAATTCTTTCTTGGACAAATCTGGCCCCTGTGTCGTGACTGCTGCGGCGGGAGACTCTTGGGGCTCGGCGGTTGGGGGGAGTGACGATTGGCTGGGTTCAGATGGAGATGCTGGAGGCTGGGTTAGTTGGGGTTGAGGTTGTTGAGAGGGCCATAGTTTATTCCGTAACCCCGTAACATTGAGAAAGAAAACTATAACTAGTGCCCCCAGTAGGCTTCCCCCCAGCAACAGGATCAATTTTTTGGGGGTAAAGGTCTGAGTTTCAGGCAGAGCCTCAGGTTCAGCAACGGCATCCTCTAGATGCTGTCGTAAGGCCGTGGAAGAATCTAGATAGTCTTCAATGGCCGGATCCAATTTGGAAACATGTGGATCGTTTTCCTCAACCTCAGAAGGTAAGGGGGCCCCTGCAACCGGAGAAGACTGCTCCAAGGTCGGTGACGGTTCTAATACGGCTTCTTGTTGTTCAAGACTCGTGTCGCTGTTCTCTGGATCAACCTCAGATGCGGTATCGACTTGGAATAGTGCGAGTTCGGAAGGCGTCAGATCTTCCGCCACATCATCCCCCAGATTCAGATGGGAGAGAGAGCCCTGCTTTACATTGTCTGAAATCAGGGTTTCATCGGCAGGAATAGTCTCTGGTTCTAGGGCCTCGGGTAGCAATTGTGGCCCCTCCCCTTCGTCATCCATGTCCTGAGGCAGATCAGCTAAAGTCTGATGCTGTCGAAATAGGGACATTTCAGACTCAACAGTCATATCTAAGGTCCCCAAGGCTGCTTTCAACAGCGGATGAGAATCATTTGAGACAGGGGAATTCGTCATAGTCAACTAGTATTGCGGGAGAGTATTTTTCCCAATGCAACCAAAAAAACTATAGCTGTTTTCAAGCCTCGTTGGGACACCGAGGGAAATAGCAGATTGTTGCTATAGCAACCCCTTCTAGATGTATTCAGTCGACCAAAGACAATATCCCAGGCAAGTCGCTTCAGCCCTAGGACTTATCTGTCTCCTTAGAAAACCATCTATCACCTCAGAAAATGCCTAATAATATAGATGCTTAACAGAATATTAAAAACTGTTACAGCTATTCTGTGATGGTTACCGTCTTATCTGAAAATGGACTCTGAGGAGATTTTGCCTCGAACGAAATAGATCCGATCTAAGCCGTTCGGTGCAGGCTCAGGTTAGTATTAAAGATGTGGTTTATGGGTTTAGTAGTATCTGCATCCATTTCTTATAGCAGCGTTTGGTCACTTTGAGTGCTCAACCGATGATCATGCTAGCTTTGGTTTCTGGTGAATGGAGAGCTAGATAGCTTTTAATTTTTTTGATATATCAACATTTAACAAGGAAGCAGGTAAGGAAGTTAAATAATGATGGAAAACACAATCACCTCTGTGATTACCTCATTTGACCTTCAAGGGAAATATATTGATGGTGGCGCTTTACAGCAGCTCAAGCATAACTTCCAAATCGATGAACCAAGAGTTAAGGCCGCTGCTTTAATCCGCGATAATGCCGCAGCCATTGTCAAAGAGGCTGTTGCCAAATCCCTGAATGACTCCAAAAGTCATGGGCTAAGCACGACTCGCCGTTATGCTGCCTGTGTGCGCGACCTAGATTTTTATCTGCGCTACTCGACCTATGCCATGGTCGCTGGTGACACTGCTATCTTGGATGGGCGAGTGCTCAATGGCCTGAAGGAAACCTACCTCGCTTTGGGAGTATCTTTAACCGCAACCATCAAGGCGATTCAAGCGATGAAAGAGGTTACAGATGAAGTCGTAGGCGCTGATGCAGGTCGCGAGATTAGCCTCTACTTTGATCACCTCTGCACGGGCCTCAGCTAACCTCTATTGCTACAGCAATTCACCCACTTTGCCAATGCTTCCAGATCGCTGGGAGTATTGGCTTTTTTATGGTTATTCTTGGTGAACGACTTTACTAGACCAGCGAAAGTCTCCTGGCGTTATTTCTCGGCGCTCAGCTAACTGAGCAACCAAAAGCTGAATGGGCAAAATTTCTAACAGCGGATGGAAGGTAGTATCCTCAATTTTAGGAAGAGAAATATGAACATTTCCCGCAGTCGGCTGCCCAATACAGACAACTTTTCCCCCGTAGTCCACAATATCTGCCGCTAGACGCTGATTGAGGTCTAGGGTAGCGTCAGGACTCGTCAAAATGATCAAGCCAATGGTAGGGGCAACCATTTCTCTAGGGCCATGACGAAATTGACCTCCAGAATAACCTTCAGCTGGAATTCGAACCCCTTCTTTAAGCATCAAGGCAGCATTTTTAGCGGTTGCTAAGGCAGGTCCTCGGCCAATAATAGCCATATAGGTACTCCGTGTTAGGGAATTGCAGGCGGCAGCAATACCAGCATTTCTTTCTGCCAGAACTGTTTGGGTGAGATCTGCGATCGCAACTCCATTCTCAAAATCTTGGGCTTGCAACTTGCCTGCCAAGGCTTTTGCCACAAAGTTGAGGACTAGCATCGAACTGGTATAGGTTTTCGTGGCAATGCCAACTTCTGGGCCAGCAGCGGTTGGTAAGGACACATCACTGTAATCTGCCAAAGTATTTTGCGCTGAGTTCGTCACACTGATCAGAACAGGCGTTTTCAGATTATGACGGCGACGGGCCTCAATCTGCTCAACTAATTTCTGCATTTCAATGCTTTCTCCCGATTGAGAGACCGCCACGATTACGCCAGAGCCCTCTAGTAAAGTAGGAAGATAGTGAATTAAGGCCGATGTCTCCAGATGCAAGGCTGTCTTCCCCTGCTGATTGAGGTAAAACCAAGCTGGATATAGCGCATTATAGGAAGCCCCCATGCCCGTCAGCAGAACCGGGCTCTGAGGATACGTAGACAATAAAGACCAAACTGGATGGGATCGATAGGTGTGGATGAGCATGCGTAGAACTTGAGGTTGTTCCAGCACATCAGACCGATAACTCATAGGGTTAAAGGGGGGAATCTGAGCCAATAGGAGCCCCTGCCGGAATATCTTTGCCTTCCAACGGAGTGGGAGTACAAGCCTTTTGCTGCTCTGCACTCAGCTCAGCAGCAGGAATAATTTCTGCTACTAAAGACTCTATCTGAGACCGTTTGACCCAACCAATTTGGGGTTTAGAGTCTGTAGCTGCTGACAAACTCCCCGAACTTTCACCATTGAGTTGCTCATCAATCAGTTGAGCAGCAGGATTCGAGATAGGATCTGCCCCTTCTTTTTCCAATTTTTCATCCAACTTGTCAGGGGGTAGACTGCCTGCCCCCTCCTGCTCTGACTGATCAGTCTCCTGAGTATCTGGGCGAAGTACCGTTTGGCAAGTTCGAATCCGAAGCACCTGGACAGGTGTCTCCAGTGTAGATCCGTCAGGCTGAGCAGGCAGAGGGGGAAAGATTCCATCAATGACTACCAGACTACCGCTAGGAATCACAATCTTGGAACCTAAAATTGCCTTAGGAGGCGAGGACTCAGAAGTTGGGTCATCCGCAGCATCAATTCCCTGCAAAAGTTCTTTCGGCTCCTTAGCAACAGAGATTTCAATCGGCTGATCATTGGGTCCCACTAAACGCAGGACATCCAGCTTTTTGGCTTGCGCTAAATCAGGAGGGGGAGGGGAAATCTCTGGTGAGCCCGTATCCGGCGATGGAGAAGAGGGCGCAGCGACTTCAGGACTATTCAGAAAAGGAAGCTTTAAAAAGCCAAGCTGGTAAGCTACAGCACCCCCAATGCCTAACAACAATAATCCCAGGAGGATGAGCCATTGGCCATTCCCCCCCCGCTGGCGTGCAAGCGGATCTTTCCGAACGACCGCTTGAGTGGTCGGCAATACCGTAGGGGGTGTGTTGTCTATAGGGGCTGGAGTTGAAGTTGAAGCACTATCGGATAAACCCGTTGCACCAGACCCTTGGCGCTGGCGGGTCACATGACAATGGACTAAACCGACCGTCACATTGTCATGGCCGTTTAACTGATTAGCCAGTTCAATCAGGCGTTTGCTAGCGCTGGCTAAGTCTGTCCCACCTTGCAACAGAGGTAGCAGTTCTTCTCGCCAAATCATATCGACGCGATCGTAGTCACTCAGACCGTCAGAACACAGCAGAAACAAACAGTCTTCATCCAGGAAGAAGCGCTGCACAGTGGGGCGAAGTACCGATGAAGAGGCCATCCCTAACGCTTGCACTAGAGAGCCAGAAGCAGGTTGTAGCAGTGCTTCTCGGTAGGGAACATAGCCCAATCGCACCTCACGAGACGCGATATCGTCATCTACCATGATTTGATAACAGCCTTGGGTCGTAATCAGGTAAGCGCGGCTATCTCCAATATGAGACACATAAATTTGGTGTGCCTGGGACAACGCAGTCACCAAGGTCGTTCCCATTCGCTGTCGATCTTGACGCTGTTCCTGGTCATTCCGCTGGCAAATTAAGTCATTGGCCTTAAACGAGGCATTTTCTAATTCCGTGATGACTTCAACAGGGGAGAGATCGTCAATCGGCAATTGGGTGAGGTGATCGCGCAGGGCTTCGATGGCAATCCCTGATGCCACTTCACCCCCTGCATGTCCACCTACTCCATCACAGACAATGGCCATTCGCTCTAACGAGTTTTGAGTAACAGCGCCATCGGCAGGATAGCAAGCGTCTTCGTTATGATCGCGGACCATCCCCGTATCGGTGCGAGTGGCAATATCAATTTTGACCCGATAGGCTTTGTGGATATTTTCAATCCAGCTTTCTAATTGAACAAGCAGTGCCTCTGCCGATTCAATTTCACCGCTCGCTAATTGTTCACAGAGGCTATCCAAGGAATCGGCCAATTTGCTGCTTGTTTTAGGAATAAGCTGCTGCCACACTTGGCCAAGGTCTACCAGACTAGGTTCTAGGCGAAAATCATTTTCTAATTCTAATAATCGGACAAGCGGCCCTTCTACCCGGAGAAAATCAGATTGCAATAAGCTCGACGCCACTCCCTGAATCCGCAAGGGTTGCCAAAGCTGAGTGATCTGCCACAGCCAGTGGAGTTGCCGCAGGGGTTGAGCATTAGCCCAAGCATCAAATAATGGTATTCCCGTTCCTATCGCCCATCCACCCTGGTCACTCGGATCTAGATCGGCCTTACTGAGAGGGGCTTGTTCCAGTAAGAGAACCAGGGAAGGTTCTGGGTCTTCTATAGAAAGCAGGGTATAAACTTGAGGAAGATGTAAGCGATAAGGGAATAGCTTGAGGTAAGGGACTAGGGTATCGGGTAACTCAACGTCCATTTTGAGGGGGAGGCCCGGCTGCGTATCCAAGACAACTTTGGGACCTCGAAACAAAAAGCGCTCTTCTAGCAGGTCACCGACTTGAAAGTTATCTGCACGTGATCCCACGACCCAAAGGAAGCGCTTCGGTAAGTATGTCCCACATTTCTGGCAAAATTGATCTCGATCAGAATTCACTGCTCGACATCTAAGGTTGGGACAATGCAATTGGGATTGGGAATGTGGCATGTGCGTTATTAACAGATTTGGCCCTTGTCAGCAAGTATCTAAATATTGCCCTTATTCAAGAAACTAATGGAGATACATCACCTGGACGATAGTATTAAAGCTATTTTTACCTGAGAGTGTTGGAGGGGTAACACATATGTAAAGATGTTTAAACCTCAATACTGCTACATTAGTCTCTGCTAGACACCAAAGTGTCTCTAGTTTACGTGTCTACCTCAATCTTTCAATCAGAGCAATTATTGTTTACACCAGGAACGCCAACACCGAATAGGCTTCCGCTTATTTTCGCATTTCCAAACACGTACTGTGTAGGAATTACTAGCTTGGGCTTCCAAGTCGTCTGGGCGATGCTGTATGGGCGCTCTGATCTACAGGTTAGCCGACTTTTCACAGATGTCCACGAGCCTCTACCACAACGTCCCGAACTCTTGGGCTTTTCTCTGTCTTGGGAATTGGATTATGCCAATATTTTGCAGATGTTGGAGGACTTAGATATCCCCTTACGCAGCCAGTACCGAACCACAGCCCATCCCTTAGTATTTGGTGGAGGACCAGTGCTGACCGCGAATCCTGAACCCTTCGCTGATTTCTTTGATGTGATTTTGCTGGGGGATGGTGAAGAGTTACTGGATCAGTTTATTGATACGCTCCAAACGGTGCGGCAAGCAGACCGAGCCACCCAGCTCCTGACGTTGGCACAAGTCCCTGGTTTGTATATTCCGAGTTTGTATGAGGTGAAATATCAGGCATCGGAGGATGCGATCGCAACCATCCAACCCTGCTTGGCCGAGGTGCCCGCTCAAGTCCAAAAACAGACCTATCGCGGCAATACTTTGTCAGCTTCGACTGTTGTCACACCGAAGGCCGCTTGGGAAAGCATCTATATGGTGGAGGTGGTACGGAGCTGTCCAGAAATGTGTCGCTTTTGCCTCGCCAGCTATTTAACGCTCCCGTTTCGGACCCCCGACGCTGCCCAAACGTTACTTCCCCAAATCGAGAAGGGGCTAGCCGTTACCAATCGCATTGGCTTGTTAGGCGCTTCCGTCACACAGCATCCAGAATTTGATCAACTTATCGACTATTTTGCTCATCCCGATCGGGATCAGGTCCGACTGAGTATTGCCTCGGTGCGGACCAATACCGTAACGGTAAAGCTCGCCCATGTCCTTTCTCAACGCGATACACGCTCTATTACCATTGCCATTGAAAGCGGTTCTGAGCGGGTGCGGCAGATCATCAATAAAAAGCTAAACAATGATCAGATTCACCAAGCCGCCGCCAATGCCTACCAAGGCCAACTCAAAGGATTAAAGCTCTATGGGATGGTGGGTATTCCTGGGGAAACAGACGCCGATGTTGAGATGACGATTGATCTCATGCTGCGGCTCAAGAAGGACGTACCTGGGCTGCGGTTAACGTTAGGGTGCAGCACATTTGTGCCGAAAGCCCATACGCCCTTTCAATGGTTTGGGGTGAATCCTAGGGCAAAAAAGTCATTGCAGTTGATGCAGAAAAAGTTGCGATCGCAAGGTATAGATTTTAGACCCGAAAGCTACAATTGGTCAATCATCCAGGCCCTCATTGCCCGTGGCGATCGTCGTATTTCTCATCTACTGGAACTCACCCGTCACTTTGGAGACTCCTTAGGCAGCTATCGTCGAGCTTTTAAGCAACTCCAAGGCCAGATTCCCAATTTAGACTTTTATGTTTTTCAACAATGGTCGACGGATCAGGTCTTACCTTGGTCCCACTTACAAGGCCCTTTGCCGCCATCCATCTTAGAAAAACATTTACTCAATGCTACAGATTCAATGTAGGGTGCGGCCTTCCCATATCATTTCCTCCTGCAATAGCATCTATCAATCCAAGCATTTAGAAAACAATATAATCATGAAAAATCAAGCTTAATCGATAGATTCCAACTTTAATCACCACTTAATAGCACTGCCCTCAGCGACTTCACCCACTGGTCGGGCATAAATACCCAAATGGGTCGCAACAGGTCGTTCTTGCATGGGCCACTTGCCATGAATCGGTGCATTCAAAATTGCCGTCCCTGCCTCAGTGGCGGTCACCATAGTTGTAGAACCACCGCCATCAAGATTGAGAGCAA
The DNA here is from genome assembly GCA_028285315.1 of Acaryochloris sp. IP29b_bin.176. Classification (GTDB taxonomy): domain Bacteria; phylum Cyanobacteriota; class Cyanobacteriia; order Thermosynechococcales; family Thermosynechococcaceae; genus Acaryochloris. The sequence continues at coordinate 10,641 of JANQPU010000023.1, forward strand.
TATCAGCCCCAATTTGTTTAACAATTCGCTCAATATCAGACAGGGTCGCGCCTTCACTATAATGGGGCTGTTTGCCATCAACCACGATCAGCCAAAGTGTTTCCCCAGTCTGGTCTAACGCTGCCACTGAGCGGGCATAGGGTTTATCTTGATCTAACTGTAGAGGTATGCGAGGGCGAAGAATATAATTACCAGCGACAGCGTTGAGGGTTCCGGGTGGACAACTGCCCTCTTCTACAATTTTGCCCCGCTGGTTCGCATCAAAACAGAGAACAGGCCACTGGGCTTGGCGGGGAGAATATTCCTGCCCCATCGCCATAGACTGTCCTAACACATTGACACGCTCGCCTAAGCGAGGCGCATAATCCCAAGGGGTTTTCTCGTAAAAATGATAGAAATAGCCTGCATTCACGGCCAATTGCAGCCGCAACTGGTTCAGAAAGGCGGATGTCTGTTTGGCATGAAATTCATTCCCATCATCAGCAGGCTGACCTGGAGTTGTCATAATTCTGATACCGGGATGCGTGAGATCAATCTTAGCGATATGAACAATATAAGGCCGAGGGCGGTGAAACACCTGCCGTTGGTAGGTGATACCTGCAAACAACTGTTGTATCTGAGGCATTTGGGGCGGACGCTGCCATTGAGATTTGCCATAACTGTACAAAGGGGCCATTAAACTAAAACTGATGGTTATCCATCCCAAAGTTTTCAAAAATTGCATGGCTAAAGTACAAAAGTTTTCCAACCGGACTCTACGGAATCGTTCATTTCGGGGACAGAATTTGCAGCAGGCCAATTTTAGTGGTTCTGACCTACGAGGGTGTAACTTCGATTTGGCTCAATTACAAGGCGCGAATTTTGATCATTCAAGGGTTGGCTATGGTCCTGAATCTATCTTAATTGGACTGTTTATCATTGCTGATTTTGGGGGTCTTGCTTTCCATGCCATAAGTCAGATGCTGTTTGGTGTACTGGGTCTCACAGCAGCAGCAGCCACCTATCCTTACCTTATTGCCTTGCTAAGCTTTCTTGCCAGTGCAGGGGGCAGCTGTGCGATTTGCCAGCGCCGACGACGATTAAGACCCATCGCTGCCCTGACCACAGGCGCTTTATTGGGATTCTTCTATGGTGGGGTGATGATGGAGAGTGATCCTCAGGCTGCGGTCATCACCGCAGCGATCCTTGGAACTCTAACTGTAATCGTCAGTTACGTTACTAGAACCCGGTTGATCACCATGGCGATCTATACCGTAGGAGGGTGTGCAGCCTATGGGTTTTGTTTCTTTAGTGGCACCCGAGCCATTGGTTTGCTAAATGTCCAACAATTTTTAGCGGCAGGGGGGTGGAGTGTATTATCTCTAGTCTTCTTGGGACTAACGCTCAGAATCATTGCGAATATCTTGACTGAACTCAAGGATTTCGCCCACACCTCTTGGCGAGGGGCAGATGTATCCAATGCTAGCTTTGATGGTATCCAATTAGATCCCCAAAAGTGGGCTCGCTATGGGTTACCACCAGAAATAGGTAGAACCCTAGCAGACAGAGAACATCCAAATCCACTCTCACCAGGATAGTGGTCACGCTTCTACAATCGGAAATGATTGAACGCGACGGCCTGTTGATCGCATGTACGCTTCAGAACGGGCATGAATTAGGCTCCATCAGTGATGACCTGCAATCACTCTGCCAACAATTTGCAGTATCCAAACCCTCCTCTGATACGGATATATCCTGGTCAAAAGCAATCATAAATGATGTTCTCGACGACGGAATTAGAAACTTTAGTGCCCAGATGAACTTTGAATATCCACAGAAGATCGGGATGGACATTGCCTCTGAATCAATGCCAGATGAATCCTGGTGGAGAACTCAGACACAGAATTTAAATTGGCAACAGTCACCGAGTTTATTGGTGGTTGAATTCATCATGGGTTATCGTCTCTGGAATGATGCAGCAGTGCGTCGAAGTAATAGCTAATAGCAATGATGTTTCTGAAAAAATCCATCAACTCATTCAAGCTGATTGGCAAAACTTGATCCATAAATTTTGCCTCTCTGGGTTTGAACCACAATTCATGACCTATGACACTATCTCTCACCACAACGTAGAGCAAGAAGCTGTCTTTTCTGCCGAGACGGTCAACGATCAGGCCCTAGTCAAAACCCGACGCCATAATGACACAACGCCTGATTATTTAAGCGATGCTGACTATGAATATGAATTACAGTAAGCCAACAGTCGATGGTTCCTTACGCAAGTCTATTCTCTTGTCTCAGGTGTCAGAACTCCCTGTCTTTGAAACAATTACATTTCAACCCATACTGAGAATTGACAATTTTGAGCGTGTTGACGGTAATAGAGTGCAAATGATGTCTGTAAGCAAACCCTATTTTCAAGTATCTATCGTTGAATCAGGAGAGACCCTCTTACCTATTCCCCAGAATCTCTTCGCGTTTGAGACACCCCACCCTTACGAGGTCTTGGGAGCCCCTTACAAACAAGCATCTCCCTACTTCTTGCGGGAAGGTGTGCTAGATGCCCTCAAAACCGCACAAAGCTATCTAAAACAGCGTCAGCCCCACTGGCAAATTATGATTTTTGATGCCTATCGGCCCATTGAGGTGCAGGCATTTATGGTTAATTTCACTTATGCCCAAGTCCTACAGGAGAAAGGCTGGCAGGCAGAGACTTTATCCGCACCTCAAAAGGATGACGCTTGGCAAGAGGTGTACGAGTTGTGGGCTCCCCCAAACCTTGATCCCAAGGCACCACCGCCCCATAGTACTGGCGCTGCGGTGGACATTACCCTATTTGATACGCAGACTGAAGAACCTGTATTTATGGGATCAGAGATTGATGAATTGTCAGCGCGATCGCATCCCCACTACTTTGCTGAACTAGCCAGTAACCCCCGAACCTCGCCAGACGAAAAACGGCTTGCTGAGCAAGCCGCACACAATCGCGAAATTCTGTATGAGATGATGCGAAAGGCTGGCTTCCAGCGTCACCTGCAAGAATGGTGGCACTTTTGCTTAGGCGATCAAATGTGGGCTTGGCTAACCCAACAAGAACAGCCCCACCTTTCGTTCAAGGCCCGCTACGGTCGCATCGAGCCCGTTGGCCCTTAAGCTCGATGCCGACTAGTGCAGTGATCAGTGACCGATGCCAACATACTGAAAGCCAGCAACTTCCAACATCTTGCGATCCAGGAAGTTGCGACCGTCAATGAGCACAGGGTTGGTCATCAAACCGGCCATTCGTTTGAAATCCAAGGTCTCAAAGGCTTGCCAATCTGTTACCAGCACCAGAGCATCACAATTGTCAGCCAAACGCTCAATATCCGTTTCTACACTGACATTTGAGAGGCCATGACTGAACCCACTTTGGGAGAGTAGGGGATCATAAGCCTTAACTTTGGCCCCCAGACGATTCAGTTCATCAATAAGGGTCAAGGCCGGGGCATCCCTCATATCATCGGTATCCGGTTTAAAGGTAAGACCCAGTAGCCCTACAGTCTTTCCCTTCAAGATTTTCAGGGTTTGCTGTAACTTCTCAATGACGATCACGCGTTGACGCTTGTTCACGCTAATGGCAGCTTCCAGCAAGCTTGCTTCGTAGCCATAATCCGTTGCAGTGTGAACCAAAGCTGACACATCTTTGGGGAAACAAGAGCCTCCCCAGCCTAAACCCGCTTGCAAAAACTTGCTGCCAATTCGGGAATCCAAGCCAATGCCTTTGGCGACTTGCACTACATCAGCTCCCACGCGATCGCAAATATTTGCCACTTCATTGATAAAGCTAATTTTAGTTGCCAAAAAGGCGTTGGCTGCATATTTGACCATTTCGGCGGAGCTGAGATCCGTCACCACCACAGGCACCGGGGGAAGCGTTTGATCCTCCGCAAACTGACGCTTGACGATGGGGGTGTAGAGTTCCTGCATTTTTGCGATCGCATTAGGATCGGCTCCACCTAGCACAATGCGATCGGGGTTAAAGGTGTCATACACTGCGGAGCCTTCCCGAAGAAATTCGGGATTACTGACCACATCAAACAAGTCTTTACTGTCCAAAGTAGACGTATCTACCGTTTGTCCAGCCTGTTTTTTGGCTTCGGCTAGACCATCGAGCACAATCATCTTTACCCAGTCGCCAGACCCAATCGGGACGGTTGACTTATTGACAATGACCTTATAGTCTCCTGTTAAATGGGAGCCAATCCCCCTAGCTACCGCCTCAACATAGCGGGTGTCGCTCTCTCCCGTAGGGAGCGCTGGCGTCCCCACCGCAATGAACAAAATATCGCCATGTTCTACACCAGCCTTTAAGTCCGTTGTGAACTCAATATTTCCAGCATCAATGGATTCACGCAGAATCTCCGATAAGCCAGGCTCAAAAATAGGAGACTGGCCAGCCTGCATGACTTTGACCTTTTCTTCGTTGTTATCAACACAAATGACGTGGTGACCAATGCGAGCTAAACAGGCTCCAGTCACCAGACCGACATAACCTGTACCAATCACACAGACTTTCATATAAGTAAAACTCCTATATAACCAGCAATTCATTCAGGGGAGCATCATCAAGGGGAAAACGTTGCAAGTATTTTCTGCCCAAGGCAGTTTATCCTCTAATTTTGCAGTTTCGCCTAAAGTCGAGATCGAAAATGTTCAATGGTCCGTTCTAATCCATCTTTTAAAGGGACAGTCGGTTGCCATCCTAATTCCGTTTGGGCTCGGGTGATATCTGGCTGACGTTGTTGCGGATCATCCGCTGGCAAAGGCTTGTATTCAATGGCAGCATCGGGATTCACCATCGTTTGAATCGTTTTTGCCAACTCTAACACGGTATATTCGTCAGGATTTCCTAAATTCACTGGACCAATACAGTTGCCATTCATCAATCGCATCAGTCCATCGACTAAATCTGATACGTAACAGAAGCTGCGCGTCTGTTGGCCAGAGCCATAGACCGTCAAGGGGATTCCTTTCAAGGCTTGTACAACAAAATTACTGACAACTCGCCCATCTTGCTCTAGCATCCGGGGACCATAGGTGTTAAAAATACGGGCCACCCGAATATCCACATTATTTTGACGGTGATAATCAAACGCAAGGGTTTCAGCAACCCGCTTACCTTCGTCATAGCAACTCCGAATGCCGATGGGATTCACATTACCCCGATATTCTTCCGTTTGGGGGTGCACTTCCGGATCACCATACACTTCTGATGTCGAAGCAAGAAGAAAACGAGCTTTAATTCGCTTGGCTAACCCCAGCATGATCAACGTTCCCATCACATTCGTCTTAATTGTTTTTACGGGATTATATTGATAGTGAACGGGAGAAGCAGGACAAGCTAAATGATAAATTTGGTCCACCTCTAAGCGGATGGGTTCCGTCACATCATGGCGAATAATTTCAAAATTAGGGTTGTTTAGCCATTTCAGAACATTATGTTTGCGTCCTGTATAAAAGTTATCCAAGCAAATCACTTCGTGATCGGCTTCCATCAAACGGTCAATTAAGTGAGATCCAATAAAACCAGCACCACCGGTGACCAATATTCTCATAATTAGGGCTTTTCACAACAAAAATTGGACTGGAAGGTAACATTATGGCTACTGCTTCCTAAGTGTGCCTGACAATTGAGGAAAGCGCTATGTCTTGGCATGAAAACAAATCGATATCTAAGGATTAGTAGAACAACTTTATCTCGTATTCAATCAAGGATGAGACCTCATATTGACCTGTCTCGGTGCCTATTTATATCATTCTTTTTATCGATCATGACGTCCTGTCTCTAGAGGCTTTGCTGCGAGCAGGTAAGGACATTCTATCGGTTGTTGAGGAAGAGCTAGAATCTTGCAAGGCAGAATACAATCTGCGATTTTCCAATTGCAAGGACTTTACTTTAGTTTTGACCTGATCGAGCCGATTTGAAAATTTCTGTCGATAGACTTCAGGCAATTCTTGGATGACATGCTCTAGCATCTGGTTGCGTTCGCTCAGGCTTTGACAAGAGCTTTGGAGGTGAGCAATTTGCGCATCTCGTTTATCAATTTGCGTCTGATAAAAAGCGATTTGAGATTCCAGCGCCGTCAAGTCTTGTTGATGGTGATTTGCTTCAGGGATATAGCCCATCGAGGTTGCCGGAGCATCTGTAACCATGCCTTCGGCGGGAGGAAGGGCTGCTGGATTGGCTTTGATCAAGCGGTACAGCTCAGTCGAAAGCTGATCTACGAGCTGATCCCGCATTTGTAATTGTTGGTTCAATTGCAGAATTTCAGATTGAACGTCTCTAGAAGAAATATGGGGTTGGGAATAATCCACGCCTTAGCAACTCCACTATTTAATAGGTACTAGTCTGCCACCTGGGAGAGACTGTGTTTATTGTCCACCCCACTAAAGTCCAGATTTCCGCTTAGGACATCTTCGTTTTCAGGGTAGGTATATTTTCACTCTAACATTCCCACCTTGCGCCTAAATATTAGCGTGTCGTCACGTTTCATGACCTCATTCCAGTAAAAATCGCCGTGCTTAAAGACACGATCAACTCAACCCTGCACCGACCAACACGCTATCTGCATTCATCCAGCATTTACCCCAGCCACACTAAGCCTCCCAATACCAGGAACAGCAGGACTAGGGCTACCCCAACCAAATTGCTCTCTTTGGTGTCTACTTGACTCCAATCAACTGGTTCTGGCTCAGCAGATTGAGGTTTAGTAACGGATTGGGTAAAGGTCCCAACACCCATCCGCTCCGTCACATCTTCTTCAGTGACTTGGCTTAAATCAGGAATTTGCGTCAGCCATTCTGCTTTTTTCTCCAGTTGGGGGGCTTCCAAGATATAAAGCAGCCGCTTACTTTGCTTGCGAGTCTCCCAGTGGGCATGCAGTTGCAGTTGTCGACAAAGGGCAATTGCCTCTTGCTGCTGACCCGCAGCTTGATACGCGGTCACTAACCACATTTGCATCTCACCTCCTAGTCGGGAGTTGCGATTGACTAAGGCAATGGCTTGTAATAAGGATTCCACAGCTTCTCGATAGCAACCACGCTCAAAGGCATCACGGCCTTTGGTATAGGCGCTCATCATTTGGAGGTGATTATCGACTTCGGAAGACACGGTTGATTCAGAAAGAGTTGATTCAGATTAGGTAGGCCCTGCATTCTACAAACGATTACGGGCTTTTAGCAAGAGATACTGATCCACCAATTGTTCACTAATGCTAGGTGCAGGGGCATCTAACACCAAGACTCCCTGTTGTTGCAGTTGGGCAAAGGCGACGGAGCGCTGGTGGAGCAAGTCCAAAGCAATGGCTTGCTCATATAGTCGTTGGATTTGAATATCATTGGCCTCTGGTGTTAGGGCTAGGGCTTGATGGGCCTGTGTATCCACAACGGGATCGCGAAGAGCGACGCAGAAGGGCAAAAATCGGGGGGAGAGCCGAGCCATGGCTGCGAGGAGTTCACTCGATGCGATCGCATCCACAATATCCGTCAACAAAACGACCAGAGCCCGTCGTGTATATTGGCTGAGCACCCGACTGGCCACTGCCACATAGTCAGATTCCGTCATCACGGGTTCTAGGTTATACACCTGTTCTAGGATCCGCGATAGATAGGAATTCCCCGATTGAGGGGGAATCCAGGTGTGAATTTCATTGTCAAACACACAAACGCCGACGCGATCGCCGCGACGCAACCCCGCCATCGCTAAAGATAAAGTGGTATTTAAAGCCCAATCAAACCGCTTCAGGCCAGCAACTTGGGCCGTCATCAGCCGCCCTCGATCTAGCAATATCAATAACGGTTGGTCTCGCTCTGGCTCACAGACTCGGACCAGGGGATGACCTCGACGAGCTGTTGCTTTCCAATCAATTAGACGCAGATCATCGCCTCGGTTATACTCCTGCAACTCGGCAAATTCCGTTCCGCCCAGAGTCCGCTGACGCCGACGTACTCCTCCCGCTGATTCCAAGCTCAAGCGCACAGACAGTAACCGCAATCCCATCAAATCGGGATAGACATCCACCTGGGTCTCAATGGGAATTTGCCAAGCTTTCCACGCCAGCCCTTGAGGGCCCAGCAACCGCAAGGTCAATCCTTGCCATTGAAAGGCCCCTCGTCGGGGAGGAAACACGTAATAGGTAACGTCGGTTGCTGTGTGGGGAGCAATTTGGAGAATCAGCTGCTCCTGATCGGCTTGAAAATCCTGGGGATAGCTATCTCGAAGCTGTAGCTGCGTCTGCTTCGCCTTGTCAGGGCCGGATCCAACCGTTACGGTTAAGTGAATAGGGTTATCCCGACCAATCGACAGACGAGCGTCGCACTGACGGGTTACTTGGATGTTCCACCGTTGCGATCGCTGATAATCGACCAGCGTCAAAATCAATACAGTGATGTCGTAGAGGGCCATGACGGCCCAGCCGACCCCAATACCATTCCCTGGAATCCAAGCCAAAATCAAGGGAATGAGTAACCCCAGTCCTAACAGGACATACAAGCGGGCCGTGGGCAATAAATGCGGGACAGTAGGCTGCGGTGGGCGAGGTTTTGAGGGGGGCGGAGGCTGAATCACCAAATCAGCTTGCCGATGAAAGGGGGAAATAAACTCAGGCTGGGAAGCGTTAGTCATCGGGGCACCGGTACGCGAGTCAGCAGAGCTTGAATCACTTGATCCATAGAAACACCATCTAACTGCGCTTCTGGCTTCAGAATCAGGCGATGTTGCAATAAGGGAGCAGCCATCGTTTTCACATCATCGGGAGTCACAAAATCCCGAGCCGCCAGCCAAGCATAGGCTTGAGCTGCCCGGAGCCAGCCAACAGCAGCCCGCGGTGAAGCTCCCAACATGAGTTCAGTCTGCTGTCGGCTCGCCATGACTAGCTCTAGCAAATAATCAAGAACCGGACCTTCCACACGAATGCGACGCACCTGTTGCCGAGCCTCCAGCACTTGCTCAACCGTCACCACAGGCTCCAGTGGCATTTGCTTTAAATCGCGAGGCTCAAATCCGCTGAGAATATTGTGGAGCATCTGCTGTTCAGCGGCTTTACCCGGATAGGAAACTACGAGCTTCAGTAGAAATCGGTCTAATTGGGCTTCCGGTAGCGGATAGGTACCTTCAAACTCCAGCGGATTTTGAGTCGCAATGGTCCAAAACAGCTTCGACAAGGCAATCGTTTTACCATCAAGGGTTACTTGCCGCTCTTCCATCGCTTCCAGCAGTGCTGCCTGAGTCTTGGGTGGCGTGCGGTTGATTTCATCCGCCAGCAAAATTTGGGTAAAGATGGGTCCCTTACTGAGGGTAAAACTTTTGCTATTGAAATCGAAAATATTAGTTCCCAAAATATCGGCGGGCAAGACATCCGGTGTCAGCTGGATGCGTCGAAAATCAGCGCTAATAAGCGTAGCGAGCAGCTTGACAATTAAGGTTTTGGCAGTGCCAGGGACCCCTTCAAGAATAACGTGTCCCTCCGCCAACAGCGCAATCAGCAACCCTTCTACAATGGGGTCTTGACCAATGACAATTTGGCTGAGTTGCTGTTGGAGTCGTTTAAAGGATTGGTTCAAGGGATATCCTGCAAAATAGTGTCGGCTTTGCTAACCCAAGCCAACAGCGTCTGATCGGTGAGAGACTGCTGACCTGATTGTTGTAATAACTCTAGTAACTCTTGGCCGTTCCGTCCAGTTACCGCCGACCACTGAGTTGCTAAGGCTATATCTGGCGGTAACTGACTATCCAAACAACTGGTGAAACCTAAGCGTTGGGCTAAGGATTGCCGCAGATACTGACTGAGTTGGGTAAGGACTAATTCTCGTTGATTGGCATGATTTAGGGTACCAGCAAGCACTTGAATATATTGCTGACTGTTGTCTTTGGCCGCTTGCGGCAGACGCAAGGGTAAACCAAAACGATGATTATGGCCCCAAATCCAAAACAATATCAGTAGGAATAATTGGGCTGCCACAGCGGCAACGGGAGTTTGAGCAAAAAATAACCAGAGGTTTTCAGGATTGCGAAGATCCTCTGCAGTCTGGTTTTGTTTATCTCGATAGCCATGTAACCATTCATCCATCCAAATCGTCCCTGTCTCAGAAACCAACTGCTCCAGAAACAGGTAATTGCCAGGCTGATCTGCATAAATATTGGCCCCAATCCAAGGATAGGTCGCAAAAATCATCTGGCCTTTACCAAATGATTGTGACCAAACGACGCTCCCATAGTCATCTTGGAGATTGCTTTGATGTTGAGAAGCAAGGGTTTTACGTCGAGTTGTTTCAATGCGGACTGGACCTGCTTCACTGGTGAGATCACTATTGAATGGGGCAGCCGTGACCGGTCCATCCCAGGTCAGCAAAATAACGGTATTTCCCTGCTCCACCCATGATGCAAAACCGTCCCAAGATGGAGCCTGTTCCCTGGCTTCTTCGAGGCTTGGGGTGATGCGAATCAAGGTCTGATTCTGGCCTTGCAGCTCAGAGTAAGGCTTTTGCCAACGGTCTATGGAGTGGCCTTGTTCAACCATATAGTCATACCAACTTCGATAGCCCTTATTGGAACGACTATAAGTAGACCCCTCTTGCTGATTGGGCGCGCTGACAACTAGGAGAATCAGCAAAATCACTGCACCCAAGATCGCCCATAACCACTGTTTCCCAAAACGATTTCTAGGGGTAATTTGGGTGGGTGAAGATTGGGCAGTTTGGGTCATGAACTGACCTCATGGGGCTGTTCCAATTCACCATCTAGGGTCTCGTAAGCTTGCTGGCAGGACTGAAAGGTCTCAGGGGCCACGGAGGCAGCGCCATAGTAGGAAGCTTCATGGACTTGAAAAATCTGCCGCCAAGCCGCCTGCAAACGGGTAGGTTTAGCCTTCAAAACCCATTGGGATTCCAATCGTCGTAAATAGTCCTGGTTCGTAAAGGCGCGATCGCGATAGATCCACCCGGTTTCTTCCAATCGCAGGAGCAGGGCCATATAGAAGGCGCGGCAGCCTCCAGCATAGTCACCTTCTGCTTGGGCGTGGACGGCTTGTTGCAGCCACTCTTGGACACTGGTCAAGTCTGAGTCTAGGGGCTGTTGAATCGCATCAGTAAGGGCAATCTTTTTCGTGAACCAACGTCGCCAACCTTTGAGTTGTCGATAGAGAACTCGCAACAACCAGAGAACGATGAGTAACGCCAACCCGCGCGCAATCCACAGAAGGATATCACCCCACCAAGTCGGTGTATTGAGACTAGCCGACTCATTCCCCCAGATCCAGCTTCCTAACCGTTGCCATTGAAACTCAACCCACTCGCCTGTTTGTCGAACTGAGCTTTCAACTTGCCAGATTGTTTGATCAAACTGGCTCACAGTACTGATTAAGGGTATGGTAGAAGCCATAGTCCTGAATCTCAAGATAGGCGCGGACTCGAACAAGCGTATCAGCTCCCTATCTTAGGATATGTAGGTGAGGATCGGTTATCTTGCCTACAGTCAGTCTTGATAGTCTGACTGTAAAATAGGATGTATGCATCGCACCTTTTTATTTTCCAAGATCCACCACTGCACACTGACTGAGACGAATCTCGAGTATGTTGGCAGCATTAGTATTGACCAAACACTACTAGATGCGGCTGGCATTCTACCCTACGAGCAGGTTCAGGTGGTGAATATGAATAATGGCGAACGACTGGTAACGTATGCCATTCCAGCGCCTACCGATTCTGGCGCTGTAGAGTTAAACGGAGCAGCCGCACGACTCGGCACTCGTGGTGATCGGGTGATTATTATGACCTATGCCCAACTGGCACCTGAGGAGATAGAAGGGTTTCAGCCCCAGGTGGTCTTGGTTGATCAGAATAATCACATCACTGATGACCCACCAACTGTTAACCATTCGGCACCAGAATTGTGTTTGACATAGACAAATCAGGCGATGTGCAACTTTCCTGAAAGTACTGATACTACGTTGCTACTGATCACAACATTTAGCCAGAGGAAACGAGGAATCAACGGTTACAGGCAT